>CABSMX010000103.1 GCA_902478945.1 uncultured Collinsella sp.
CAGCGTAGTCTCGTGGGCTCGGAGATGTGTATAAGAGACAGGCATAACGACCGCCCCTAGGACACTTACGATAATCGCTGCCGAGCCGGTGGGCATACTGGGTGTGATCCAGCTTGTGGCGGCTTGCGGCCAGTCGATCTTGACTAGTGCAAGCTCGGCCAAAAACGAGAGTCCTACCACGCCGACGAAGGCGATGATCCAGCGTTCGGCACGCTTGTAGGAGTTCGTCATGAGCATCGCCATCGATACTGCCGCCACGATGACGCAGCCCGCACGCACGGGCAGCCCAAAGAGCATTTGAAGGGCAATCGCGCCGCCCAGGACTTCGGCCATGGCGGTGGCGACCGTGGCTAGATACGCGCTGCCGAGTATCGCACGCCCGACGAGGCGGGGCAGGTGGCGCGTCGTGGCCTCGGCAAGGCACATGCCCGTGGCGATGCCCAAGTGCGCCGCGTTGTGCTGCAGCACGATGAGCATAATCGTGGACAGCGTGACGATCCACAGCAGCGCGTAGCCAAACTGCGAGCCGGCGGCCATATTGGAGGCCCAATTGCCCGGGTCGATAAAGCCAACGGTCACGAGCAGCCCAGGGCCGATATGCCGTGCAATGTCCAGGCCTCCGTGACCGCCGGTGCGCCGGGAACCAAAGTGTTGTTTGAGATGGTTGATCATGGTGCGCTCCTGCGTGCCGTTTGCTTGACGCCGCAAAGGATACCCGTTTTAGGCTCAAAAGTTAACCAAGACTAACAAAATTGTTGTATTTGAATAGGATGGTGAAAGGGGATTGCCGAAATGTCTTGATCTGTAATAACTAGGGATGGAAATGGGGCCTAGGTGTTACAGATCGAGACAGGAAGAAATGGTCCTATGGAAAATCTCGATCTGTAACAGCTGACCGCCAAAACCGGCCCTTCGTGTTACAGATTGAGACATTCGGAACCGTCTCTCAAAAACATCTCAATCTGTAACAGTTAGGCGTCGAAATGGGGTCTTCCTGTTACAGATTGAGATGTTTGAAACGGTGAGCATACGGGCCGAACTTGGGGCCCTTGTTGTCGCCCTTGAGGTCGGCGGTGTCCACTCGTGGGGCGTGCGTTACGCGATTGTTTCGAAACGGGTGGGAAACACAGCGGGCCGGCGATACTCCTACTATGCCTACTCAACTGACTGTCTAATATCTAGGGGAGGATCGCGATGCAGGCAGATTCCGCTCAGCAGCAGGGCCTTTATCGCCCCGAATTCGACCACGATGCATGTGGCATCGGCGCGCTTGCCGATATCAACGGTGAGCGCCATCACCAGATTCTGGACGACGCGCTGTCCATTCTGGTCAACTTGGAGCACCGCGGCGGGACGGGACTCGAGAAGAACACCGGCGACGGCGCCGGCATCCTGTTCCAGGTTCCGCATCACTTTTTTCGCAAAGAGGCTCAAAAGTGCGGCCAGATTCTGCCGGCAGAGGGCGACTATGGCGTGGCCATGCTGTTCTTCCCGCAGGACGACAAGGGCGTAGAGGATGCCCGCCGCGTGTTTGAGGAGGGCTGCGCCGAGGCTGGCGTGCCGCTGCTCTTTTGGCGCGAGGTGCCGGTCGACCCGCACGACCTGGGCGAGACAGCCCGCGCCTGCATGCCCACTATCCTTCAGGCCTTCCTGGGCCGACCGGACGACACGCCCGCCGGCGATGCCTTCGAGCGCCGTCTGTATGTGTGCCGCCGCACCATCGAGAAGAAGGCCGATGCCGAGTTTGCCCTGCGCGACAAGATCTTCTACGTGTGCTCCATGAGCTCGCGCACTATCGTGTACAAGGGCATGCTGGTCGCCACGCAGATGCGTCGCTTCTTCATCGACCTCAACGACGCCGCCGTCAAGACGGCCGTGGCGCTCGTCCACTCGCGCTACTCCACCAATACCACGCCCAGCTGGGAGCGTGCACACCCCAATCGCTTTATCATCCACAACGGCGAGATCAATACCCTTAAGGGCAACGTCAACTGGATTCGTGCCCGCGAGCCCAATCTGTATAGCCCCGTGCTGCAGCACGATCTTGAGCGCGTGATGCCCATCATCAACCGCGAGGGTTCCGACTCCGCGATTCTGGACAACGTGCTGGAGTTCCTGGTCATGAACGGTCGCCCGCTCACGCGTGCTGCCTCCATGCTGCTGCCCGAGCCGTGGGACCACAACGACAGTCTGAGCGAGGAACGCCGCGCCTACGATGCCTACCAGTCCATGCTCATGGAGCCGTGGGACGGCCCGGCGGCCATCGCCTTTACCGACGGTCGCACGCTGGGCGCCGCCCTCGACCGTAACGGCCTGCGCCCGGCTCGCTACTATGTGACGCGCGACGGTCGCTTTATGCTGGCAAGCGAGGTGGGCACCATCGAGGTGAGCCCCGAGAACATCCTGACGAGCGGCTGTCTGGGGCCGGGCCAGATGCTCGAGGTCGACTTTGCCCGCGGCCGCGTGATCTACAACGACGAGCTGCGCGCCCGTTACGCCAAGGAAAAGCCCTACCGTGATTGGATTGCCGAGGAGACGCTGACCGTTGCCGCGCTCGATGAGCCCGTTGCGGCAACGCCCGCCGAGGACGCCGAGGTGCCCGCTGCCGTGCGTATGGCCAAGCTCGGCTACCACTGGGATGATGTTGACGAGGTCGTGCGCCCCATGGCCCAGCAGGGCAAGGCCCCGCTCGCCTCGATGGGCATCGACGCACCGCTGGCCTGCCTGTCCAAGAAGACGCGTTCGTTCTTTGACTACTTCTATCAGCTGTTCGCCCAGGTTACGAACCCGCCCATCGATGCCCTTCGCGAGCACATGGTGACTTCGACCACGCTCTACCTGGGCAACCACGGCAACCTGCTCGAGGACTCCCGCACGGCCTGCCAGCTGGTGCGCTTGGAGCGCCCGTTGCTCAACGAGGAGGAGTTTGACCGCATCTGCGCCATCGACCGCGTGGGCTTTAAGACCCGTCGCTTCCGTGCCGTCTACCGCCGCGATGCCGGCGAGGGCGCGCTGCAGGCTGCGCTCAAGCAGCTTGCAGAGGACGTTGAGGCTGCGGTCCGCGACGGCGTGAACATCGTGGTGTTGAGCGATCGTGCCGCTGCGGGCGAGGTGCCCGTGCCGTCGCTGCTTGCCGTGGGCTGCGTGCACAATCACCTGATCCGCGCTGGCGTGCGTACCTTTGCCGACATCGTGGTGGAGTGTGGCGACGCCGTGTCCCCGCACGACTTTGCGGCGCTGGTGGGCTACTCCGCGAGCGGCATCTATCCGTACAACGCGCATGCGTGCATTCGCGACTTGGCGGCGCACGGCGATCTGGACGTGACAGCCGAGCAGGGCATCGCCAACTACAACAAGGCCGCGACGGCGGGCATCGTCTCCATCATGTCCAAGATGGGCATCTCCACGGTGCAGAGTTACCATTCGGCGCAAATCTTCGAGGCCGTGGGCTTTACGCCGGAGTTCGTCAACGCGTACTTTGCCGGCACGGTGAGCCGTGTGGGCGGTATGGGCGTCGAGGACGTTGAGCGCGAGCAGAATGAGCGCTATGACGCCGCGCTCGCCATCCTTAAGAGCCCGGCTCCCGATCAGCTGCCCACACTGGGCCTGACGAAGTGGCGCCCGCTCGGCGGCGAGGATCACCTGATCGACCCTCAGACCGTCTACCTGCTGCAGACCGCCTGCCGCGAGGACAGCTACGATACCTTTAAGGAGTACAGCGCCCGCCTGCACCGCACCGGTCGTGCCGTGCGCCTACGCGACCTGCTTGACTTTGACGACAACGGCCGCACGCCGGTTTCGCTCGACGAGGTGGAGCCCGCGCTCAACATCGTCCGCCGCTTTAACACCGGCGCCATGTCGTACGGTTCCATCAGCAAAGAGGCACACGAGTGCATGGCCATCGCCATGAACCGCCTGCACGGTCGTTCCAACTCGGGCGAGGGCGGCGAGGATTCGCGTCGCGAGACCCCGCTGGCCAACGGTGACTCCAAGAATTCCGCCATCAAGCAGGTGGCAAGCGCGCGCTTTGGCGTGACGAGCCGCTACCTGTGCAGCGCCTTCGAGATTCAGATCAAGATGGCCCAGGGCGCCAAGCCCGGCGAGGGCGGACACCTGCCCGGCAAGAAGGTCTACCCCTGGATTGCCGAGGTCCGTCAGTCCACGCCCGGCATCGGCCTGATCTCGCCTCCGCCGCACCACGACATCTACTCCATCGAGGACCTGGCGGAGCTGATCTTTGACCTTAAGAACGCCAACCCCGGCGCACGCGTGTCGGTCAAGCTGGTCAGCGAGGCCGGCGTCGGCACCATCGCCACCGGTGTGGCCAAGGGTGCTGCAGACAAGATCTTGATTAGCGGCCATAACGGCGGCTCGGGTGCCGCGGCGCGCGATTCCATCTGGCATGCGGGCCTGCCGCTGGAGCTCGGCCTTGCCGAGGCCCAGCAGACGTTGCTGCAAAACGGCCTGCGCTCACGCGTGGTGCTCGAGGCCGACGGCAAGCTCATGGACGGCACCGATGTTGCCGTCGCCTGCCTGTTGGGCGCCGAGGAGTTTGGCTTTGCGACCATGCCGCTCATCTCCATGGGCTGTCTCATGCAGCGCGACTGCCAGCAGGATACCTGCCCGGCCGGCATCGCTACGCAAAACTGCCGCCTGCGGCGTGGCTTCCGCGGCAAGCCCGAGCACGTCGAGCGCTTTATGCTCTTTGTTGCCGAGCAGCTGCGCGAGGTCATGGCGAGCCTGGGCTTCCGCACCATCGATGAGATGGTCGGCCATCCCGAGTGCTTGCGCCAGATCGAGGTCCCGGGCAACCGCAAGGCCAATCTGCTCGATCTGTCGCCCGTGCTGGCGAGTGCGACCTGCGAGTTCGGCGCTCATATCCCGGGTGCCGACGGTCGCCACTTCCTGCCGCAGATGGCCGCGGACAGCGAGCTCGACAAGACGCTCGACTCCACGTTGTTTGTACCCTATACGGCCGATGCCCGTGCGCACCTGCGTCCGATTCGCTTCCGCGCCGATATCGCCAACGTCAACCGCTGCGTGGGCACCATCCTGGGCAGTGCGGTGACCAAGGCGCATCCCGAGGGCCTGCCCGCCGGCTCCATTACCATCGATTGCGATGGTTCGGCTGGCCAGAGCTTTGGCGCCTTCCTGCCGCGTGGCATTACGCTCAACGTGTGCGGCGACGCCAACGACTACTTTGGCAAGGGCCTTTCGGGCGGCGAGGTGTCGGTGCGCCCCAACCCGCATGCGACCTACAAGTTCGATGAGAACATCATCGTGGGCAACGTTGCGTTCTTTGGCGCTACGAGTGGCCGCGGCTTCATTAACGGCCTGGCCGGCCAGCGCTTTGGCGTACGCAACTCCGGTGCCACGGTGGTGGTCGAGGGCTGCGGCAACCATGGCTGCGAGTACATGACGGGAGGTCTGGCTCTCATCCTGGGCGAGGTCGGGCAGAGCTTCGCTGCCGGCATGACGGGTGGCGTAGCTTATGTCTTTGACCAGTACGGCACGCTCGATGCCCGCGTGAACCGCGAGAGCGTTGAGCTTAAAGCCCCGACGGCCGGCGAGCTGGCGCAGATTCGTGCGCTCATCCAGGAGCACGTGGACGCGACGCAGAGCCCGCGCGGCATTAAGCTGCTCTACAGCTTTGAGACGATGAGCAAGCACTTTGTGAAGGTCATTCCGACCGAGTACGAGCGCGTGCTGGCGATTGTCGCTGCGGCCGAGGCCGTGGGCAAGACGCATGCACAGGCAGAGGAGCTGGCGTTTGACATTGTGACCGGTCGCGCGAGCGCCGCGGATGTCGCTCGCTTCGATGTCGCGGGCGGCGCTGCCAGCTCTGTTGCTTCGACCAAGAAGGAGGCGTAAGTGCCATGGGCAAGCCCGGTGCTTTTCTTGATATCGATCGCGTGACCCACGAGCTTCGCCCCGTGGAGGAGCGCAGCCATGATTTTGATCCGCTGTACGTGGAGCTCGATGACGACGCACGTCGCGCCCAGGCGAGCCGCTGCATGATGTGTGGCGTGGCGTTTTGCCAGATGGGCGCGAGCTTTGGCAAGGCACGCCCCAGCGGCTGCCCGCTGCACAACCTGATTCCCGAGTGGAACGAGCTGGTGTACCGCGGTCGCTGGGATGAGGCTGCCGAGCGCCTGTCGCTCACCTCGCCCATGCCCGAGTTCACGAGTCGCGTGTGCCCGGCGCTGTGCGAGGCCGCGTGCAACTTGGGTTCGGTCGATGGCCAACCCACGACGATCCACGATAACGAGCGTGCGATCAGCGACCATGAGTGGGCAAATGGCGGTCCGCGTCGTTTTGAGCCGGCAGGGGAGGGCGCACCCACGGTTGCCGTGGTGGGCTCCGGTCCTGCTGGTCTGGTGGCGGCATGGGAGCTTGCGCGTCGTGGCGCCCGCGTGACGGTGTTTGAGCGCGACGACCGCCCGGGCGGTCTGCTCATGTATGGCATTCCCAACATGAAGCTCGAGAAGTCCGTGGTCGAGCGTCGCGTGGCGCTCATGCGTGAGCTGGGTATTGTCCTGTCTCTTATACACATCTGACGCTGCCGACGACTAGTCGAGTGTA
>CABSMX010000104.1 GCA_902478945.1 uncultured Collinsella sp.
GACGCTGCGCGAGCCGCATTCACGCCAATCTGACGTTCAATTTCGAGGGCGCGACCAGAAGGTCAGCGCCCTCTCATTTCACGTCACCTTGGCGCAAATGCGGCTCGCTCGCTGTTGACGACTGACATCGAGTGCTCTGTTGTCGAAACGCGCCAACAACAAGGCCCGGCTCCGTTGCGGCGGAGCCGGGCCTTGTTGCATTTGCCCAGATAAAACCTGCCGAAATAAACCTGTCCCTTTTTGGCAGGTTAGCGGAGCTTGCTGGTCTCGAAATACTTGGGATATTGGTCCAGGACCTCGGTCTGGTTGCGGAACATCATATGCAGGTGCTTGCTGACCAAAAAGCTCGCCTCGATGGGGTCGCGGCCGGCGATGGCGCGGCGGATTTGCTTGTGCTCGTTAACTATCTCCTGATTGTCGAGCGTCTGCGTGGCGGCGCGCAGCCAGCGGAAGCGCTCCAGGTCGGCATTGGTCTCTTCGAGCCATGACCACACGGTGCTGCGGCACGCGATGCTAAAGATCATGCGGTGCATGAGGTTGTCGCTTAAAAAGAATCCGATGCGATCCTCTTCGGCCATGGCCTTTTCCTGCAGCGCGATGGTCCGGTCGAGCTGCTCGATGCCTGCCGAGGTGGCACGGGCACAGCACTCCACAATCACCTGCTTTTCCAGATGCTCGCGAATGTAGCAGGCACTCTCGGCAAGGGTGAGGTTGATGGGTGAGACATAGGTGCCGCTTTGGGGCACGGTGCGCACCAGGCCCTCTTGCGCCAGACGCACCAGCGCCTCGCGCACAGGGGTGCGCCCCATATCCAGGTCGTCGCAAAGCTGCTTGACGCCCAGCTTTTCGCCCGGCTTGTAGTCCAGGTAGACGATTTTGCGCCGAATGGTGTGGTAGGACTGGTCCTGTAGGCTCGTTTCCTGCTCGCCGACGTGCATCGATTCTTCCATTGCGCCTCGCAACTGTTCTATCAAACTCATATGTCAGTTGTTAATTATGCCGCGAATCAGCTCTCCGCGGTGGGTAATTCGGCTGTTGCCCAAGAACTATTGCGGCATCTTAGTCTGTGTTTGCGCTGGGCTGTGCTCAATGTTGCCGTATCATAAGCCGTCGCAAACGTGAAATAGAAAGAAGGAATCTCATATGCAACTGGCGAATATCGTACGCGAGCGCTGGAAGGGCGTCTTGTTCTGCCTGATTATCGCTATCCCCGCGACGTTGCTCGGCAAACAGATTGAGGTGGTCGGCGGTCCGGTATTTGCCATTCTCTTTGGCATGGTCCTGGCGCTCGTCTTTCCCAAGAATCGTCGCGAACAACTCGCTGCCGGTGTTACCTATACGTCTAAAAAAGTCTTGCAGTACGCGGTTATCCTGCTTGGCTTTGGCATGAACCTCTCCCAGATTCTGTCCAAGGGCGCCCAGTCGCTGCCGATTATCGTGGCGACGATCTCGACCTCGCTTGTCATCGCCTTCGTGCTCTGCCGCGTTATGAACGTGCCGGGCAAGATCGCGACGCTTGTGGGTGTGGGCTCGTCGATTTGCGGCGGTTCGGCCATCGCTGCGACCGCGCCCGTCATCGATGCCGACGATCGCGAGATTGCCCAAGCCATTTCGGTCATCTTCCTGTTTAACGTTATCGCGGCGCTCGTGTTTCCGACGCTCGGCGGTATGCTCGGGCTGACCAACGAGGGCTTTGGCCTGTTTGCCGGCACCGCCATCAACGACACCTCGTCGGTAACGGCTGCGGCGAGCGCCTGGGATAGCATGCATCCCGGCGCCAATGTGCTCGAAAGCGCCACAGTGGTTAAGCTCACCAGGACGCTGGCCATCATTCCCATCACGCTGGCGCTTGCTTGCTGGCAGATGCATCTGGCGCGCAAGGCCGGCGGCGACGCCAAAAGTACGTTCTCGCTTAAACGCGCGTTTCCCATGTTCGTGCTGTTCTTTGTGCTGGCGAGCGTGATCACCACGGTGTTTCAGCTTCCCGTGTCCATTACGGCGCCCATCAAGGAGCTGTCGAAGTTCTTTATTGTGATGGCCATGGCGGCTATTGGCTTTAATACCGATATCGTCGAGCTGGTCAAAAAGGGCGGCAAACCCATCGCGTTGGGCTTTTGCTGCTGGATTGGCATTGCATGCATGAGTTTGGGAATGCAGCACGTGCTGGGAATCTGGTAGAGAAGTAGCTGATTTGCGTGTTGCGTGCTGGCGAGCGCATTCTCACGGTGGAGCGATAGGAGCTCTTGCGGGTATGGCTTGTCCGCAGGTTGATAGGTCCCGAAGAGCTCTTATCGCCCCGCCAGGATGGCGATGCGGGGCAATTCATATACTCGCAGGACGGCGACTTTTGCCCTATAGTGTTTGGTGAGTAATATCGTTCAATTTTGAAACATTCGGTCGTGCGACCGTCGGCGGTTGCACGTCGCCGCGGACAGGGGCAAATCATGGATAGCGATGCCAAGCTGCAGATTCTGATTGAGGCATTGTCCGCAGCCGGAGCATCGGCGCTGGCAATCGACGAGCGCGGTGGCGTTGTGATCTCGACTATGAGTGACGCGGCGCTCGAGCAGGATATCGCTGCTTTTGTTTCCGAGCGTCTCGCTCGCGTGGGCGATGGGGCGCGCCTGGTGATGGGCCACGAGGGCGTGCGGTTGAGCTTGACGGTGCGCCCGACGGCCAAGGAGCGCGGAGCGCTTTGGGTGGTCGTGGCGCATGAGGTGTGCGCCGCTGCGACGCATGCGGGCATCGAGTGGCTCAATGCCGACGAAGTCGAGGCTCGCTACGAGTCGAGCACGTACGGCATCGTCGAAGATGCGGCAGCGGTCGCTGCCCCCGTACGGGAGAGCTATGCGCGTGGGGTGCCCCTTATGCTCGAGGGCGAGCTGGGCGCGGGGCAGGATCAGATTGCAAAACGCCTGTACCTGGATGGACCCTATGCCGATCAGCCCTTTGTGTCCGTTGCGCTCGATGAGCTTACGGATCGCGGCTGGCGCCATCTGCTCAAAAGTTCCGAATCGCCGCTATTCCAAACGGGGCTGACACTTTGCATGGGCGGCTGGCATGCTGTTGGCCCCCAACGTCTGCGCGAGCTCGTGTCCGCAATGATCGACACGGCGCTCGCAACTCGTTGCCATGTGGTGTTGACGGCAAACGATATGCCGGGCGGCGGCGAAAGCGATCAGGCTGCTTTTGTAACCGAGCGTCTGGCCTGTGCGGTGAGCGTGGCGCCGGCAATCGCCGAGCAGGGAGCCGCGTCGGAAAAGGTTGCGCGCTATCTGGGGTATCTGGCAGATATGTTTAAGACGGGTGCCCCGTGGTTGTCTGCCGCCGCGGCAGAGACGCTCGATGCGTACCGTTGGCCCCGCAATTACCTGCAGCTGCGTGAAGTCTCTGAACGACTCTATATATTAGTGGGGGCTGGAACGGTGGAGCGTGCCGTGGCGAAAGAGGTGCTTGCCCAGGAGGACGTTATCAAGACCGCGACCTTTGGCGCCCCGGCGCTCGAAAGCGATTTGTACATCTTGCGTCCCCTGGCCGATACCGAGCGCGATGTCGCACGGTTGGTTCTGCAGCACCTTCACGGCAACAGGACACGTGCGGCAGAGGTGCTCGGTATAAGCCGCACGACTTTATGGCGCCTGCTGAAGGACAACGACCGCTGAGCGAGGCGCCGTGACCGCGTGCGGCGCGTGTGATACAGTCCAAAGAAGCATTGTTTCGATTGTGTTACGGCGTGCGGGGGAGTATGGCGGAGACTTCAAAAACGAACCGAACAAAGCGAAGTGCGGCGCCGGTCGGCCGGCGTACGACTTCGCGGACGTGGGGCAAAAGCGCCTCGGGGTTCGACGGCTCGTTCAAGCGCACAAAATATGGCTATCCTTCGGCAGGCGCTCGCTTGGCCATGCAGGCCGAGTCCTCGTTGTGGGGACGAAGGCGCGTGGTGGGCTCAAAGCTCAAGCACGATGGAACGCTTGGCTACATTAGCCGCGGTGCTGCCCGCCGTAGCGGCCTCAATCCTGCAGGCTGGCATCGTTACGTGCCGATCGTGGTCGTTGCCGCGATAATCGTCATCGCGCTCGCGGCGCTCGGATATGCCGGCGACGGCGCGAGTCTGGGCGCGATGTTCAAATCGCCTGAACTTGCGCATGCTGGCACGGAGCTTGTTGAAGGCGCACAAGACCAGACGGGTGTGGCGCCCCAGCGCGGTATGGTCGCAGCTGCTGCCACCATTGCCGATGCTCAAAAGGACGAGGACGAACAAGGCGACGGCGCCAAAACGACTCACACGAACGAAACGACGACAACTCCATCGGCAAGATAAGTTGCGAGTGGGGCAGCAAATATGGGACGGGGCCTTTTAGCTGCCCAAGACAGTGGCTCACTCGATGTCAGGCACCAACAGCGAGCGGGCCGCATTTGCGCCAAGGTGACGTGAAATGAGAGGGCGCTGACCTTTTGGTCGCGCCCTCGAAATTGAACGTCAGATTGGCGTTAATGCGGCTCGCGCAGCGTCAACGGGTCCGCCGTTCGTTAGAACGGCGGAACATACACCACGTTGTCGCGGCGCGGCTTTGCTTCGGGAAGCGTGCCCTCGGCATAGCCCAGAATGCAGTTGCCCACACCGCGCAGGCTTCCGTCGGCGGGCAGACCCCACTTGGTCAGCAGTTCCAGTCCCTCGGGTGAGTCAAAGACCTCGTGCGCGCGGTGGATCCAACACGAATCGACGCCCAGCGCATAGGCTGCGTTGAGCAGGTTGCCCATGGCGAGCGAGCCGTCTTCCAGGTGCGTGGGCACGCTGCGGTCGACCAGCACCACCACAACGGTCTTGGCGCCGTAGAAGGGATCTCCCTCTCTGCCCATAACTTGGGCGTTGAGCTGCGAGAGGCGCTCGACGGTTGCGGGGTCGGTGACGGCGACGAATGTGACCGGCTGGCGTCCCATGCCGCTCGGCGCGTACTGGCCGGCTTCGATAATGCGTGCGAGCTTCTCGGCCTCGACAGGGCGATCGCTGTATTTGCGGCAGCTACGGCGGTGGATGAGTGCTTCGATGGTCTCCATGGGTCCTCCTGACGTTGGTTTCGATGCCTCGTTCTTACCCGCCGAACCAAAACCGTAATCGCGTAGTCGGCCCCAAACAACGCAAGCTACCAAGTGGAAAAGTTGGTTTGCATAAAACTTCAGCCAGAATGTGACAAACCGGTGGGATGGTTAAACGTTTTATCCCGTCTACCCTGCGGTTTTTTACCACTTGCCTAAATGATGCGCGCATAAGCTCTGATAAAGGTTTTACTAAAGGAGCACCAACGTTTATCAACGCGCCATGGTGGCGCCGGGCCAGGAGGTAACATCATGTTCCAGGCTGGAGATGTCGTCGAGACCGACTTCGAAGGATTTCTGAAGCTGCTGCGTTCCAAGACGCGCGCTTTCGTGTCGATCAATGATCACGAGTACTACATCACGCACACCGATGGCTATTGGCGTGTTCAGGATTGCGAGGCCCTCAACGATAAGGGCCACTTTACTGACTGCTCCGAGCTGGTCAACACGGTCTGCGAGGTCGTCGAGCTGCCGTGGATCTGCGGCAAGAGCCTGCACGATAGCTTCTCGGGCGCCACGGTCTACGAGGCCGTTGCCGCTTAACAGGCAATAAAACCCGATTTTCACGTGACCGCTGGCGCCGCCCCCGCGCCGGCGGTCTTTTTCTGCCGATAGGCCATAAAATGCGCGCATTTGCGGAGAGCCTGTTGACGATAGTCAAAACTCGGACTAATCTAGAGACACAAAATTGGTCAAAAATCGGACAATCGAATGGTGGGATAGATGAATAGTGCGGTTGCGCTGGTCGACTTCGACCGGTTGCTCAATGGACTCGACCATATCTATTCGGAGTTCTCGCGCGCCTGCGGCCTTTCGGACTGCGCCTATTGGATGCTCGTCGACACCAGCACGGCGGGCGGCAGTATTGCCGTAAGCCGTCTGACAAGCGAATGGTTCTACAGCAAGCAGACCATCAACTCGGCAATTAAAACCTTGACGGCGCGGGGCTTCGCAACGTTGGAGTTTGCCGAAGGCAGCCGTAAGAACAAGGTTGTGAGCCTGACCGAAGAGGGCAGGCGATTTGCCGAGCGTTATGCGCTGCCGGCACTCAAGGCCGAGCAGCGAGCCTTTGGCGCGCTTGAGCCATGTGAGCAGCGCGAGATTATGCGCTTGATCGGCAAATTCTCTCAGGTGCTCGGCGATGAGTGCGATGCCTTTAAGCAGCATATCGCTGCCGAGAGCCAAGCCGAGAATCAAGGTGAGGGGGAGTCGTGCGACTGTTAATGAGGTTTCTAAAGCCATATCGAGGGCTTGTCGCAGTGACACTGCTGGTGCTGCTGGTGGATAACGTCGGTACGCTGTTGGTTCCCACGATGCTGGCGAACATGGTCAACACCGGTATTACCACGGGCGATGTCGACTACATTTTACGCAACGGCCTATACATGTTTATCGCGACCAGCATGGCTAGCGGCGGCACGGTGCTGGGC
>CABSMX010000105.1 GCA_902478945.1 uncultured Collinsella sp.
CGTCAGATGTGTATAAGAGACAGGTACATGGCCTGCTCAAAGGCAAGGGCGGCCTGCTCGGCAGCCTCGACCACGGCAGCAGAGGCGGCGCCGGCCGGAATGCAGCCGTTGCGATAGGGGCTCTCGTCGCCCTCCTTGACGGCGACGCCGTAGAAGCAGCTGCGGGCCAGGCGGTTGAAGACGCCGGTCAAAAGCGCGCTCTCCTTAAGGGCCGGATCGATGACGCGCTTGTCGTCGCAGGCGCGCACCTCGTTGCCGTCCTTGTCCTTGCCGGTCACGCGGGTGTCGTATGCCTTGGGGCTAAAGCTCACCGGCTTCTCGGACAGGCCGAGCGACAGCCAGTGCGCGCGCATCTGCTCGCAGGTGTAGTGGTTAAGCAGGTCGTCTGCCGGCGGGGGAGGCGTCTGCGAGGACGAGCTGGCCTTTTTGCCCATGTAGAGCAGGTGGTAGCAGGCGCTGACGGTGCTCTGCTTGAGGCCCCAACCCAGGGCCTCCCACATGGCGGTCTGCGCGATGCAGTAGAAGTAGATGTTGTCCTGGCCGATGAACTGGTAGATCTGCGCGTCGTCCGAGCACCACCAGTCACGCCAGTCGAGCGAGCTGTGCTGGTAGGTGGGTGCGGGTACCTGCGTGGAATCGGCGGCGGGCTCGCCCATGAGGGCGGCGTCCTGGGCGGCGACACCCTCTGTTACGCCGGCGGCCTTGGCATCGCGTGCGAGTACGGTGCGGGTGTAGCTGATGGGCGCCCACAGGCTCTCGGGCCAGCACCAGCAGGTGACGTCGGAAACGCCGTCGACCTCGGGCGCCGGAACGCCCCAGTCGATGTTACCAGTGATGCGGAAGGGCACGAGCGCCTTGCCGCTGCGGAAGCGCACGCCGCCTTTGGCGAGCACCGCGTGGGCGTCGTCGCGCTCCTTCCAGCTGGGGAAGGTGACGGTAAAGCTGCTCTTGTTGCCCTCGGGCTCCAGCACGGTGTGCTCGGGCAGCTGGTCCTCGACGGCGTCGAAGGCCTCGCGGAACTTGTTCTGAATATAGAGCTGTGCCGGCAGCAGCCACTCCTCCATGGTCTTGGAGACCACGGAGCGAACCTGCGGGTTCTGGGCGAGCTTGGCGGTGTAGGTCTTCATAAAGTCGAGGTAGGCCGGCAGGTCGAAGTAGAGGTTGTCGACCGGGCGCAGCTCGGGCACCTCGCCGGTGAGCTGGCTCTTGGGAGCGATGAGCTCCTCGGGCTCAAACTGGTGACCCAGGTCGCACTCGTCGGCGTACGCCTTCTCGGACTTGCAGCCCTGGATGGGGCAGCGGCCGATCACCTGACGGCCGTTGAGGAACGTGCCGGCCTTGGCGTCGTAGAACTGCAGCGTGGAGCGCTTGGAGATGGTGCCCTGCTCGTGCAGGCGCTCGATAATCTCGGCGGTTACCTCGTTGTGAATCTGCGCAGCCGGCTCAAGGCCCGAGCCACCGTAGATATCGCAGCTGATGTTGTAGTTGTTGAGGGTCGCGGCCTGGCGGGAGTGATTGGACTCGACGTACTCGCCGATGGACTTGTCGTAGCCTTCGCTCTCCTTGAGCTTGCGGTAGCTCTCCATGATGGGCGAGCCGTAGCAGTCGGTGCCCGAGGTGAAGATGACATTCTCGCGGCCCAGACGGTCGCGCAGGAAACGGGCGAAGAAGTCGGCCGGGACAAAGACGCCGCCGACGTGGCCAAAGTGAAGGCCCTTGTTGCCGTAGGGCTCGCCGGCGGTAACGATGGCGCGGCGAGGCCAGCTGGGACGGTCGTTCATGGAGTATTTGGATGCCATGGGACTCCTTCGCATATGGTGAGAGCGCGGCCGGGCGCAAGGCCTGGCGACGCGGTGGTCAATTCGTGCATATCGTTCGACATTATCGCACATGCGGGCGGGTGCGTGACGGGGGCGCTATCCTAAGATGCTATGAATGAGATTTCCAACATACATGCGTTTGAAGACGAGGATTTCCTGCACGCCTGCTTTGTGTGGGGGATGGTCGTGCTTGTGGTGTTTGCCGTGTGCCTGGTGCCGGTGTTTATGCTGCTGGGCGGGCCTGCGGACTTGGATACGGCTGACGCGGGCGGCTGGACGGCCGTCTTGGGCTGGATAGTCGGCTTGGCTGCGGTTTCCGCGGCGTCATTTGCCGTGCACGAGTTGGTGCACGGTGTGTTTTTTAAGCTGCTGGCGCCTGCGGGCGCGCAGGTGACCTTTGGGGCGAATCGCGAGACAGCGATGATCTATGCCTGCGCCGAGGGCGTTGTGTATTCGCGTGTGCGGTATATGGCGATTTGCCTGGCGCCGACGGTTGTTTTGACGGCGGCGTTTGCCCTGGGGTTTGCGTTTTCGGGCTATCCGCTGCTGTGCTACCTGGCGGCCGGCTTGCATTTGTCGGGCTGTGTGGGCGACTGGTATTACGTGCGGACCATCCTGCGCGACCGCCGCATTGTCGCCTGCGAGGACACGTCCTTTGGCGTCCGCTTTTTCGCAAGGTAGTCTTTTGGGATGATTTTTCTGGGACGGGAATTAAAAAATCATTTTGGGAGAGGAGATGTCCATGAAGCCGTTGTTGTTGCACGCTTGCTGTGCGCCGTGCTCGCTTGAGCCGGTTCGCCTGCTGCGCGAGGAGAGGTTTGAACCCACGATTTGCTGGACCAATCCCAATATTCAGCCGCGCGATGAATGGCGGCGGCGTTTGGACGAGCTGCGCCGGTGGTGTGCCGATGGCGACATCGAGCTTATCGAGGCGGGGGAGGACCGCGAGCGCTGGGACGCCGGCGTGGCCCCGCTGGGCGCCGATCGACCTCGTCGCTGTCGCGCGTGCTATGCCCTGCGTCTGGCCGAGGCGTGTCGTGTGGCCCAGGAGCGTGGGTTTGAGTTTGTGGGTACGACGCTCGCCGTCTCGCCGTATCAGTTGTTCGAAACCTGCAATGACGTGCTTGAGCGCTTGGCGGCGGCACATGGGCTCGTCCCGGTCATACGCGATTTTCGCCCGTATTACCCCGAGGCCACGCGTCGTTCGCGCGAGCTTGGCATGTATCGACAGAATTACTGCGGCTGCCGGTTCTCGGCCGTCGAGGCGGCCATGGACCGCGCCCGCATCCGCGACGAGCGCAAAGCCGCCAAAAAGTAGTTCATTTGGGACGTCAGCCTGCTAGGATGTAGAGCGGACTTTAGCTATATAAGGAGAATCCGACGTGTCTATGCGTACCGATGATTTTGACTATAACCTTCCTGAGGAACTGATTGCCCAGGCGCCTGCCGAGCCGCGTGACTCCTGCCGCCTGCTGGTGGTGGATCGCAAGGGCTCCCAGGCGGGAACGCCGCTGGAGCACGGCGGTACCGTCGAGCACCGCATCTTCCGCGACATCATCGACTATATCGAGCCGGGCGATGTGCTCGTCATCAACAAGACGCGCGTGATGCCGGCCCGCCTGATCGGTCGCAAAGCCGGCTCGGGTGGCGTGGCCGAGACGCTGCTGCTCAAGCGCCGCGAGGACGTGGATCCGCTGGGCCATGTTTGGGAGTGCCTGGTCAAGCCGGGCAAGCGTCTGAAGCCCGGTGCTCAGATTGAGTATCGCGCCGGTGGCGCCCATGCGCCCGAGGGTGCGCCCGTGGTGCTGACGGCCGAGGTTGTCGACTTTGTCACCGATAGCCGCGGTGGCCGTCTGGTGCGCTTTGAGCCGGCCGGTTGCAATGCCGCCGGCGAGCAGCGCACGCTCGACGAGGCCATCCATGCTGCCGGTCACGTGCCGCTGCCGCCCTACATTACCGATTACGAGGGCGATCCCGAGAAGTACCAGACCGTCTACGCCATGAAGGAGGAGCACTCGGCTGCCGCTCCCACGGCGGGTCTGCACTTTACTCCCGAGCTCATGGCCGCTATCGAGGCCAAGGGCGCGAAGTTTGCCGCCGTTGAGCTCGAGGTGGGCATCGATACCTTCCGCTTGGTGGAGGAGGACGACCCCACGCAGCACGTCATGCACACCGAGCGCTACCACGTGTCGCAGGAGGTTGTCGACGCCGTGCATAAGGCGAAGGCCGAGGGGCATCGCGTGATCGCTGTCGGTACCACGGCGGTGCGCTCGCTCGAGAGCGCCTTTGACGCGGACGCGCCGGTGTCCGATCCGGCCGTGACGGCGCGCTATTTTGAAGGCCGCGAGGACGGCGCCGACACGCTCGGCCGCGGTGACATCGTGGTGCGCGAGAACGCGACAACGCAGCTCTACCTCATGCCTGGCTCGACCTATCACGTGGTCGACGCACTGATCACCAACTTCCACGTGCCGCGTTCCACGCTCATGATGCTCGTGAGCGCGCTTGCCTCCCGCGACCAGATCATGGATGCCTACGCCGCCGCTATCGAAGAGCGTTACCGCTTCTTCAGCTTTGGCGATGCCATGCTCATTTGTTAGTTACGCGGTTCTACGAACCGCGTAACTGCTCGACGCTGCAAACGCCCCTAAGCGGCAATCTGACGTTCAATCGTCGGGCATGACCAGAAGGTCAATGCCCTCCTCTTTCACGTCACCTTGCTCGCTTAGGGGCGTTTTCGCTGACTTCGCCAAAACATTGGCGTTGCCGTTGTTGGCACTTGGGGACGTTCCTTTTGTGCCGGCACCTGGGGATACTCCTTATGTCAAGAGATTGGTGCAAGAGGGGTAGGTTGCCTTGCGCCGATTTAAATAAGTTGCGGTGAGCGCTTTTTGGCAGCTGGTTTACTTGCTTGCGAAGAGCCAGACCAGGATGATCACCAGAATCACGGCGACAATGCAGACGATGGCTCCGGTGAATTTGATGCGTGAGTCGCGGGTGCGCTCGCGCACGTCGTCCTCGGCGGCTTCGAGTTGAGCCACTTCACGCTCAGTTTCGGCGTGCTCGGTCTTATCGCGGGCCAGGGAGCCCGCGAGCGATTCGGTAATCTCGGGATGGTCATGCACCTCGGTCGCCTGCTCGATGATCGACTGTGCGTGCGCGACGTCCGCCTGGGCATTGGCAATAGCCTGCTCTTGCTCTCGACGCGCTTTGTCCTCGGCAGCGATCTTCTCGCGCAGTTCGCGCTGGCGCGTTGCGGCGGCGGCTTTTGCGGTCTGCAGCTCGTCGCGCGCGGCATCGGCCTCGGCCGTCACGGCCTGATGGGCACGCTTGGCGTCGGCGATGGGGGCTTGCGCCTGCTCGACGGCGTGCTCGGCGGCCGCGAGCGAGTGCTCAAGATCGGCGGTGATGTTCGGGACATCTTCCTCGGCTTTGCGCAGGGCATCGGCCGTGTCGGAGATCTGCATCGAAAGCTCGCTGGTGCGCACCGTGTAATTGGCGGGATTCGCCGAAGGATTGCGCTGCAGCTCGGCATACTCGTGGCGCAGCGTTTCGAGTTGAGCACGCGTGGCGTCGACGGTTTGCTGTACTGCGGCAACGCCGGCGTCGCGCTCGGCCTGCACCTTGTCGCGGATGCGCTTGGAATCCTCGAGGCGGCGAACGAGGCGGTTACCGGTCTCGCGCGAGCTGGCTTCGCGCGCCTCCACCGCGTCGAGTGCGGCTTTGAGACGCCGCTCGGTGGCGTCGTCCTCTTCCTTCATTTGTTCGAGCTGCGCCTTGAGCTCTGTTGCCTTGGCAGCATGGGTATCGCGGCCGATTTCTGCCGCCGCGGCGGCCTTTTGTGCCGTGTCGATAGTCTGGCGCTGCTCGGCGACGATTTGGTCGTAGCGGCCTGCGATATCCTGACGCGTCTCGAGTTCCTCGCCTTGATCGGCGATGCGCTGCTCAAGTTCGGCCAGGTGGGCACGGGCGTCCGCGAGTGCCTTCTTTGCGGCGTTCATCTCGCGCATGGCCGAGGCACCCTGGGCGATAAAGGCGCCCACGGCGCTGGCGGTGTTTGAGACGGCGCCTCCCAGATCGCGGCTGGCTGCGGGGGCATGCGGGGCGGTCGGGTGGGCGGCGTTTGCCGTGCCCGCATCGGGCGCCTGTGACGTGGCGATGCTGCCGGTGCCGCCCTCGACCACGGAAAAGCCGGCAGCGTGCGGGTCGACTGCATCCGCGCCAATGGTAGGGTGCTCGAGCTGCAGGAACGAGGGCAGAGTGCTGCCTTGGTCGGCAACGGGGGTCTCGCCGGGCACGAAGGTCGAGGCGGCCTCGGCGGCCTCCTCTTCTTCGGCGTCAACATCGGCGTCGGCCACGGCGTTTTTCATCGCTTTGACGGCATCCATCATGGAGTCCATGACGGCGTCGAGTTCTTCTTCCGAAGACACCTCGATGGGGCCCGCAGCTTGCGGGGCGGCGTCCTGTACAGGGGCGTCGTCCTGAGCGGGCGCATCGTCATTTTCCTCGTCGGCGTTTTCTGTTTCAGGGGTTTCCGCCGTAGCGCTTTCGTCCAAGATGGGGTCGTCGATGTCGATATCATCGCAGGTCACAGCGTCAGTATCCGCGGTGACGTCTGCGGGATCATTAATATGCTGTTGAGTCTGGGGGTCCAGCTCGTCTGTCATAGGC
>CABSMX010000106.1 GCA_902478945.1 uncultured Collinsella sp.
GGCGTGACGGCCGGGGAGTTCATGGGCAGGCTCGAGGCCTACCTCGTATACTATCGTGAGGAGCGGATCAAGAAGTCCCTCGGGTGGCTCAGCCCGATGGAGTACCGCAGGAAGCTTGGATACGCCTAGGCGCGGTCCAAGAAATCGTCCGCACCCCCGATTAGGCTTATTCGGGCTTTTCAGAAATTAATTCACCGCAACTTCCAGGTTGGACATCCGAAACCGTCAGCCTTGGACCGCGAATGCCACCGTTCGCCACGAAATGGGCCCATCTACTACGTTTAACCGATTACCCTCGACCATACCGAAATCCGAAAAATCAAAACCGCTGGTAGACGGCTTGCCGATTTTCCGAAAAAGCTGCTATGGTCGACCCCTGCGGGCCAAACGTAGTAGATGGGCCGTTTTTGTGGCTCAACCCCGGACCAGTCATTTTGGGACGGGCTTTTGACCACATTTGCCAGCCGATCGCTAGAGCAGTCAAAAAAGCCCGTCCCAAATTAGCAACTCAGGCCTTCAGCGGGTTCGCAAAAGCCAAAAGACAGTCCGTATTTCACCGCAACTTAGGAGGGGATGTGGGATCCCAGACATGTATATGAAAATGGCTCTGGCCCCAAAAGGAGGCTTATAGGACAAAATGTGTGTCCCGATAGAACATCCGTTTCCATCCATTAATCCAGCCAGAACGGGTACGGGCCCCTGTGGTGGAGGTCCTCCCACACGGCCCTGTCGCCCCACTCCGGCCCTCCGTCCTCGCGCGACGGCGAGGCGGAGTAGACACTGAACAGGAAGTCGATGTCCGCGTCGGTCGGCATCGTGGCGAGCTTCTCGCGCGCCGTCCTCGCGTCCCCCGAGTGCGCGTGGCACCACCAGAACACCGCCTTCACGCGCTTGACCGACGTCAGCCCCCGGTGGTTGCGCAGGACGGCCCCCGGCTGCGAGTTCACCCCTCCCTCGATCATGTTGTTGGTCGACGGCAGCGGGCCGGCCTTGGCCAGGGCGGGGTCGAGGTAGGTGAACAGCGTCCCCGCCGACACCAGCGACGACAGCGACGAGCGCGCCCGCCTCAGCCTCTCGTGGGTGTAGACCCTCCTGCCGTCCACCACGGTCCTGTCCTCCAGGAAGTCGGCCCAGAACCCGCACCAGTCGAGGTAGCGCTCGACCCAGAGCTCGGCCTGGTGCAGCGTCTCGATGCCCATGAGGTCGCGCGCGATGAGGTAGAGCTCGCGCCCCGCCTGGAGCTTCGGCCGCGTCGTCGTGTAGCGCTTGACCTGCGAGAAGGCGTGGAAGGTGCACCTCTGGACCCTGGTGCGCGGCCAGGTCTCGCGCACGGCCTTGGCGAACCCGCTCCCGCCGTCGGTGACGACCACCTCGGGCGCCGGGATCGGCGACATGAGGGCCGACCACGCCCTCGAGTTCTCCGACCTCGCCATGTACCAGGAGACCACCCTCTCGCCGCTGCAGCATATGAGCACCACGAGGTCGCGCGCGACCCAGATCCCGTCGACGTAGAGCACGCGGTGCAGCTCGCCGTCGGGGACGGGCATGGGCCAGACCTCCCAGAACTCGGCCGTCCTGCGCCTGAAGGACCGTCCGCCGCCCGGCATCGCCGCCTGGGAGTCCTTGGAGAGGAGCCACCCGAGGAACTCGTCCAGCCTTGCCGCCGTGTCGTCGTACCTCACCGTCGTCGACGCGCCGCAGTCCGTGCACCTCCACCGCTGGGACCCCGATGAGGTCCTGCCGTTGCGCTTGGTCCGACCGCCGCAGTAGGGGCAATAAACGGCCTTCATGGGCACCTCTTCCGAAAGGGTGTTTAACGGTTCCGGAAAAGGGTATCTACCAGCGGGAACGATGGGCAACCGGACACACATTCTGTCCGAGCGGTTAAAAGCGGGCACGGAATTTAAACGGCTGAAAAAGGGGCATAGACCTGCGCCGATACCCCCAGCGTGGACACACTTTTTGTCCTATAAGCCCAAAAGGAACCAGAGCCATTCATCTATCTTATGGAGCGGGCGACGGGAAGTCCAAGGGTTTGCTTCGCAAACCCTTGTTTCGCTGCGGGCCATTGGCCCTTGCGTGCTGCGCTGGAAAATGCTCACGCATTTTCTCAGCTTCGCACCCTGCCGGGTTCGATTCCCGTCGCCCGGCACGCTTATGAAAACGGCTCTGGCACCAAATGGAGCCAAAGCCGTTAAAACTATCCTATGGAGCGGGCGACGGGAATCGAACCCGCGTCATCAGCTTGGAAGGCTGGGGTTCTACCATTGAACTACGCCCGCAAGATATGGTCGGGACGACAGGATTTGAACCTGCGACATCCTGCTCCCAAAGCAGGCGCGCTACCAAACTGCGCCACGTCCCGAAGGTGTTGAGCAGCTAAGGTCTAAACCTTGCGTGTCCCAAAGCGAAGGAAATTATAGGGGAGACTCCCCGCCTGTGCAAGCATTGATGCCTTAGCTCCTCGAATGTGCGACAAACTGGCTATGAACCAGACCGATCAAAAACGCCACCACAGCAACCGGTGCCCACGCAGCACCGATATCTGCCAGCGGCAACGCATCGAACGGCAGCCACACGCCAGCAAAGAACGCATCGCGGACCGAAGTGATTACGCTCTGCACCGCGACAACGCCGCCGACCCAGATCCACACCTGCGGATGAGTGTCGCAAAAGCCGTGCACCAGGCCCATCAGTACCAGCACAATGGCAACGGGATACAGGGCGTTGAGCATAGGCACCGAGAACATAAGAATCACGTCGAGGCCCACGTTGGAGAGCACGCACGAAAACGCCGCGAACACAAAGGCGAGAACCGCAAAGGGGCGGCGCATGGCCTCCTCGGAGGCCTCCGCTCCCCCTTCGACCACATACGTCTCGCAGAAGTAACGCGAGCAGCAGCTGATAAGGCCGATGCACACGTTCATGCAAGCGAGGAAAAAGATCGCGAAGACAACGACCGTGCCGACAAGGCCAAAGTGCATGGAGGCAGAGCGGGCAAGGATGGCGGCGCCATTGGTGGCATCGGGCATCACGGTGCCGAGCTGCATACCGGCAAGGCCCAAGCCGCAGTAGATGATGGCCATAAGCACGCCTGCGATCACGCCGGAACGCGAAATCTCGAAGGCCACGCGCTTGTCATCGGTAACACCCAGCTCGTGGATGGTCTCGGCGATGATGATGCCGAAGGCGAGCGACGCGGGCAGGTCCATGGTCTGATAGCCAGTCAGAAAGCCCTGTACGGCGGCGCCTGCATCGTAGGGAGCCTGAGGCGCGGCAGCCGGTCCCAGCGGCGAGATCACGGCAGCACCCACGACGAGCACGATGAGCGCAATGAGCGCGGGGCCCGTAATGCGACCGAGCACGCGTGTGATGACACCCGGGCGCAGCGTGAGCGCAAACGCGACGACGAAGAACCCGATTGCAAACACCAGACGTGCCGTGCCGAGTGAAACACCCTCGGGTAGCAGCGGCACCAGCATTTCGAACGCCGTAGAGCTTGTGCGCGGAATGGCCAGGCACGGACCGATGGCCAGGTAGACCGCCGCAACGAAGAATTCGCCAAACTTGGGGTGCACGCGGCCGGCAAGCTCGCGCGCCGTTCCGGCAAGCGCTACGGCGATAAAACCCATGACGGGCAGACCGATAGCGGCAATCAAAAAGCCGATCATGGCAAGCGGCGTGGCCGTGCCGGCCTGAAGTGCCAGCAGCGGCGGAATGATGAGGTTACCGGCGCCAAAGAGCATCGAGAACAGCGCAATGCCGACGGTAACGACATGGTCGGAACGCAGACCGCGCGGGGCGGATGAAGCCATAGGCACACCTTTCGGGTCGAAACAAAAACGGGACGGGCAAAAGACCCGTCCCGCAAGTATATACGCTCTAGCAGGCTAAATCGCGCAAAGTGTCAATCGCGGTATCGACTTCTTCGTCCGTGTTGAAATACCCAAACGAAAAGCGAACGACACCCTGGCGCTCGGTCCCGAGCGCGCGGTGCATGAGCGGAGCGCAATGGGCGCCGGGACGCGTCGCAATCCCCCACCCTTGCATGAGCGCGTCCGAGATCTCGGCCGAATCGATATCACCCACGTTGAGTGAGACGATCGCCGAGCGCGCGGGTTGGTCAAACGCACCGTAGAGCGCAATGCCGGGGATTTCGCGAACGCCGTCGAGGAAGCGCTCTGCAAGCGAGCGCTCATGCGCCGCAATCGCCTCGACCCCGCCTTGTGCCTCGATAAAGTCGAGACCGGCGGAAAGGCCTGCGATACCGTGACCGTTGAGCGTGCCCGCCTCAAGGCGCGTGGGCCACTCAAGCGGCTGCAGCTCATCGAAGCTGTGAACACCGGTGCCACCCATGGCCCACGGAGCCACGTCAATGCCTTCCGCCACGGCCAGGCCGCCGGTGCCTTGAGGTCCCATAAGCCCCTTGTGGCCGGTAAAGCACACGACGTCAAGTCCCATGGCATCCATGTCAATCTTCGCCGTGCCGGCAGACTGCGAGGCGTCGACGATCACCAGCGCACCTGCCGCATGCGCGATGGCAGACACACGCGAAACGTCGACCGCGTTGCCGGTCACATTGGAGGCGTGCGTCACCACCACGGCACGCGTGCCCGGCGTGACCAGCTGCTCGAGCTCGTCGTAGTCGAGCGCGCCGTTCGCGTCGCAGCCCGCATGCTCAACCGTCACACCCTGCTCCGTCGCCAAGTGATTGAGCGGACGTAGCACGGAGTTGTGCTCGAGCACCGTTGTGACCACGCGGTCGCCGGGGCGCACCACCCCGTTGATGGCGGTGTTGAGCGCCGCCGTAGAGTTGGGCGTAAAGCACACATGGTCCGCCCTCGGGCAACCCAAAAGGCGCGCGAGCTTGGCACGGCAAGCGTGAATCGTACGAGCGGCATCGAGGGCACCAGACGTGGCACCGCGCCCGGCATTGCCGAGCGAACGCATCGCCTGTGTCACGGCATCGATGACCGTCTGCGGCTTGTGCATGGTCGTCGCCGCGTTATCCAGGTAGATCATCGCACGACCTCCCACATATCGATCACGGTAAAGCCCTCGGTGGGAACGCCTGCCGCGGCAAGCTCGCCGCGTAGCAGTTCCTCATCTGCAGGCAGGGCTTTCCACGCCAGACCGCAGCCAGCGGCGACCTCCCCGGGCACGGGAATCGTTCGCCCGGGAAGGCCGCGCTCGATACACAGGGACTCGCAGCCCATGGCGGCCGCCGTGGTGGGAAACGTGATGACAAGCGCCGGGCGCTTCTCCCTCATGGCAACTCCAACCAATACGCTACGGGCGCACGACGCGCACGGCCTGCTCCATCTTCTCCACGATCACGTACATGTTGGTGACCTCGCCCACCGCGAGCTGGTCCTTAATGCCATAGTGGTCGAGGCAGGTGCCACAGGTGAGAATCTCGACACCCTGCTCGGCCAGGCCCTTCAGGTCATCGAGCACCGGCGAGCCCTCGACGGTGAGCTTGGCGCCGCCGTTGTAGAACAGCATGGTCGCGGGCAGCTCCTCCTGCTGCGTAACGGCAAAGATGAAAGCCTTCATGAGCTTGTGGCCCAGCTCGTCGTCGCCGCGGCCCATGCAGTCGGTGTAAACGGAAATGACGAGTTTGCCCTTGCCGGCGCTGGCGCCACAGAAGGCAGCGCCATCCTGCTCGGGATCGGCCACGGCAACGGCGTCAGAAGTCGCCACGGTCACGTGCCACTCGGCGTCAGAAATCTTCTCGACCGAGGCCGTGCAGCCCTTCTCCTGCGCCATCTTGGAGATGTTCTTGACGGCGGTCTCGTTGTCGACCGAGGTCACCACGGCACCCTCGCCATCGAGCTGCTTCAGGGCTTTGAGCGTCTTGACGACGGGCAGCGGGCAGGCATCGCCCATGGCATTGACTTCAATCTTAGTAGGCATAGTTTTTCCTTTCGAAAGAACCGTTCTAGAAAACGGTAAACAGTTACATAAACGTGCGGGCTAGCGGACAACGTGGACGGCAGGACCGCCTGGCACCGGCTCGCACACGCGACCGACGACGGCGGCGATACGTCCTTCGGCATGCAGACGGCGCGCAAGCTCATCCACATCGGCAGCAGGTGCCGCGATAAGCAGGCCACCAGACGTCTGCGGATCGTACAGCGCGTCGAGCACTGTCTCTTATACACATCTGACGCTGCCGACGACTAGTCGAGTGTAGA
>CABSMX010000107.1 GCA_902478945.1 uncultured Collinsella sp.
AGACAGGGCACGAGGGCGTTAAGGGCATCGTGGCGAGCCGCCTTACCAACCGATATCACGTGCCGGCGCTGCTTTTCTCTATCGAGGACGGTATAGCACGTGGCTCGGGCCGCTCGGTAGGCAAGGTTAACCTGTTCGAAGCCGTCGAGCGCTGCTCCGACCTGCTGATTCGCCGCGGCGGGCATGCCGGTGCGGTGGGCGTGACCATCGAGGTATCTAAGCTCGATGAGTTTCGTCGACGTCTTTCCGCCGTGTTGTCCGAGCTTCCCGCCGAGGACTTTGAGGACACCGACGAGGTTGCCGCCACGGTCGACCTTTCCGAATTGAATATCGAGACCATCGAGCAGATTTCCCGCCTTGAGCCGTTTGGCCAGGGTAATAAGGTGCCGCTGCTGGCTGCCGAGGGCGTGACGATGTGTGATCGCGCCGTGGTGGGTAAGACCGGCGAGCATATGCGCTTCGTGGCGACGGATGGAGCCGCGAGCGTGCCGGCAATCATGTTCCGTGTACCGCAAATCGACAGGCTTATCAATTGCGACAGCGCCGTCGACTTGGTGTTCGAGGCCGTTGCCGAGCATTGGCAGGGACGTGTGAAGCCCAAGCTCATGATCAAAGATGTCTTGGTGCGCGATACCACGGCACCCAATATCGACGATTCGGCATGTGAGCTTCGCCGCGGCGTACAACCGGCGGATTCTGGCCTGCGCCTGGAGTCGCGTAAACGCGAGACGCTTGCCCAACTTTCCTATACCGAGCTCACGCGCTCGCTCATTCACAGCTTTATCGGATCGAACCAGCCGCACCGCGCGCAGGTCGAGGCGCTCGATGCACTGGCCGATCACCAAAGTGTTCTGGCCGTTATGGGAACGGGGCGCGGCAAGTCTCTTATCTTCCATGTGCATGCCGCGCGCGAGGCGGTTCTTCGCGGGCGTGCGAGTATCTTTGTCTATCCGCTGCGCGCGCTCGTTGCCGACCAGGCCTATCACCTTTCCTCGACGATGGCCGCGCTCGGCATTGGCGTTGGCGTGCTGACCGGCGAGACCGTGGAGGCGGCGCGCGATGACGTGTTTGCCGGCCTGGCTTCGGGCCGCACCGGCATTGTTCTCACGACGCCTGAGTTCCTGTCTATCCATCGCGATCGCTTTGCACGTTCTGGACGCATCGGCTTTGTCGTTATCGACGAGGCACACCATGCCGGTCTTGCCAAAGGCGGCGACCGGAGCGCATACCTCGACATGCCCGATATCCTCAAAGCCCTGGGCGACCCCGTTGTCATGGCGGCAACGGCTACCGCGACGGCCCCGGTCGTGGCGGAGCTTGCTCGTGTATTGCCGATTACCAGGACGGTGGTCGACGAGACCGTTCGCGAGAACCTGCAACTCGAGGACGATCGTGACCTTGCGAGCCGCGAAAATCGCCTGGTGTCGATCGTGGCGACGGGGGAGAAGACCGTTATCTACGTGAACTCGCGCGACCAGTCCGTGGCGCTTGCCAAGACGTTGCGCAAACGCGTGCCCGACTGTGCGACCCATATCGCGTTCTATAACGCCGGGCTTGCGCGCTCCGATCGCCGCCGTGTTGAGGAAGCCTTTAGAGACGGAAGTCTCAGCTGCATCGTTTCAACTTCGGCCTTCGGTGAGGGCGTCAACCTGCCCGATATCCGTCATGTCGTGCTCTACCACATGCCGTTTGGTGCGATTGAGTTTAACCAGATGAGTGGCCGTGCCGGCCGCGATGGACAGCCCGCCGTGATTCACCTGCTCTATTCGTCGCGTGACGCTCGTATTAATGAGCGCCTGCTCGATTGTTACGCGCCCGAGCGCGATGAGCTTGTCACACTCTATCGAGCGCTGCAGACCATGTGGCGCTCCAACCGTGGCAAGACGGGGGACGATTCATTCTGCGCAAGCGATATCGACATTGCGCAGATGTGTCTTGCCATCGATGCCCGCACGCCGGTCGACGAGCGCTCGGTGGAAAGCGGCCTGGGAATCTTCGAAGAACTCGGTTTCTGCCGCGTTTCGGGGTTTGACGATACGCGTCGCATCGCGATGGCGGAAAACCCCGGTCGCGTGCAATTAAGCAGGTCAATTCGCTATTTGGAGGGCTTGCGCTCGCGCATGGAGTTCACGGCTTTTCGGAGTTGGGCACTCGATTCGTGCGCTTCTGATATGCTAGCCAAAGTTAACCGCCCGATCGTACCGCGGGCCTAGGGGAAGGGGACCTCGATGGACGCCGCAGCTCGTACCGCCCATGATTCCACCCTCCAGCCGTTTTCGGAGATGGAGCACTATAAGCATGCCGATGAGCTGCCGCCCGAGATTATGGCGGACAGCTACGACAAGCTGGAGCGTCTGTGCCTCAAATATATGAACGAGGACGACTTCTCCAAGGTGGAGCAGGCCTACTGCTTTGCTGCCGAGAAGCACTGCAACCAAAAGCGGCGTTCGGGCGAGATGTACATTAACCATCCCGTCGAGGTAGCTATCATTCTGGCCGACCTCAAGATGGACTGCGATGTGGTGTGCGCCGCGCTGTTGCACGATACCGTCGAGGATACCGAGACCTCGCTTACCGATGTTTCCGGCCTGTTTGGCGATACGGTGGCCGAGCTCGTCGATGGCGTGACCAAGCTCACCAACATCGAAGTCGACAGCATGGACGAGAAGCAGGCCCTCACGCTGCGCAAGATGTTCCTTGCCATGTCCAAGGACATCCGCGTCATCATCGTCAAACTCGCCGACCGCCTGCATAACATGCGCACGCTTGCCGCCCTGCGCGAGGACCGCCGTCTGTTTAAGGCGCGCGAGACCATGGACGTATACGCGCCTCTGGCCGACCGCCTGGGCATGAGCTCTATCAAGTGGGAGCTTGAGGACCTGTCCTTCTTCTACTTGGAGCCCGATGCCTACCAGCGCATCGCGCGCATGGTAGCCGAGTCGCGCGAGGTTCGCGAGCGTTATCTGGCCGAGACCATCAAGACGCTCACCGATGAACTCAATCGCATTGGTCTTGAGGACTTTCAGATCAACGGTCGTTCCAAGCACTATTGGTCCATCTATCAAAAGATGAAGCGCAAGGGCAAGGAGTTCTCCGAGATTTACGACCTGGTGGCGCTGCGCGTCATCACTCATTCGGTGCGCGATTGCTATTCCACGCTTGGTGCCGTGCATACCTTGTGGCATCCCATGCCCGGTCGTTTTAAAGACTATATCGCTATGCCCAAGGTCAATAACTACCAGTCGCTTCATACGACGGTTATCGGCCCCACGGCCCGCCCGCTCGAGATTCAGATTCGAACCTATGAGATGCACGAGCAGGCCGAGTACGGCATCGCCGCCCACTGGCTGTACAAGAAGTCGGGCGGATCGTCTGCCTCCAAGACCAACGATGCGCAGCGTCTGGACGACCAGATTAACTGGCTCAAGCACTCACTCGACTGGGCGGCGTCTGACGAGATCACCGATGCCAAGGAATACCTGCACTCGCTGAAGGTCGACTTGTTTGACCAGGAGATTTTTGTCTTCACGCCCAAGGGCGAGGTCATGGCGCTTCGTGCCGGCTCCACGCCGCTCGACTTTGCCTACGCCGTTCACACCGAGGTGGGCAACCACTGTGTCGGCGCTAAGATCAACGGTGCGGTGGCCCCGCTCACGCACGAGATCAAGACGGGCGACCGTGTCGAGATCCTGACCAACAAGAGTTCCAAGCCGTCGCGTGATTGGCTCAAGATCGTTAAGACGCCTTCGGCCAAGTCAAAGATTCGCCGTTACTTCGCCGCCGCGACCAAAGACGATGACGCTGCTGCCGGCCGCGATATACTGGCTAAGGACCTGCGCAAGCGCGGGTATGGCATCTCTACGCCGCGATCCACGCGTGCACTCAACGCCGTGGCGGAGCAGTTTAACTTCAAGCAGCTCGAGGACCTTTTTGCAGCCGTTGGCGCGGGCAAGGTCGCCCCGCGCGCTGTGGGCAATAAGGTCGAGCAAATCTTGGACCCCAAGCCCGAGGAACAGCTCACCAAGGCCGAGGCTATCGCCGAGGTCGTAAAGCAGCCTGCCCGCGGATCCAACCGCAAACCGCAAAAGCGCGGTAAGAGCGCCAGTAACGGCATTATCGTCAAGGGCGAGAGCAACAGCGGCCTGCTGGTCCGTCTGGCTCATTGCTGTAACCCCGTGACGGGCGACGACATCGTCGGCTTCATCACGCGCGGTCGTGGCGTTTCGGTGCATCGCGCCAAGTGCCCCAACGTCAAGGGCCTCATGGAGCACCCCGAGCGCATGATTGACGTAGAGTGGGATGGCGCCGCCGATACGCTTTTCCAGGTCGAGATCGTGGTCGAGTGCCTGGATCGTATGGGCCTGCTCAAGGACGTCACCATCGCCATTGGCGATGCAGGTGGCAACATCCTTTCCGCCGCCACCTCGACCAACCGCGAAGGTATTGCGACCCTGCGTTTTATGGTCGAGATCTCGGACGCGAGTGGTCTGGATCCGCTGCTGGCATCGATTAGCAGCGTCGACTCGGTCTACGATGCACGCCGTTTGATGCCTGGCGAGGGCGGGGCTCAGCTCAAGCGTCGCGTATAGGCGTGACGAGCGCGCGACAGTAATGATATTGGCTACGTTCGGGGCATCGTTTGATGCCTCGACGTTTATAGAAGGAGGGCGCACACATGGACGCTGCGGCTTTGGACTTAACCCCTCGGGGTACGGCTTCGATTGAGGTGCTTGTAAACGGGCCCATCCAGACCAACAGTTACGCCGTTATTTCGAGTGGCGAATGCTTGATTATCGATCCCGCTTGGGAAGGCGAAAGCCTCGTTGCGCACATCCGAGCCGAACACCCTGGCGTGTATGTGCTCGGTTCCGTCTGCACGCACGGTCATGCCGATCATGTTGGCGGTGTAGCCGGGGTTCGGGCCGCCGTTGGCGCTGACGCCTTGTACGAGCTGTGTGTTAAGGATGCGGCTGTGCCGCATGCGAATATCGAGGAGCAGCGAGCGATGTGGGGCATCGAGACGCCCGATCCGGGCGAGCCGACGCGGCTGCTTGCCGAGGGGGATACCATTGAGCTAGGCGACATTTGCCTGCAGGTTATCGAGGTGCCCGGGCATACGCCGGGTGGCATTGTCTTGTTTGCTGCCACCGAGCAGGGGAACATTGCCTTTGTGGGCGACACGCTATTCCCGGGCAGCCACGGCCGCACCGATCTTTCTGGAGGAGATGAGGCGGCGATTCTGCGCTCGCTCTCCAAGCTCGCCCGGCTTCTCCCGCCCGATACCGTTTGCCTAACCGGCCATGGCGATTCGACCACTGTGGCACGCGAGCTTATGCGGAACCCTTTCATGCAGATGTAGCTTTGTAGTCAGCTTCTGAAGCACGAGAAGCGTCCAAACGTCAAGATATTTTCCCCAACGGGTCGATTCCGTAGGGCAAACGGTCAAAAAAAGTCTGTTTGGACGATATTCGTGAACAAACGAACGTTTATGCTCGGATACGCCGTGGTAAAATCACAGGCGTTATCGGAGCAACCTTACAGGAGGTTTCTTTTATGCTCGTCAACGCAGCAGACATGCTCAAGAAGGCCGAGGCCGGCAAGTACGGTCTCGGTGCCTTCAACACCAACAACCTCGAGTGGACCCTGGCTATTCTCCAGGCTGCCGAGGAGGCCAAGTCTCCGCTGATCCTTCAGTGCACCGCTGGTGCCGCTAAGTGGATGGGCGGTTTCAAGGTCTGCGCCGACATGGTCAAGGCTGCCGTCGAGGCCACGGGCGTTACCGTTCCCGTCGCCCTTCACCTCGATCACGGTTCTTACGAGGACTGCTTCAAGTGCATCGAGGCCGGCTTCACGTCCATCATGTATGACGGCTCTCACGAGGAGACCTTCCAGCTTAACCTCGACCGCACCAAGGAGCTCGTTGAGCTTGCCCACTCCAAGGGCATGTCCATCGAGGCCGAGGTCGGCGGCATCGGCGGCACCGAGGACGGCGTGACCTCCAGCGGCGAGCTCGCTGATCCTGCTGAGTGCAAGCAGATCGCTGACCTGGGCGTCGACTTCCTCGCCTGCGGCATCGGCAACATCCACGGCGTGTACCCTGCCGACTGGGCTGGCCTTTCCTTCGAGCGCCTGGGCGAGATCAAGGCTCAGACCGGTGACCTGCCCCTCGTTCTGCACCTGTCTCTTATAC
>CABSMX010000108.1 GCA_902478945.1 uncultured Collinsella sp.
ACCTGGCTGCGAATGACGCCCTTGGGCTTGCCGATGCACTGAAGGGCAAACGCCACGTTTTCGTAGGCGGTCTTTTGCGGCAGAAGCTTAAAGTCCTGGAACACGGCGCCAATCTGGCGGCGCAGGAACGGAACCTTGCGGTTCTTGATCTTCATGAGATCCTGACCGGCAACCAGGATGCGGCCGCTCGTCGGCTTGACGTCGCGGTTGAGCGTCGAAAGCAGCGTGGTCTTACCCGAGCCGGAGTGACCGACCAAGAAGACAAACTCGCCAGGATAGATCTCGATGTTGATGTCGTCGAGCGCGGGCTTGTTGGGCTGTGCCGGATAGATCTTGGTGACATGCTCCATGAGGATGACGGGCTCGACACCGGCCTGCTTGGCCATCTTCTTGCGGCTGGCCTGCGGATCGATGGGCGCAAACACCGACGTAAAGTCGGGGTTGTTGAGCGCATTGTCGAGGCTTGCGACCTCGGCGGCCTGATCGCTCTCGACCACCGGGGCAGCAGGCTGCGTGGGATCGGGAATAGCGGCAAAGAGACCGGACTGCGCAGGCTGTGGCGCCGGAGTCGCAGGAGCCATGGGATCGGGAATACCGGCCATGACAGGCTGCGGCGTGGCGGCGCCAGCCTGGGGCTGATCCACGCGAGCGGTCACCTTCTGCACGGGCTCAAAACCCGCGGCCTCGGAAAGCTCGACATCATTGGTGGGATTGTTGGCAAAGGGATCTGATGCCGGCTGTGCCTGATCTGCCGGCTGTGCGGGGATCGGGCTAAACAGCTGATCCTCTGAATCCGGGGTGGCGAAACGAGTGCCCGCGGCGCCTGGCTGCGTCTTGGGGGCGTCATCGCCCGCACCGGAGGTACGGAAGTGGTTACCCACTGGTGCTCCTTATCGTCGTGCGTTTAAACTACATGAGCGCTTTGTATTTTAGCAGCATTAGCTTTGCTGCACATAAGAAGCATGGCGGGGTTTTGGTCTCACCGGCCGCGCACAGGGTTACCTCCCAAATCGTCCTCGGACATGTCGGAGTCCCCGCTGTGCGCTTCGCGCTGCGGGGACTTCTCCGTCCTGCGGAAAGATTTGGGAGGTAACCCTGTGCGTGGCCTGCGGCTACTAAGGAGTCGCCGCGTTTCTATTAGGTGCAGCAAATGCATGCTTGGGAGGGTCTGAATTGCACTTTGTTGGGATGGGCCCGTTTCCCGGAGGAAGCTCTTGCTTGAAATTGGCTTGATTTGATTGTTGCGCAACTTGGATTTGGATTGTCGATTTACAGTGGCCTCGATAGGAACGCCTGTGGTTGTGGGGGCCAGTATGAATTGTCCTTATTGTGGAGCTGAGTTGCGCGATGGCGTGAGGTACTGCACGGCATGCGGGGCTGCCGTCAATAGCATCTCTGCTGATTCTGGGCTTCGGGTAAAGCCTCGGAACCACGTTGCGGTCATCCTAGTCTGCATGCTGGTAATCGGCATTGTCGGCGGTAGCTGTATGGGCCTTCATCTGCGGCAGGTGTTGTCGCACTTCGTATCCGCCCATTCGGAGCACGCCATTGTGCTGGATGTCGCGGCTGCGGGCTGGGACACCGATAACGGGGCATCGCGCGTTCCAATACACATTACGGGCAAGACTATCGACGGAATAACGGTCGACAGGATTGACTTCGTCGCCTCCGATGGCTCTGGCATCTATCTCATACAAGGTGTCTACACGCTCGAGGCAGCAGGTTCCCCTATCGCTGCGGATGGCACGATCTATCAAATTCCATGCACGAGTGCCACACTCGTCCTCGATGATGCCTTTGCTATGGGTGAAACGATCGATCTGGCCGAGCTTGCAGAACAGGATTCAATTCTCACCTTCTGCCCCATTGATGCCGCCGATGTGACCAATGACGAAATCTATGATGCCGCCTTGCTCGCCATGACATACCGAGGCAGCGATGCCCCCGATGTCGCTGCACTGTGCCAAGCCGCAATCAATCGTCGCGACGGAGCCAGCACAAGCGGGAACGCCTTCGAAAGTTGCGGTGAAATGCGGATTAATTGAGCCTTTAGGCTGGCAAAACAGTCCTTATTTCACCGCAACTGAAACAGGGGCGCCCTCCAAGAGAGCGCCCCTGCCGGGTTTCCATAGTACTGGCGAAGCAGTCCTTGAGATCCGCCTTGCCTTATGCCAAGAACTCCTTGGTGGTCGCCACGATGTTGGCGGCGTCCAGGCCGTACTTGTGCAGGAGCTCGGCGCCCGGGCCGGACTCGCCGAACGTGTCGTTGACGCCGATCTTCTTGAGCGGCGTCGGGCACTGCTCGCACAGGACATCGGCAACGGCGCTGCCCAGGCCACCGATCACGGAGTGCTCCTCGACGGTCACGACGTGACCGGTCTTGGTGGCGCTCTTGACGATCAGGTCGGCGTCGATGGGCTTGATGGTGTGCATGTTGATGACCTCGGCGTCGATACCCTCGGCAGCGAGCTGCTCGGCGGCCTCAAGGGCCTCGCCGACCATCAGACCGCAGGCAATGATGGTAACGTCGGCGCCCTCGCGCATGACGATGCCGCGGCCCAACTCGAACTTGTAGGTCTCGGGGTCGTTGATGACCGGCGAGGCCAGGCGGGCAAAGCGCATGTACACGGGACCGTCGCACTCGTAGGCGGCGCGCGTCACGGCGCGGGCCTCGACGTCGTCGGCGGGAACGATGACGGTCATGCCGGGAATGACGCGCATCAGGGCGATATCCTCGCAGCACTGGTGTGTGGCGCCGTCCTCGCCCACCGAGATACCGGCGTGCGTGGCGCCGATCTTGACGTTGAGATGCGGGTAGCCAATGGAGTTGCGGACCTGCTCAAAGGCGCGGCCGGCGGCAAACATGGCAAAGCTGCTCGCGAAGGCAACGCGGCCGGTGGTCGCGATACCGGCGGCAACGCCCATCAGGTTGCTCTCGGCAATGCCCACATCGAAGAAGCGGTCGGGGCAAGCGGCCTTAAACTTACCGGTCTGCGTGGCGGCGGCCAGATCGGCGTCGAGGACCACAAAGTCATCGTGCTCGTTGGCGAGCTCGACGAGAGCCTCGCCGTAGCTTACGCGCGTGGCGATTTTCTTGACGTCTGCCATCCTAGAGCTCCTCTCCGGCGGCCGTGAGCTCTGCCATGGCCTGCTCAAACTGTTCATCGTTGGGGGCCTTGCCGTGCCAACCAACCTGGTTCTCCATAAAGGAAACGCCCTTGCCCTTCATGGTCTCGGCGATAATGGCGGTCGGCTGACCCTTGGTGGCGCGAGCCTCGGCAAAGGCGGCGCGAATCTGATCGAAGTCGTTGCCGTCGGCGAGCTCCACCACGTGGAACTTAAAGGCGCGGAACTTGTCGGCGAGCGGCATGGGGTCGTTGACCTCCTCGACGGAGCCGTCGATCTGCAGGCCATTGTGGTCAACAATCACGCAGAGGTTGTCGAGCTGCTGGTTGCCGGCAAACATGGCGGCCTCCCACACCTGGCCCTCCTCGCTCTCACCATCGCCCAGCAGGGTGTACGTGCGGTAAGTATCGCCCCAGTGCTTAGCGGCAACGGCCATGCCCACGGCGGCGGAAATGCCCTGGCCGAGCGAGCCAGTGGACATGTCGACGCCCGGAGTGTCGTTCATGTTGGGGTGACCCTGCAGGTGGCTGCCGATATGGCGCAGCGTCTCGAGGTCCTCCTTGGGGAAGAACCCGCGCTCGGCGAGCACGGCGTACAGGCCCGGAGCGCAATGACCCTTGGAGAGCACAAAGCGGTCGCGATCGGCCTTGCGGGGATCGGCCGGGTCGACGTTCATTTCCTCAAAGTACAAATAGGTCATGATGTCGGCAGCGCCGAGCGAACCGCCCGGATGGCCAGACTTGGCAGCGTGCACGCCGGTGACGATGCCCTTCCTTACCTCGTTGGCAACCTTTTTGAGCTCTTCGTCGCTCATTGTGCCTTCCTTTCATCCTCTTAAGACAAGATGCGCACGGCACCGAAGGTAATCCCAACACAGCCGCAATGCACGTACGTCATTCATTATGCTGGAAACTGATAGCTTTACCAGAGTTTTTATCATTATTTGAGCAATTTAGCAGGCAGAACCGCTGATGAAACGGTTTATCAATGTGAACGTCTTTTGGATGCGGTGGCTGCCTCTCGCCCCGGCACAAAAATGATCCGCAATCCTGCCGTCCCCTACGGATCACCTGATCCCTTGGGGACGGAGGAAAACGGATCATGTCCGCAAACCGAAATTCAGCCTACGCGTTAATGTCCTTGAATCCCTCACCGAAGGCTTCCGTAACGTCGGCGACCGTCACAATGGCGTGAGGATCGCGCTCGCGCACGATCGTTTTGAGGGTGTTGAGCTCTCGACGGCTAACGATCACCATGATCACCGGCTTCTCGACGCCCGAATACATACCGGTCGCCTTTAATTTGGTGCAGCCGCGGCCCAGACCATACATGATGTCGGCCGCGATATCGGGGAAATTGTCCGAGATGATGAGCACCATACGACGCTTATTGCCGCCATCGACCACGGCATCGATCACATAGCCGCTGATCACCATCGATAGTCCTGCATACAGAGCATTTTCGAGCGAGAAGACCGGAGCCGATGCCGCGCATACGGCAACGTCGATTGCCATGACGGTCGAGCCCACCGGCAGCGAGGTGTTACGCGAGATGATTTGGCCAATCGTGTCCGAGCCGCCGGTGTTGGCGCCGGCGCGCAACACCATGCCGTAACCAATGCCCGTGATAATGCCGCCCCACATAGCGGGAAGCATCAGGTCCGCATGTGCCAGAGGCGCAACAAACGGGGCAAACAGATCGGTAAAGAAGCCCAGCAGCACAAAGCCCGTCGCCGTCTGCACTACATAGAACATGCCACCCTCGCGCATAACGATCAGCAGCAGCAAGGCATTCATCACGATGGTCTGGATACCGACAGGAAGCGACACGCCTCGCGCTGCGCCAACTGCCTGGATAATCGTCGCAAGGCCCGTAACGCCACCGGCTGCAAGACCGTTGGGAATCAAAAACAGGTCGGTCGCGATGGCGGCCAAGGCACACCCCAGCATGATCTGGGGTAGATCGTGAAAGAAGTTCATCGAAAGAATGCGCTTGATGTCCAGACGATATGCCATACTGCCTCCTTCAAAAAAGCGCACCCCATCGGATGCGCTTTGAACTTCTTCATGTATTCGATTCTACCGATTCGCCAAACAAAAACCACCCCTGTGCAGGGCATGTTCTGGATACAAAACCACCCTGCTCGGAGGGCCTTGATCCATTTCCGCATAAACCGAGCGGTTTAGGCAGACGGGGCCTCCGCGTCAGCGTTGCCGGTAGCCCAACGGTGATAGCCAATCACAAACGGATCCAGGTCGCCGTCGTCAAGAACGGCCTCGACGTTGCTAGTCTCCACGCCCGTGCGCAGGTCCTTAACCATCTGGTACGGGTAGAGTACGTAGCTGCGAATCTGGTTGCCAAAACCAATTGTGGTCTTGGGTCCGCGAATCTCATCCAGGGCCTCGGCGCGCTTTTCGAGCTCAATCTCGTACAGGCGCGCCTTGAGGATCTGCATGCACGCGGCCTTGTTTTGAATCTGGCTGCGCTCGTTTTGACACGTGACCACGATACCGCTGGGGAAATGCGTCACGCGCACGGCGGAGTCGGTGGTGTTGACACCCTGGCCGCCCGGGCCGCTTGCATGGTACACGTCAACGCGAATGTCATCGGGACTAATCTCGATATCGATATCGTCGGGCAGTACCGGAATGACCTCGACGCCGGCAAACGTAGTCTGTCGGCGCTTCTTGTCGTCGGTGGGGCTAATGCGCACCAGGCGGTGAACTCCGGCCTCGGCACGAAGCATGCCAAAGGCGTCCTTGCCTTCGACAGTAAAGGTCGCGCGATCGATGCCGATGACCTCGGCCGCGGGGCAATCGTTGATGGTGACCTTCCAACCGCGGCGCTGGCAGTACTTCATGTACATCTTAAAGAGCATGAAAGTCCAGTCCTGGGCCTCCAAACCGCCCTGCCCGGGCTTGATGGTCACAATCGCGTCGCCATGGTCGAACCTGTCTCTTATACACATCTCCGAGCCCACGAG
>CABSMX010000109.1 GCA_902478945.1 uncultured Collinsella sp.
TATAAGAGACAGCGCGGAACCTTTGTCGGTGGCGTCATCGCGCCGGGTCTGGCACTTGGCGCCCGCTCGCTTTCGGCCGCTGCGGCGCGCCTGCCGCAGGTCGAGCCCTCGGCACCCACGCATGTGATCGGTCGCAACACGCGCGAGGCCATGCGCTCGGGCGTGGTCTTGGGCGAGGTGGCCCGTATCGACGGCATGCTCGACATGGTGCTTGCCGAGATGCGCGCGACCAAGGCGGCGGGGGAGGGCAGCGTGCCCATTGTCATCACCGGCGACGATGCCGAAGCGCTCGCGGCCCTTGTCGGTCATAGCCTGACGGTCGATGACGCACTGACGCTGCGAGGTCTCGCCGAGCTGTACCGCATCAACCAAAAGCCTCGCCGCGCATAAAGTCGAGGACGTCGGCGGGAGAGGAAACAGCCCCACTTTTCACCTGCTACAATGGGTCAAACTATTGCGATTTCGGAGGTGTCTGCCATGTCGGACGATCTTCATCAAACCGCGTCGGGCAAGCGCCGCGACGTTATTAGCTGGGACGAGTTCTTTATGAGCGTGGCCATCGCCGCGCAGCGCCGCAGCAAGGACCCCAATACGCAGGTGGGCGCGTGCATCGCCAGCACCAACCACCGCATCCTTTCGGTGGGCTACAACGGTACGCCCTCGGCACTCAACGACGACTTTTTCCCGTGGGGCACGAGCGACGACCCACTGCAGGACAAGCATAACTACGTAGTCCATGCCGAGGCCAACGCCGTGCTCAACTACCGCGGCTCGCTCAAAGACCTTGAGGGTTCCACGGTCTACGTCACGCTGTTCCCGTGCCATGACTGCGCCAAGATCCTGGCGCAGGTGGGCGTGGGCGAGGTTGTCTACCTGGACAATAAGTACGCCGACACCGACGACGGCCGCATCAGTCGCCGCATTCTCGACTCCTGCGGCATCAGCTACCGCCAGGTCATCGTCGATGTCCACATCGGCACCGGGGAACAAACTCAGCAGTAGCGGCAGCGTGTGCTAGCGCCGGGCGTCGGCAAAAGCAGCTAAAAAAGCCCCGTCCCAAATTGACTGCTCGTGAAAGTCGTGTCCGCGCGCATGGACGGCTCGTGAGCGGGTACATGGCTGTAGTAACATAGCTCTGTCCGCGGGCGCGCCCGCGTTATTGTGAGAAAGGAGCCCCTGTGGCTGTTAACGAAGAGCTGCTTAAGAAGGTTCTTGAGGAGATCCGCCCCAACCTGCAGGCTGACGGCGGCGATATGGAGTATGTGGGCGTCGACGACGAGGGCGTCGTCCAGCTTGAGCTTCAGGGTGCCTGCGCCGGCTGCCCTATGAGCGCGCTGACCCTGTCCATGGGTATCGAGCGTATTCTCAAGGAGCACGTACCCGGCGTTACCCGTGTCGAGCAGGTCAATGCCTCCGGCGAGACCGAGGACCTGTACGACGAGTACGCGCCGTTCTAAGATGCGAAAGCTGCGGACGGCGTACTCCGCATAGACGTTACGCCCAAATATGCGGCTGCGAGCGAAAGGCCCGCGGCCGCATTTGTATGTAGGGAGTAGGAGGGTCGACATGCTCAACGACTTCTACCATATGCTTGATCCCGTCGCCATTTCGGCGGGGCCCATCACCATCTACTGGTACGGCTTGGCCTATGTGGTCGGAGCTCTGCTCACGGCGGTCGTCATGTATCGCACGCAGCGTCGCTGGGGTTTCGACATTACGGTCGACGATCTGACGAGCGTCGTGGTCGGTGTGGTCTTTGGCCTTATCATTGGCGCCCGCCTGTTCTACGTCATTTTCTACGGCGACGGCTACTACTGGACGCATCCGCTCGAGATCTTTGCCACCAACGAGGGCGGCATGAGCTTTCATGGCGGCCTGGTGGGCGGCATCATCGGTGGCGCGCTCGTGTGCCGTATGTACAAGCTCGATGCCTGGACTATCGCCGACCTTGCCGTTATCGGTGCTCCGCTGGCCCTGTGCCTGGGGCGTTGCGCCAACTTTGTCAACGGCGAGCTGTGGGGCAAGCCGACCGATCTACCCTGGGGTGTGGTCTTTGGCGGCACCGCGGGAGATATGCCGCGCCATCCCTCCCAGCTCTACGAGGCATTTCTCGAGGGCATTGTGCTCTTTTGCATCTTGCAGGTGCTCAGCCGCAAAAAACCGCTGCTGCCTCAGGGAACGTTTATGGGCGTCTTTGTGATGGGCTATGGCATTGTCCGCTTCCTCATTGAGTTTGTGCGCGTGCCCGATGCCCAGCTGGGCTACCTGCTGGGCGGCGTCATCACCATGGGCCAGCTGTTGAGTCTGCCGCTCGTGATTGCGGGCCTGGCGCTCATCATTTTCGCCCGACACCGCAATCGCCCCCAGCGCATCTACCTCGACGCCTAGCCACCACATGCCACCACAAGGGGGACAGGCACCTTTGTGGTGGTTTTGCCGGGCAACGATGACAGAACCGTAACGTTTCCCCAGATAAAACCTGCCAAAATAAACCTGTCCCTTTTTGGGAGGTTTCTAGAAAGGCTATTCGGACTGTGAAGGATTCCGACCTCTCCGCAACGGCTGCGCGCGACGCCGCCCGCATCGTTTGGTTTAAGCGCTATCCCGCCAAACAGACGCTCATCGCATTTTTGCTCGCCCTGCTGGCGACCACGGCGTTTTCCATCGATCCCGCCCCGGTGTCGAGCAACGCAGTCTTGGCGATTGACCCCAAAGCCTCGGGCATGCTGTACGTGTGCTACGAGGTGCTCCTCTCGTTTGCCGGCCATACCGACGCGGTCATGCTGCTTGCGCTTGCCTGCCTGCTCACGCTGCCGTTTCGCTACGTGTTCTTTGGCCGCGGCGACGCTTGGCGTCCCTCGGTGATCCTTCCGTCGCTGTTCTTTGCCGTCTGCATGGTGTTTGGCCGCAGCTACGACCTCACCGATTCGGCCGAGATCGTGCTCGGCGACAAGGCCCGCATCATCTGCGCCTGGATAGGCGGTGCGGGCTGGATGCTCTTGGCGGTCGTTGCCTTCTACCTTGCCTTTGAGTGTCTAGATTGGCTGAGCTCTCGGCGCATTCCGTTTTCCGAAGCGCACTTTGGCCGCGTATGGCGTGTGGCTCACGCCGTGCTCTCGGTCCATCCCTTTGCCGGGCCCTTCCTGGTGCTTATGATCGCCTGGGCGCCCACGCTCATCGCTTCGCTGCCCGGCCTTTTTATGGGAGATACGGGTGCGCAGATTCGCCAGTGGTTCAACTACCCCAACGGCACGAGTGACTACCTGCGCCTGCTCAATCCCAATGTGTTGCTCAACGGCCATCATCCGGTGGTGCACACGGCCATCATCGGCTCATGTGTGCAACTGGGGCTTTCGCTATTCAGCAGCGCCAATGCGGGCCTTGCCATCTACACCTGTGCCCAATTTGTCATCACGGCCGCCTGCATGGCCTATTCCATATCTTCGCTGCGCAAGCTGGGCGTGAGCCTGCCGGTCCGCGGCGTCATCTTGTTGTTCTTTTCATTTATGCCGATGTTATCCAATTACGCGGCGCTGCTGACCAAAGATGTGCTGTTTGCCGACGCGTTTTTGGTGCTGTTGGTGCAGACCGTGAAGCTCGTGGCCTGCGGCCTGCCCCGTCGCGATGCCAGTGCCAAGCGCGCGGGCGAACAGGCGCCTGTGCTCTTTGCACGCCACGACTGGCTGTTGCTCGTGCTGGGTGCCATGGGTTCCACGTTTTTGCGCAATGGCGGCCTGGTCTTTCCGTTGGCGGCCTGCGTGATTGCGGCGGCGTTTTGCGCTTGGGACGCGCATGTGGCCCGTCGCGTGGCCAAACAGTCTGGCGTCACGCCCTCGTACGCCACGCCACGCTTCCGCTGGGTCGGCGTGCTCGCAGTGCTTGCGCTCTGCCTTGTCTCCAACATGTATTTCACCAAGGTCTTTATGCCGGCGCACGATATCACGCCGGGCTCCAAGCGCGAGATCCTCTCGATTCCGTTTCAGCAGACGGCGCGCTTCGTCCAAAAGCACGACGGCCTTAATTCGGGCGTTAACCCCAAGGTCAAAGACGATGGCACGATTGAGGAAGCTCCCTGCGACGGCTTGGTGACCGATGAGGAGCGCGCTGTGATCGATCGCGTGCTTAAGTACGAGAACCTGGGCCGTCGCTACAACCCCGACAAATCGGATGCCGTCAAAAACTGCTTCAATGAGTACGCCTCGCAGGAGAACATCAAGGCCTATTTTAAGGTGTGGGCCCAGATGTTCAAAAAGGACCCCGAGTGCTATATCTCGGCGCTCGTCAATAACTACTACGGGTACTTCTATCCGAGCGCTCGCGATGCGTGGGTCTACAGCACGGCGCGCAGTGCCGAGATCATGGCGAAGCCCGATAACCTCAAGTACTTTGACTTCCATCCGGTCGACAGCAAAGCCGTGCGCTGGTGCGACCACCTGATTAACCTGTACCGCGTGGCGGTGCAGCGCATCCCGTTTATCTCGCTCACCATGAGCTCGGCCACCTACGTGTGGATCATGATCGTCGTGGTGGTCTACCTGTTGCGCCGCCATTCGTGGCGCGCGCTGGCCATCTGGATACCGCTACTGGGTGTGCTCGCTGTGTGCCTGATTGGTCCATGTAACGGGTCGACCTACATGCGCTACCTGTACCCGGTCATTGCATGCATGCCTTTCGCCATCGGCGCCACGATCACCCGCAGCGACCGCCTGTGGACCTAACCAAAGATTGGCGCATTGGGGTCAGGCTGCTTTGTGCCAAGGGGCTGCATCATCACGACGCCTTCATTTTGGGGTTTATCTTGCAGGCCGGTAGGTATATCATAACGACGTTTGTTTATATTGCCCGAGCATTCGCGCTGGGCTTTAGGTCGAAACCGATAGGAGACACGTATGTCCGGACACTCTAAGTGGGCCACAACCAAGCATCGTAAGGGCGCGCAGGACGCCAAGCGTTCCGCCCTCTTCTCCAAGCTCAGCCGCAACATCACCGTTGCTGCCCGTCTCGGCGGCGACCCGCTGCCCGAGAACAACGCCAGCCTCGCCGCTGCCGTTGCCAAGGCTAAGGCTCAGTCCATGCCTAAGGACAAGATCAAGTCCGCTATCGATAAGGCCTTTGGTTCGGGTGCCGACGCCGCCGTCTACGAGAACATCGTGTACGAGGGCTACGGTCCCGCCGGTGTCGCCGTCTACGTTGACTGCCTGACCGACAACCGCAACCGCACCGCCGCTGATGTCCGTTCCGCCTTCTCCCACGCTGGTGGTAACCTGGGCACCTCGGGCTCCGTCGCCTTCCAGTTTGAGCGCAAGGGCCAGATCGTCGTTGCCAAGGAGGTCCTGGACGAGAACGCCAAGAAGGAGACCATGATCGCCAACGGTCCTGCCGGTGACGAGGATGAGTTCATGATGGCCATCGCCGAGGCCGGTGGCGAGGACTACGAGGACGCCGGCGAGGAGTGGATCGTCTGGACCGCTGCTAACGACGTCATGGCTGTCTCCAAGGCGCTCGAGGAGCAGGGCGTCCAGGTCAAGGGCTCCGAGACCACCATGGTCCCGACCACCCCGACCGAGGTTTCCGGCGCCGACGCCAAGAAGGTCCAGCGCCTCATCGACCGTCTTGAGGAGCTCGACGACGTCCAGGACGTCTACAGCACCATGGACATGACCGACGAGGTCATCGCTGCCCTCGAGGAGGAGTAGCGCCCGCACGGATTGAGCCGTGCATATCTGGGCATAATGAAGCGAGCATGCAAGCCTCGTGGAATAGATGAGCCGGATCCGCGTGCGTATAGCACCGGACCCGGCTCTTTTATAATGATGCGAACCGTTTTGCATTTCGAGAGCCGAGATTTGAAGGGAGCGCCGCGTGCGCGTACTCAAACGAGCCCTAGCGATCGTGTATCTTGCCGCCACCATCGTGGCGCTGGGTACGCTTTTCTGCCAGTTTTGGGGTCCGTATACGCTGTCTCTTATACACATCTCCGAGCCCACGAGACTACGCTGCATCTC
>CABSMX010000110.1 GCA_902478945.1 uncultured Collinsella sp.
GATTCCCACCTTACGAGCGCGCTGAGCGCACAGCTCGCTCGTTCCCTCCAGAGCTCTGGCGCCGTGCCCGTGGCCCTTAACGCGGGCACAGCGGCCGAGCTGTCCTGCGGCTACTGGCTCATCGTCGCCGACGACAATGCCATCGCCCAGAATGAGGCCGGCACCGCGCCGATCATGGCCCTGGTGGGCGGCAGCGCCGTCACCGTCAAGCCCAAGGCCGCGACCCCCAAGGTGTTCAAGCATGTGCTGGAGGACAGCACCGCCGCCTGGCAGAAGGCCGCCGACGCCACGGTCGCCGACGACCTGTACTGGCGCCTCTCTGCCACGGTCCCGGCGGGCCTTACCGCCTACGACACCTACACGGTGCGGTTCGTCGACACCATGAGCGCGGGGCTCGACCCCTCCAGGGTGGCCGCGAGCATGCGCGTGTACGTGGCGGCGGGCGCGGACGGCGGCTTCGACGTGGTCCAGACCGGTAAGGACGGCCGCGGCGGCACCGAGCCCGCGAAGGGCTGGACCGACATCACGGCCCAGTGCGCCACCAAGGTGGCGGTCGACGGCAAGACCTTCACCGTGCGCACCGGCGACCTCATCGCCGCGCTCGGCGGGGCCGACGCCTTTACCGCGGGCGCCCGCGTGGTCGCCGTGTACAATGCGCCGCTCACCAGCGCATGCAACCACGGCATCGCGAAGGGCAACCCCAACGAGGTCTACCTGCGCTACCCGCGCTCTCCCTTTGCCGACCAGTCCGGCGACGCCGGCTTCACCCGCACGCCGAGCGACGATGCGTGCGCCTACACCTGGGATCTCGCGCTCACCAAGCGCGGCAGCGACGGCGACAAGCCGCTTGCCGGGGCGGTTCTGAGCATCGTCGACGACCGCGGTCGCACGCTGGCGGCCGACGGCACGTGGGATGCAGAGGGCAAGGCCACCGTCACCACGGGCGAGGACGGCCGCGTGACCGTTTCGGGCGCGGACTCGGGCAAGCTGGAGGTCCACGAGCTCAAGGCACCCAAGGGCTACACCGCCTTTGAGGGCACGCGCTCCGTGACGGTCAAGGCCGAGGGCCTGGACGTCGACCCGGTGGCCGCCGCCAAGCCCAAACTCACCATCACGGCCGAGTCGCCCCTGCGCGCCGACAGCGCGGACGGGTCGACGGGCAGCCTGGAGGCGTCGCTCATCAACACGCCCACCGGCACACCCCCTAGCATTACCACCGGAGGCTTTATGCCCTCGACTGGCGATATGGCAATGTACGCCGCGGCCGCCGCAGCGGTCGCCGGAGCCGCGCTCATCGTGGTCGCGCTCCTGGTCAAGCGGGGAGGTGGCAGCCATAAAGAGTAGCTGGCAGCCCCACAGAGAGCGGGGCGAGACGTAGCGAAGTAGATGCTAAGACACAGACAGACAGATTTAGATCAAATGGAATTCGAGCAGAAAGCAGAGGAAAAGAAGATGAGCATGAGCAAGAACATCGCACGCCTGGCAGTAACCGCCGGCCTCACAGCAGCGCTGAGCTTCGGCGGTGTGATGGCGCCGGTGAGTATGGCGTTTGCTGCGGGTACGCCGAAGGTGGCCGAGAGCGGCAGCGTGACGATTAAGGAGGATACCTACAAGGATACGACCTTTAAGGGAATCCAAATTTTCTCGGCGAAGGTCACGCAAGACTGGAAGGATGATGGTACCTGGGACTCCACTGCGGAGAAGACGCTTTCCGATATCGAATGGGCAAGTGATCCCGTAATGAGCGCAGTGACTACGGCATTTAATAACGATGATCCCAATCCTGTTGACTTGCCGACTGGCAAAGATGCTAAATCTGCTCAGGCGTGGGCCCAGTTCATCAAAAAGCACGGGTCCGATGCTGATGGGGGTAAAAACGTCAAGGCCGGAAGCGTGCTCGACAAGATCGCTGCTGCCGTTGAGAAGGCGAACATTCCTGAAGGCAATAACGGCTGGCTAAATGCTGACAACACCGGTTCTTTTAGTAACTTGGCTACTGGTTACTGGCTCTTCGTGACTAAGAGTGTCGGCGAGAATGCTAATGCTGAAAAGGGTAACACGGATACCTTCAGTTCGCCCATTTTCGCCGTTGTTGGCGGTTCCGCTGAGAACTTAACTCCCAAGAAGCAGGTCCCCACTGTGACCAAGGCCGTCAGGGACGACAAGGATGGCAGCACCTTCGGTACCGATGTGTTCAAAAATCCCAACATGGCTGCAGACTCCCGAATGGACCAGTTTATCGACTATCAGCTCGTTGGCACCGTTGCGGGGAACATCAACACTTACAGCACCTACGGGTACACCTTCACGGATAATCTTCCCAAATCCATGACGCCTCGTCTTGGGGCTGACGGCAAGACGCCAGTTGTTACGGTCAAAATTGGCAATACCGAGGTTAAGACCGGCTACACTGCCAAGTACGATAACGACACGCTGACTGTCGACTTCCTTAATCTCAAGAATTGCATGGCTGAGGGTGAAATTCCTATCTCGCTGGATGGCAACTCTAAGGTGACCGTTGAGTACCAGGCCAAGCTCGACTCTAGCAAGGTTTGCAATGCTGACGGTTCGCTCAATTCAGAATTCAGCAGTTTGCTCGGTACCGCACAGACGAATACGGTTAAGCTTACCTACTCCAACAACCCGCACGGTGAAGGTGAAGGCACTACGGTTGACCATCCTGCTTATGACTACACCTATGGTATCGATGTTACCAAGGTCGGTAGCGACAAGGATGGAGACGGTAACCTCAAGACGCTCAAAGATGTTGAGTTCACCTTGCAGGAGGTTGTTAACGGCAACGCTGAGAAGCAATTCATCGACGCCCGGGGTGTAAAGCACAGCGACGCCAAGGAAGCCACGCTCAAGACGACGAACGAAGGCAAGATCAACGTTGTCGGTCTCGACGAGGGCACCTACATCCTCAAAGAGGTTAAGCCTGCTCCTGGTTACAATAACTCCGCCAAGGACGGTGTCACCTTTACTATCAAACGTGACAGTAACGATCAGCTCTATCAGGCTGGTCAAAGTGTTACTCCGAGTACGAAGTCTGTAATCAGTGCAGCATCTGGCGTTGTGAAGGATGGCACGGCCGCCGCAGCTACCGGTAAGCTCAGCTTCACCATTATCGACCAGAAGGGCTCCAACCTCCCGCTCACCGGTCTCAACGGCGTGACCTTCACTTGGATCGCTGGTGGCGCGGTGCTGTGCATCGGCGTGGCGCACCTCATCCGCAGCCGTAAGCAGGCCGAGGAGTCCGAGCAGGAGTAACGCTCGTTCACCCATCCCCTTGGCAGGTGGGATGTGATGGCCATGAGACTTGCGGACACTTTTCTCGTCCATCCACGTTCTTGCTTTGCCATTCTCTTTTCGGGGCAGACTCCGCGCTGGAGTCTGCCCCGTTTTTTTGGATAACGCAGCCAGCCTCCATCGCTTGTATGATCGAGTGTATGATTAGCGAACAGATGTTTGCAAATATTGCGTTTACCAGCTGTAAGTGCGAGTGCTCGCAGTAAAATACCCTTGCGACGCATCCCGTGCGCGGGCGGCCGACGACTCGATCGGAGGTCCCCAAATGCTGAAATTCCTTAACGCGCTCGCCGCCCTCGCGGCGGTGGGCACGTTCGTCATCGCGTTTCTTGACTCGTATGAGGTTCGGTTTAAGGTCCGTAGGCGCACGCGCGGTGCGGACGGTAGAAGGCATTTGCGCCGCAACAAGCGCAAATAAGAATGCCCGGGGGTCGGATCCCGGGCATTTAACAAAACCAGAAAACTAGGCCGCCCGCGCTCCCAAACATTTACGCGGGGTGCGTCGTTTTCTACTGACATTGTATCCCGAATCGCCCCGCCGATCCGGGACATTTTGAAAACTCAAATGCTGGCTTATCCTCGACTGGACGGTGCAGTCTAGCTGCGTTGCCAGCCGCGGAAGCTCGCTAATCGGCTATTATTTGTTTAGACAACTTGAGTTGTAGAGGAGTGACCGGCGATGGTGCAGGGCACCAAACATATGAAGAGCAATAACGCTGCGGACAACGGCGGCTCAAGCCCTCAGCCCAAACCTCAGCCCAAGCCCAAGGCCAAGCGCCGTCGCAAGCGGCTGCCGCGCTGGGCCGACCGGCTCATCACCATCGTCATCATCCTTATCGGTGTGGGCCTTATGACCTGGCCGTGGATCTTGGACCGGCTCGAGGCATCGGGCGTGTTCAACCAGATCAGCACGGTGTCCAGCACCGTGGACGCGCTATCTGCCGAGGAGCGCGAGCGCATCCTGCTCCAGGCGCGCTCCTTTAACGAGCAGCTGGCGGGCGAGGCCACCGAGCTTCCCGCCGACCAGATCGAGCCCTACGCCCAGCAGCTCATCTTTGACCGCGATCCCATGATGAGCTGGGTCGAGATCCCCTCCATCGACGTGAGCATGCCCATCTACCACGGTACGAGCGAGGAAGTCCTTATGGCGGGCGTCGGCCACCTGGAGGGCACGAGCCTACCGGTGGGCGGCACCTCGACGCACTGCGTGCTCACCGCGCATTCGGGCATGCGCAACCTGAGCATGTTCGACGACATCCACTCGCTGGAGCCCGGCGACCTGGTGCTGCTGCACACCATGAACAAGACGCTCGCCTACAAGATGGTGGACTCCGAGGTGGTGCTGCCCGAGGAGATGGAGTCGCTGACCATCGAGCCCGGCGCCGACAAGGTGACGCTTGTCACCTGCACGCCCTATGGCGTGAACGACCATCGCCTGCTGGTGCATTGCGTGCGCACCAAGTACAACAAGAAGGACGTCGACAAGCAAAAGTCGCTGGCCGGTCGCCACTGGGGCAAGCGCGAGTTTGCCGTGCTCATCGTGGTCGTAGCCATTGTGCTGTTGCTGCTGGACATCGTGATCCACGCGGTCCGCAAGCGCCGCAAGGCCAAGGCCTCGGCATAAGACATTCTCCAGAACCGCCACAATGGGGACAGACCACCACAATGGGGACAGGCACCTTTGTGGTGGTCGGGGGCTTCCAAACCATCACAACATTCGATGAAAATCGCGATTTTGGCGAAAAGCGTCGAATGTTGTGATGCTTTTCGTTGTGGGCGCGACGGTCTTCGTTGTGGGCGGGATGGTTTTCCTTGTGGGCGAGACGGTTTTCGCTATGGACGGTGCGGTTTCGCTGCAGAATCGCCAACCCGCCACCTGCAAGCCCGCCGCCCTCGTTACGTTTTCGCTGCATTTGGGTAAAGCACCTGCTCCAAGCGGCGTTGCCTTGTATACTAGAGCGGTTTATCTGTTATGCGGAAGGGAGCGCCTATGGCACTCAGCGAGAAAGACGTGCGCGGCATCGCCGAGTACGCAAAGATCGCACTGACCGATGACGAGCTCACCCAGATGACGTCCTACCTGAACGACGCCGTCCAGATGCTCGAGCCCGTCTTGCAATATGACTTGCCCGACGTGGAGCCCACGTTCCATCCCATCGGAAGCCTGTCCAACGTGATGGGCGATGACCTGCGCGAACCCGAGCGCGACCTGCCGCTCGACGTCGCGCTCGAAAACGCCGGCAGCGCGCGCGACCGCTACTTCCGCGTGCCGTCCATTTTGGGAGAGGGGGAGAGCGAGTAATGGCGCAGAGTTTCGATTCCCTTACCGCCGCCCAGATCGCCGCGGGCGTTGCCGCCGGCGACTTTACCGCTACCGAGGTGGCCCAGGCCTCCTTTGCCGCCATCGAGGCGCGCGAGGGCGGGGTCCAGGCATTCCTGCAGGTGGCGCCCGAGCTCGCGCTCGAGGCCGCTGCGCGCGTAGATGCCGACCGTGCCGCAGGCAAGCCGCTGCCCCCGCTCGCGGGCGTGCCGCTGGCCATCAAGGACAACATGAACCTCGTGGGCACGCGCACCACCTGTGCTTCCCGCATGCTCGAGGACT
>CABSMX010000111.1 GCA_902478945.1 uncultured Collinsella sp.
GAGATGCAGCGTAGTCTCGTGGGCTCGGAGATGTGTATAAGAGACAGATTATCAACAACCCCGAGTTCGCCGATGTCCGCAGCCTCGAGGGCGTTGCTCCCACTAAGAACCACGCCGTGTTCACCATCGCCGTGCCGACGACCGCCGGTACCGCCGCTGAGGTGACCATCAACTACGTCATCACCGACCCCGAGAAGGTCCGCAAGTTCGTGTGCGTCGACACCAACGACGCCCCCGAGGTCGCCGTCGTCGACCCCGACATGATGGCTTCCATGCCCGCCGGCCTGACCGCTTCCACTGGCATGGACGCTCTGACCCACGCCATCGAGGGCTACACCACCAAGGGCGCTTGGGAGCTCTCCGACATGTTCCACTTTGAGGCTATCAAGCTGATCAGCGAGAACCTGCGCGACTCCGTCGCCGAGGCCAAGTCCGGCAAGCCCGGCTCCGGCCGCGAGGGCATGGCTCTTGGCCAGTATGTCGCTGGCATGGGCTTCTCCAACGTCGGCCTGGGCATCGACCACGCCATGGCTCACACCCTGTCCGCTCACTACGACACCCCGCACGGCGTCGCCTGCGCCATGCTGCTGCCGATCGCCATGGAGTTCAATAAGCCGGTTTGCGCCGAGCGCCTGGCCAAGGTTGCTGTCGCCATGGGCGTTGACACCACGGGCATGAGCACCGACGAGGCCGCCGATGCTGCCATCGCCGCCGTTAAGCAGCTCTCCGCCGACGTGAACATCCCGCACGTCTGCGAGGCCATGAAGGCTGACGAGATCGAGGTTCTGGCCAAGGACGCCATGGCCGACGCCTGCTTCCCGGGCAACCCGCGCGAGGCAACGCTCGACGACGTCATCGAGCTCTTCAAGAAGATCTGCCCGGCTGCCTAGCCCAGTTTGGTGGCCCTTCGCCCGTAGGCGTATGGTCTTTTGACTTGCCACTGGCCCCGCCGCGCTACGCGCGGCGGGGCTTTTTGTGCCTCGTCGATGCCACGAGACGGGCAAAACCAAGGCATGCTGCCCGCTGCGGATAGGTGGTGCACTTCCCAGCGTGCATTTTTGGGAGTATTCAGCAAGCTCTTAAAAATGCATAACGTTTTGAATGGCCCGTAGCGGTCCGCAGGCGCCATCGACAGCCATTGCGGGCGGGCTATCGATGAGTGGAGGGGGTTGTTACTGAGTTTCTGCTTTGCGACGACCTGCAACACTGCTGTAACCGCGTCGTTTTGTCGTTCGCGATGGGGTCGTTGGGGCCCACGGTGCTGAATACTCCGTTTTTTGCACGGCCCAAGGTGGGGTACCCTGAGACGAAGCAAAAAGATTCCTCATTTCTATGCAGATACCGATAGGATTTATGCAAGATTGGGATTGTAAGCCGTGCGCGTGCGCAAAATCGGCGCGAGGACGTCTAGAGGTGGCTCGGCTCCCAGAGCCTTGCACGTGCAGAACGGTTAAAATCGGGACTCGGTCTTAGTTTTACTTGGAAGGATGCATATGGCTTCTAATGTTGATGCTTCTCTAGAGAGGACGCTCTCCTATATCGCGGGACAGCTTAAGACGCTGACTTCTATTGCTTCGCCGACGGGCTATACCCGCGCGGCGACCGATTATCTGATGGAGACCCTGCGAGAGATGGGCTTTGGGCCCGAGTGTTCCAATAAGGGCAACGTACTGGTTGAGCTTGGTGGTGAGGGTGAGCCGCTCGTGTTGGCGAGCCATGTCGATACCCTGGGCGCCATGGTGCGTTCCATTAAGGACAATGGCCGCCTGCGTCCCACGACCCTCGGCGGGCATCAGTGGTCTACGGCCGATGGCGAGAACTGCACCGTTTATACGCGCGACGGCAATGTCTACACGGGCGTGGTCCTCAATACCGAGCCTTCGGCGCATGTGGCCGATGAGCCGGTCAAGACCGTCGAGAAGAACATGGAAATCCTGCTCGACGAGAACGTTGACAGCAAGGACGATGTGCTCGAGCTGGGTATTCAGACCGGTGACATCATCGCTATGGACCCGCGCACCACGGTGACGGAGAGCGGCTACATCAAGAGTCGCTTCCTTGACGACAAGCTGTCCGCGTCGATTCTGCTGGGTTTGGCCCGCGCCGTCGCCGCTGGCGAGGTGACGCTCTCGCGCAAGGTGTCGCTGCTCTTTACCGTGTACGAGGAGGTCGGCCACGGCGGTGCCTTTGTGCCGGCCGACACGCGCGAGATGATCAGCGTGGACATGGGTTGCGTGGGCGACGACCTGGGCTGCACCGAGCGCATGGTTTCGATCTGCGCCAAGGATTCGGGCGGCCCCTACAACTACGACCTGGTGACCACGCTGTCCAATATCGCGCGCGAGTTGGAGCTCGATTACGCCATCGATGTGTACCCGCACTACGGCTCCGACGTCGAGGCCACGCTCTCGGCCGGCTACGACATTCGCCATGGTCTGATTGGCCCCGGCGTGTACGCGAGCCACAACTACGAGCGCAGCCACATCGACGGCGTGCGCAACACCTACGAGCTGGTTCGCGCCTACGTTCAGCGCTAAGGGAGCGGCTTGCGACTCGGCTGACCAATTGCTCTAAGGCCCGATTGCTCGGGCCTTTTTTCGCTTCAGTCTGTTTAGTATTATGCTGTATATAACTAATTAACTTTACGTTTAGAATACTTAACGAGGTGACGTGGCGTATGGATACATCTGAGTACTTGTCTATGGGTGATGCTGCCCACCTGTTGGGCGTTACGAAAGCCCGCATATCTCAACTTGCCGCATCGGGAACGCTCGCGTGCGATATTGTGGGCGGACGGAAGATGGTTGAGTATGATTCTGCGGTTGCTTATCAAAAGGTCCGCAAACGTGGACGCCGTCCTGCGGCCGATGTGGGGCGCAAGTTTACGTTGATGTCCGCCGATTACGAGGTCGCACGTGTTTCGTTTGATCCGACGCGCGAGTTTACCTTCGAAATCGCCGAGGTACTTGATGCGCAGAGGATGCCGTTTGGCACGTGCTCGAGCTCTTCTCCAACGGCGAATAAGCGGGAGCTCAACGTGTGGTGGGGCCATCGGTCGGTTCCTGACGTCCGCCCCGGACTCGTCTCGCGCTATCGTGAACTGGGGATTGTCAACGGTGTTGAGGTGCCGGTTCAGTGCCTGGGCCTCTCGCTTTCGGATTGCTATTGGCTGCGGCCGACCGATTGCGCCGAACTCAAATGGCAAAACATCAATTACTTTGAGAACGAGTTTGAGCGATCGGCGCCCGAGGGGCGTTCGGGTTGGCTGGAGGGCATCGGTCTTAAAAATCCCGACAACACATCCGAGGGCGAGCTTCCTAAATCGTGGATGATTCGCAACGGTGTTCGCGTTCTGGTCAAGGGGTGCGGCATGGACGACCAACGGCCCTTTAACGAGGCGGTTGCAACAGCTCTGCATCGTCGTTTGCTTTCCAAGGGGGAGTTTGTTCCTTACACGGTTGAGCGCATGTTCGATGGCCCTGTGTGTCTGTGCGACGACTTTCTTGATGGCCGCGAGGAATACGTTCCGGCTGTTTACGTTAAGGGCGCACTTGCTAGCCAGCGGGGAAACTCGACATACGATCGATACTGTCGCTACCTTGGCAAGCATGGTGCCGATGAGGCCGCTGTGAGAAGGTCTATGTCGCAGGTGATTGTCTGCGATGCCCTTTTGGCCAACAGCGACCGCCATTGGCGAAACTTCGGCATCATCCGTAATGTCGACACCCTGGAGATAAAACCTGCTCCGCTGTTCGATAGCGGCAACTGTCTGTGGTACAACGTACCAACTGCCGTGCTCACGGCTGGGGAGTTTGGGTTTTCCGCTAAGCCGTTTGGGCCCGACCCTTCCGTCCAGCTGGCGCTTGCGGACTCGCTCGATTGGTTCGATGCATCGCGGCTCAACGGATTTGTTGATGAGGCGATCGAGATTCTTTTGCAGAGCGAATGGGCGACGGCGGAGGGTCGACTCGAGGCCATTTGCCGCGGCCTCGAGCGTCGCGTAATCGAGGTTAGTGCCGTTGTTGAGGTGCTTCGACACGTGCAGCGATAAACCTGCGGCTACTTAAGTGCGCCGGTCACCGTGCCGCCGCCCAGGACGATGTCGCCGCGATAGACTACAACGGCTTGGCCGGGGGCGATGGCTCGTTGCGGCTCGTCAAAAGTTAGCAGCATTTGCCCGTCTTCGTCACGCGTAAGGGTCGCTGCCTGGTCTTTCTGACGGTAGCGGTACTTGGCGCCTACGCGAATGCCGCCGGTGTCGAGCTCCGCCTCCATGCGTACGTCCGGCGCGCTCCAGATCCACTCATCGGCCGTGAGGGCAGAGGCGGTTAGGTCCTCGGCTTCGCCCAGATGCACGGTGTTGTTGGCGGCGTCTACGCCCGTCACATACACGGGGTGCGCCATTGCGACGCCCAGGCCCTTGCGCTGGCCGATGGTATAGCGCAGCGCGCCATTGTGGCGCCCGACCACGCTGCCATCGCGCCACACAATGTCGCCCGGTGCAGCGGGATGTCCGCAGCGGCGCTCGATATAGCCCGCGTAGTCACCGTCTGGAATAAAGCAGATATCCTCGCTTTCGGCCTTCTTGGCGTTGGTAAAGCCCTGCTCGGCGGCTATGCGGCGCACGTCGCGCTCTTTGTCTAGGCCTGCCAGCGGAAAGATCGTGTGCGCCAGGCGCTCCTGCGTAAGCGAATACAAAAAGTAGCTTTGGTCCTTTTTGGAATCTTCGCCGCGATGTAGCTGCCAGGTGCCGTCGGGCGTCTGGCTCGTTTTGGCATAGTGGCCCGTGGCGATGCAGTCGCAGCCCATGTCCAGCGCCGCATCGAGCAGCGCGCCAAACTTAATGTGGCGGTTGCAGATAATGCACGGATTGGGCGTCAGCCCCTCCTGGTAGGCGTTCACAAAGCGCTCGATAACGCTGTGGTCGAAGGTCTGCTGCAGGTCGAGCACATGATGGGGGATCCCCAGACGCTCGGCGACGGCCTTTGCATCGGCGATGTCGCGGTCGACTTTGCTCATGCCCGTGGCGGGGTCGGGTGTGGGGCAGGTGAGGCGCATGGTGGCGCCGACGCATTCATAGCCCTGGCGCTTGAGCAGGTACGCGGTCACGCTGGAATCGACGCCGCCGCTCATGGCGACGAGCACGCGCTTGTTGTGCATGGGGAGGTTCTCCTTGGTGGCATGTGGCCAAAAAAGAAAAGCGGCGCGGGAGGCTGGTTCCGCGCCGCAGACATTGTAGCAAGTTCGGACGTCTCGTGGGACACCCTAACGAGATGGGCTCGGGCAGCCAGAAGAGAGGGTAGACCGGCGTGCCTTGGACTCGTTCTAAGAACGAGAAGCCCTTAGTCCTGGAAGAGCGCCGTGGACAGGTAGCGCTCGCCGGTGTCGGCAAGCAGGGCCACGATGGTCTTGCCCTCGTTTTCGGGGCGCTTGGCCAGCTGCAGCGCGGCCCACACGGCGGCACCGGACGAAATGCCCACGAGCACGCCCTCCTTGTGGCCCACGGCGCGGCCGGTGGCAAAGGCGTCGTCGTTCTCGACGGGGATGATCTCGTCATAGACCTGGGTGTCGAGGACGTCGGGCACAAAGCCGGCACCGATGCCCTGGATCTTGTGCGGGCCGGCCTGGCCCTTGGAGCTGTCTCTTATACACAT
>CABSMX010000112.1 GCA_902478945.1 uncultured Collinsella sp.
GCCCGTGGGTTATACCCTAAGAGCAAACCACCCTTTTTAAGGGTGGTTCTGATTTGGGACGGGGATTAAAAAATCATTATGCACAGGAAGTCATAATTATCATTTTGTAAACAATTCTATGTAATTAATGCCATGGGCGATGCTTGCGGTTAGAATACCGCGAGGCCTAACTACACACCTTTAAGCCGGTCCTGTGAGACCGGGAAGGAGAACTATGGCGAACAACCATATTGCGGGCGCTGCCGCCCGCACCGTCGCGCCCAGCGAGCTGTGCCAGCGTATGCTGGCTAAAACCAGCAAGGGCACCTGCGGTCCCTGCATCCTGTATCTTGAGGATGGGACCATTTTTTATGGCCGTGCATTCGGTGCCGAGGGTACCGCAACCGGCGAGGTCTGCTTTAACACGTCGCTCGAGGGCTACTTTGAGGTCATGACCGACCCGAGCTATGCCGGCCAAATCGTAACCATGACCTATCCGCAGATCGGCAACTACGGCATTGACGAGACCGATGTCCAGTCGGCCTTCCCCGGCGATACCGCTCGCCCCGCGAGCGCTCCCGCCATGCGCGGCATGGTCGTCCACGACATGTGCGCCACGCCTTCTAACTGGCGCTCGACCGTCAGCGTGCCGGAGTACCTGCGTGCACACGGCATCGTCGCTATCGAGGGCGTCGACACCCGCGCTCTCGTGCGCCACCTGCGCGACAACGGTTCCAAGATGGGCATAATCTCGACGGAGATCTTCGACGTCGACGAGCTTGCCGAGCGCCTGTCCGCCGCGCCTACGCTGGTCGGCGAGAACCTGGTCAAGACCGTGAGCTGCCCTGAGCCCCACGCTTTTGCCGTGAGCGACCTGCCCGCTACGCATGACTTTGCGCTTGCCCCTACCGCTCCTGCCCGCCACAAAGTGGTCGCCTACGACTGCGGTGTCAAGCGCGGCATCCTGGAGGGCCTGGTTCGTGCTGGCTGCAACCTCACCGTCGTGCCGTGGGATACACCCGCGCGTCAGGTGCTCGACATGAATCCCGATGGCGTCTTTTTGTCCAACGGCCCCGGCGACCCCGATGCCGTGGTGGAGACCTACGAGCAGGTGCAGCAGCTAATCGGCAAGGTGCCGGTTTTTGGCATCTGCCTTGGTCACCAGATGATCAGCTTGGCATGCGGCGCCCAGATGGAAAAGCTCAAATTCGGTCACCGTGGTGGCAACCAGCCGGTTATGAATCTGGTCAGCCGCCGTGTGGAGATCACCGCGCAAAACCACGGCTTTGGCCTGTTGTTCCCCAGCTTGGGCAAGCTTGTCCCCGAGCTTTCGGGCGGCGAGACCGAGCACGCGGCCGATGGCGATCTGCGCGTCTGGGTGCGCCGCGGTATCGCGCCGGTCGTGATGAACGAGCGTTTCGGCCGCATTCGCCTGACGCATGTGAATCTCAATGACGGCACCGCCGAGGGCATTCAGCTGCTCGATGCGCCGTGCTTCTCGGTCCAGTACCATCCCGAGGCATCGCCCGGCCCCACCGATGCTCACTATCTCTTTACCGCCTTTACGCGACTCATGGACGGCGAGGAGAACTATCTGGACATCGATACCGCCAAGGACCGCCTTGCCGGCTGGAATTTCGCCGATAGTGGTTCCGCCGTTCTACCGAACGGCGGACCTGTCGACGCTGCGGCTGCATCTGGCACATCATCTTGCCGTTCTGCTTCGGACGCGCGGGCATAAGCCCAGCGCGCCCTCGCATCACGGCAACCTGATGCACCAGCTGCACCCTCGCTGACTTTTCCAAAACATTGAGTCAGCCTCTCTAGGAGGTTTTAAACATGCCTAAACGTACCGACATCAAGCGTATCCTCGTTATTGGCTCGGGCCCCATCGTCATTGGTCAGGCTTGCGAGTTCGATTACTCCGGCGCCCAGGCCTGCAAGGTGCTCAAGGAGGATGGCTTTGAGGTCATCCTGGTCAACTCCAACCCGGCGACCATCATGACGGACCCGGGCTTGGCCGACCGCACCTATGTCGAGCCCATCACCGCCGAGTTTATCGAGCGCGTGATCAAGAAGGAACGCCCGGACGCGCTGCTGCCCACGCTAGGCGGCCAGACCGGTCTGAATGCCGCCGTCGAGCTGGCAAAGGACGGCACACTCGACAAGTACGGCGTCGAGATGATCGGCTGTGACCTTGCCGCCATCGAGCGCGGTGAGGACCGCAAGCTCTTTAACGAGGCCATGGCCGAGATCGGCCTGGAGGTCGCGCGCTCGGGCTATGCCTACAGCGTGGCTGACGCCGAGGCCATCGCCGAGCGTGTGGGCTATCCCTGCGTGCTGCGTCCGAGCTTTACCTTGGGCGGCGCCGGTGGCGGCATCGCGCATACTCACGAGGAACTCGTCTCCATCGTGAGCCAGGGCCTTGAACTCTCGCCTGCCCATGAGGTGCTGGTCGAGGAGTCCATCGAGGGCTGGAAAGAGTACGAGATGGAGGTCATGCGCGACCACGCCGGCAACGGCATCATCGTGTGCTCCATCGAGAACCTCGACCCCATGGGCGTACATACCGGCGACTCCATCACCGTGGCGCCGGCGCAGACCCTCTCCGACCTTGAGTATCAGCGCATGCGTGTCGCCTCGCTCGCTATCTTGGAGAAGATCGGCGTCGAGACCGGCGGCTCTAACGTGCAGTTTGCCGTGAATCCTCAAACCGGCCGCCTGATTGTTATCGAGATGAACCCGCGCGTGAGCCGTTCGTCCGCGCTGGCCTCCAAGGCCACGGGTTTCCCCATCGCCAAGGCCGCCGCTCGCCTGGCCGTGGGCTACACGCTCGACGAGATCGTCAACGACATTACCAAAGCTACGCCTGCCTGCTTTGAGCCCACGATCGACTACTGCGTGGTCAAGGTGCCGCGCTTTGCCTTCGAGAAGTTCAAGGGCACCGACCCCACGCTCACCACGCGCATGAAGGCCGTGGGCGAGATCATGGCGATCGGTCGCACCTTTGAGGAGGCCTTTGGCAAGGCCATGCGCTCGCTGGAGGATGGGCACCAGGGTATTTGCGCCGGTGGCAAGGAGGGCGCCGACAAGCTGAGCGACGAGGAGCTCGCCCAGGCCGTGGCAACCCCGACCGAGCACCGCATCTTCTTTGTGGTCGAGGCCCTGCGCCGCGGCTGGGATGTTGCGCGCATCCATGCTGTCTGCGGTATCGATCCGTGGTATCTCAACCGCATCAACGATATGGTGCAGGTCCAGGAAAGCATCCGCGGCCTGCGCGTGGAAGACATTGACGCCGACGCGATGCGCCTGCTCAAGCAGTATGGCACGAGCGATGTCGAGATCGCCGCGCTGACCGGCTCGGACGAGCGCTTTGTTCGCGCTTACCGCAAGGGTCTGGGCGTGGTCCCCAGCATGAAGACGGTCGATACCTGCGCCGCCGAGTTCTCGAGTGCCACGGAATACCACTACAAGACCTACGAGAACATTTACCGCACGAGCCCGGTCGCCAAGAAGTGCGTTGCCCCCGACGAGACCACGCCGGCAGATAAGCCCAAGGCGATGATTCTGGGTGCCGGTCCCAACCGTATTGGCCAGGGTATCGAGTTTGACTACTGCTGCGTGCATGCGAGTTATGCGCTGGCGGCCCGCGGCTTTGAGACCATCATGGTCAACTGTAACCCCGAGACCGTCTCGACCGACTATGACACGTCCGACCGCCTGTACTTTGAGCCGCTTACCTACGAGGACGTCATGGACGTTATCGATGTCGAGCGCCCCGACGGCGTCGTGGTGACGCTCGGCGGCCAGACCCCGCTTAAGCTGGCACGTATGCTCGAGGAGAGCGGCGTGAACATCATGGGCACCAAGCCCGACGCCATCGATTTTGCCGAGGACCGCGAGCGCTTTGCCGCCCTGCTCGACAAGCTGGGCATTATGTACCCGCCGGCGGGCCAGGCCACCTCGTTTGAGGAGGCCGAGGCCGTTGCTGCGCACATTGGCTACCCGCTGCTGGTGCGTCCGAGCTATGTGCTGGGCGGCCGCGGCATGATGATCGCCTACGATGCCGAGCATCTGCGCGATTACATGGCCGAAGCTGCGCGCATTAGCCCCGACTACCCGGTGTATCTGGACCGCTTCCTGGAGGGTGCGATCGAGTCTGATGTCGACGCCCTGTGCGATGGCGAGGAGGTCTATATCGGCGGTATCCTGGAGCATATCGAGGAGGCTGGTATCCACTCCGGTGACTCCGCGACCTGTATTCCGCCGTTCAGCTTTAGCGAGAGCCTGCAGGCGAAGCTTCGCGAGACCACGCGCCGCATCGCGATGGCGCTGGGAGTCCGCGGTCTGGTCAACGTGCAGTATGCCATCAAGGGCGAGACCGTTTACGTAATCGAGGCCAACCCGCGTGCCAGCCGCACCGTGCCGTTCATCTCAAAGGCCACCGGCGTGCCGCTGGCCAAGTGCGCGGCGCGTATCATGGCGGGCGATTCCATCGCGAGCCTGGGCCTGCCGAGCGACGAGCGTCAGCTGGACTGGTTCTGCATGAAGGAAGCCGTTATGCCCTGGGGCCGTTTCCCGGGAGCCGACGTTATCTTGGGGCCCGAGATGAAGTCGACGGGCGAGGTCATGGGTATCGCCAAGAGCTATCCCGAGGCATACGCCAAGACGCAGCTGGCGATTGACTACAAGCTGCCCGATCCGAGTTGCGGCAAGGTGTTCATTAGCGTGTGCGACCGCGACAAGCGTCATATCCTTTCGGTTGCCCGTATCCTGCGCTACCTGGGCTTTGACATCTGCTCCACCGAGGGTACGGCGCGTGTGCTGCGCGGAGGCAACGTGACATGCGAGGTCGTGGAAAAGATCAGCGGTCCGCACGACGGCGAGCGTCCCAACATCGGTGACCTCATCGCCGATGGCAAGATCGCGGTGATCATCAACACGCCGTACGGCCCGGGCTCGCGTGGCGACGGCTACCTGCTGCGTACCGAGGCGGTGCGCCGCGGCGTAACCTGCGTGACGGCGATGTCTGCCGCCAACACATACGTGAGTGCCATCGAGGCGGTGCGCGAGGACCAGCAGGGTCACGGCAGCGCCAACGACATGGGCATGGACGTCATCGCCCTGCAGGACCTGCCGCAGCACACGGTGTAGGTTGAGCTGGCCGGCCGGGGCGGGAGGCGGACACTTTCTCTCGGAAACTGGGCTTCGCGAAGTTTTCCGAGAGAAAGGACCGCCTCCCGCCCCGGCCTGTGGTGACTCGGCTGCACCGTGTGCTGCCGAAGGGGCTTTGCGCGATGACTAGGGCTAAATAAAAAGTGAGCGCGGCATCCGTCGTTCATTCGAACGACGGATCCCACGTTTTTATTTCAGCCAACGTACGTCATAGCAACCCCCGGTAGGTCGAGGGTGCTCTGCGGCGGCCCGGTGTTTTCACCTGAACGACTTTGCGTAGCAACCGGAGTGAAGATGAAAACACCGGGCCGCCGCAGAGCACCCACAGACCGCAGGGACGGGAGCAGCTATACTACTCTCAGTAGTTAAGGGTCGCGGATTCGCCGCGTCACCGCTCTCAACAGGAGGTCTTTGTTTATGGCAGATCAAAAGCCGGTTGTCGGGAT
>CABSMX010000113.1 GCA_902478945.1 uncultured Collinsella sp.
GCAGCGTCAGATGTGTATAAGAGACAGTCCCATAGCCCCGGCATCCGAGGTTGCGCCCGCGTCTACGCCGGCGCCCGAGCCTATAGACGTCAGCCCGCAAGATGACGAGTCGACCGCCCGCGTGTCCGAGGAGCCCGACTCCCCGGACACCGGCGATTCCGAATCAAACGCCGAGACCGACACCGTCTCTCCCGGTGACACCGCCGAGATCGACGTTGCTGCCGTTGAGGCCAAGCTCAAAGACCCCGGCTCGACCATGAGCTTTGAGCCCCTGACCGAGGAGCGCATCGAGACCGACTCGACCTATGATGCCGGTACCACCACGCAACTCATGTGGGGCGCCCGCTCCGACGTTGGCTGCGTGCGCCCGCACAATGAGGATTCCTACCTGGTGCAGTCGCCGCTCTTTTGCGTATGCGACGGCATGGGCGGTCACGCCGCCGGCGAGGTGGCCTCTTCTATCGCCGTCGAGACTATTGCCAAAACGGCCCCGCAGTCCGCCGACGCAGCACGCTTGGCCGCAGCCGTCGAGGCCGCTAACGCCGCCGTAATCGAGGCCGCCTTGAACGGCCTGGGCAAGCCCGGCATGGGCTGCACAGCCACTTGCGCCTATATCGAAAACGACACGCTCGCCATCGCCCACGTGGGCGACTCGCGCGCCTACCTACTCCACGAGGGCACGCTCATCCGCGTGACCCGCGACCACTCCTATGTGGAAGAACTCGTGGACGCCGGCGAGATCACGGCAGACGAGGCTCGCGTCCACCCCAACCGTTCGGTCATCACCCGCGCACTGGGCTCGGACCCCGCCATGTATGCCGACCACTTCACTCTGCATATCGAGGAAGGCGACCGCCTGATCCTGTGCTCCGACGGCCTCTCGAGCATGATTCCCGATAGCGATATCGAGAACATCGCCACGCAGTCCTCAACCGCGCAAATCTGCGTCGACAACCTAGTGGACGCGGCGCTTGCCGCCGGCGGCCACGACAACGTGACCGTAGTAGTCGTTGACCTGGTTGACGATGGCGTCATGCGCGAGGCGCAACGCGTGCGTCGCCGCAACGTTACCATCGCCGCCATTCTGGCCCTCGTCTTTGTGCTGGCAGCTGGCATCTGGGCCTACACGGGTGTCACCGGCTCGTACTACCTGGGTACCTACCAGGGCAATGTCGCCGTCTGGCGCGGCCTGCCCGGCAAGCCACTCGGACTCAAGCTCCACTGGCTCGAAAGCGAAACCAGCATCAAGCTGTCCGACCTGCCCGAAGACACGCAAAACCGCCTCAAGGCGGGCATTCCGCAAACAAGTGTCGACGATGCGCAGGACACGATATCCAAGTACCGCCACCAGATCGACGAGGAGCAGACCCGCCAGGTGATCGACGCGCAAACGATTCGCGACAACACCAATCAGGGATCGACCTCCGAATCAGATTCCGAGAAAACCGCCGAACAGTCCGCCGAGGCCGAAGCCTCCGATAAGAATTAGAAAGGGAGTGCCGCTTATGAGTCGCCGCAACACCGAGCTGCTCTTGCTCATCGCCTCGGCGTTCCCCGTCATCCTGCTGTATGCGATGTACGTCCTCACCGCGGGCGCTGCCATCTCCTTTGAGACGCTCGCCGTACCGATCGGCCTCTTTGCCGCCTTTGCCGCGGCCCACATTGCCGTGCGCATCTTGGCGCCCGGTGCCGACCCTGCCATCCTGCCCATCGTATTTATACTTTCGGGCATCGGCATCACGTTCGTGACGCGTCTCGCCCCCGCTCTCGCCATCTCACAGCTCATCATCCTGTTTGTCTCGGTGGCCCTGATGGTGGGAACGCTCGCGTTGGTTAAGAACCTCGACGTGGTCATGCGCTACAAGTACACCTTTGGCATCATCGGCATCATTCTGCTGATGCTGCCTATCTTTATCGGCACCACGATCTCGGGCTCCAAGCTGTGGATTCGCATCGCGGGCTTTACCATCCAGCCCGGCGAGTTCGCCAAGGTCTTTATCGTCCTGTTCCTGGCCGGCTACCTGGCCGAGAACCGCGAGCTGCTCTCCATCTCCAACCGCAAGATCTTGAGCTTTAAGATCCCTCGCCTGCGACTGCTGCTGCCGCTGTTTGCCGTGTGGGGTGTGTGCCTGCTCGTCGTCGTCTTCGAACGCGACCTGGGTTCGGCCGTGCTGTTCTACACCATCTTCTTGCTGATGCTCTACGTTGCCACGGGGCGCTTTTCGTATGTCGTTATCGGCCTTGCGCTCTTAGCTGTCGGAGCCGTGGGCGCCTACAAGTTCCTGTCGCACGTTCAGGTGCGTTTCCAGGTTTGGGTCGATCCGTTTAAGGACGCCCAGGGCCAGGGCTACCAGATCGTCCAGTCGCTCTTCTCGCTTGCCGATGGCGGTCTGGTCGGTGTTGGCATCGGCAACGGCATGGCCAACAACATCCCTGTCGTCGAGTCTGACTTTATCTTCTCGGCTATCGGCGAGGAGATGGGCCTTTTGGGCGGCGGCGCCGTGCTCATCCTGTTTATGCTCTTTGCCGTGCGTGGCCTCACCACGGCTGCCCGCGCTAAATCCGACCTCGCCGCCTTTAGCGCCACGGGCCTTACGGCCGCCATCAGCTTCCAGGCCTTCTTGATCGTTGGCGGCGTAACTCGCCTGATCCCGCTGACCGGCGTCACCCTGCCCTTTATGAGCCAGGGCGGCTCCTCTCTGCTGGCGAGCTTTATCATCGTCGCGCTCCTGCTGCGCGCCGGTGACGAGGCGACCGGACGCGAGGCCGAGCTTACCGGCACCGGCACCATGGCCGCCATCACCGATGATCAGGTCGCATCTGCCGCCGCCCCGACGGGCACGCGCTTTGCCACCTCGTCTTCCTACGGCAGCGGCAGCCATTCCGTCGGCTCGCGCATGCGCCGTCGCCTGCTCGACACGCCTGAATCCGGTGTGCTCGGCCGCGTTGCGCTCGCCAACCGTCTAACCCGTGCGGTGCTCGCCTTTACGGCGCTGTTCGCCATCCTTATCGGCAACCTCACCTATGTCCAGGTCATCAAGGCCAAGGACTATCAGGACATGCCGACCAACAACCACACCATCGCCCGCTCCAAGTACATCCAGCGCGGTTCCATCATCACGTCCGACGGCGTGACGCTGGCCGAGTCGCTGCAGCAGGAGGACGGCACCTATGTACGCTCCTACCCCAACGGTAACCTAGCAGCGCACGTGGTTGGCTACGTGAGCCAGCAGTATGGCACCGCCGCCATCGAGAGCGTCATGAACGACACGCTCACCGGCTCTAAGGATTACTCCAGCTGGAACAACGCCATCGCGTCGCTCGCGGGCCAGACCCAGCCGGGCAACACCGCCAAGCTCACCATCGACTCGCGTATCCAGACGGCGGCCGAGCAGGCACTCAAGGGCTTTAAGGGCGCTGTAGTGGTCATCGACCCGCGTACCGGCGCGGTGCTCGCATGTGCCAGCTCGCCCACCTACGACAACACCAACATCGATGCCCTGCTGCAGACGGGCGGCGGCGAGGACGGCTCCATGTACAATCGCGCCATGGACGCGCTGTACACGCCGGGCTCAACGTTTAAGGTCGTTACGCTTTCCGCGGCACTCGAGACCGGTACCGCCAGCCTTTCCAGCACCTACCAGGCGCCCGGCTCCATGGACATCGGCAACGCACCGGTCACCAACTATGCCAACGAGAGCTACGGCACCATCAGCCTGCAGCAGGCCTTTGCCGTGTCCTCCAACGTCGTCTTTGGCCAGGTGGCAAACGAAGTTGGCGCAAACACGCTCGTACAGTTTGCCAACGCCTTTGGCTACGGCCAAAAGCTCGGCCAGGACCTGACCTCCGCGGCCTCCATCATGGCCGACCCGTCGCTCATGACCGAGTGGGAAACCGCCTGGGCCGGCGCCGGCCAGCCTGTCGGCATGGACCATACGCCCGGCCCGCAGACCACCGTCATGCAAAACGCCGTGATTGCCGCCGCCATCGCTAACAGCGGCGTGGTCATGGACCCGTACTTTGTAGCCCAGGTACTCGCCCCGGACGGAACCGTGGTCAAGACCACGCAGTCCCGCTCGCTGGGTCAGGCCGTCAGCTCCGCCACGGCCGACCAGGTCAAGCAGGCCATGCTTGCCGTCGTCCAGTCCGGCACCGGCACCGATGCCCAGATCCCAGGCGTCAAGGTCGCCGGCAAGACCGGCTCGGCCGAGACCGGCGGCACCAACGTCAACTCGATGTTCGTTGGCTTTGCACCTTACGATTCACCCACGGTCGCCATCTCGGTGGCCTTGGAGGATTACGACAAGCATGACGTCAAAGCCGCCAAGATCGCCGGCATCGTCCTGACCGCGGCGCTTGCCGCACAGGGAGCGTGATGCCCATGATCGAATCGGACACCCGAGGCGCGCCGCGGCCGAAGAGCTAGCGTCAAAGCGCCACACGGCCCCAGCGGCCACATCGTAGGTACTACACACATCGTTGAGCGAATAGTTATGTTAGGAGCAGGAATGGAACAGAGGGTCCTCGGGGGAAGATACCTCCTCAAGGATAAGGTGGGAACAGGCGGCATGGCGACCGTCTACCGTGCACAGGACCAGGTCCTCGACCGCACGGTAGCCGTCAAGATTATGCTGCCGCAGTATGCCGGCGACGCAACCTTCGCCGCACGCTTTAAGCAGGAGGCCCAGGCAGCAGCCGGTCTCTCCTCCCCCTATATCGTGGGCGTCTACGATTGGGGCAAGGACGGCGACACCTATTACATCGTCATGGAGTACCTGCGCGGAACCGACCTTAAGAGCGGCATCAAGAGCCACGGCGCCCTCGACCCCAAGAAGGTCGCCCAGATCGGCTCGCAGATCAGCTCCGCGCTTTCGGTCGCCCACAAGCACGAGATCATCCACCGCGACATTAAGCCGCAGAACATCATGGTGCTGCCCGACGGCAACATCAAGGTGATGGACTTTGGCATCGCGCGCGCCAAGAACAGCCACCTCACGCAAGACAACAACGTTCTGGGAACCGCCCACTACGTCAGCCCCGAGCAGACCCGTGGTCAGGACCTCGGCCCCACCTCGGATATCTACTCGCTGGGCGTCGTGATGTACGAGTGCGCCACCGGCCGCGTTCCCTTTGACGGTGACGATGCTATCTCGGTCGCACTCAAGCAGGTCAACGAGCTGCCTATTCCGCCGAGCCAGATCAACTCCGGTGTCGACGCCGACCTTGAGCGCATCATCCTCAAGTGCATGGAGAAGGACCCCGCAAACCGCTTCCAGACCGCCGACGAGCTGCGTCAGGTGCTCAACAGCTACCTGTCGGGCCTGTCTCTTATA
>CABSMX010000114.1 GCA_902478945.1 uncultured Collinsella sp.
TCTACACTCGACTAGTCGTCGGCAGCGTCAGATGTGTATAAGAGACAGCCAAAGAACAGCGCCGTCTCTACAGCCAGGAGCTCGGCCATCGAGGTGTGGTTGCAGATGACCACGCTGCCGCGGCCTTCCTGGCGCTCAAACAGCAGATCGGCGTCCTCTACCTTCCAGCGCCACATGAGCTTGGAGAAGACCCACAGGATGCCCATGACCACGGCGACGGTGCCGCGGATGAGCGCGGGGAACTCGGCGTAGGGGGCGTTGTAGTAATCCTCGGGCGTCTGCTTAAACAGGCGCATGGGCTACCTCCTTTGGTTGATGAGGTCCTCGATAATGCGGACGACCTCATCGATGGTGTGGGCGGTGGAGTCGACGTGCACCGCGTCCTCGGCGGGCACGAGCGGCGCGACCTCGCGGCTGCTATCGAGCTTATCGCGCTGCTTGAGGGCGTCGAGGGTCTCGTCGATCTCGGTCTCGAGCTGTGCGTCGCTGAGCGGCTGGGCGTCGTTTTGGTGGCGCTGCAGCACGCGGCGACGGGCGCGCTCGCGCGGGTCGGCGGTCAGGAAGACCTTGACCTGCGCGTTGGGGAACACGACGGTGCCGATGTCACGACCCTCGGCCACGATATCGCGGTCCTCGGCGGCGCGGCGCTGATGGATGAGCATGGCCGCGCGCACACCCGGGTAGGCCGAGACCTTGGACACGTTGGCGTCCACCTGCGGGGTGCGGATGGCAGCCGAGGCGTCCTTACCGTCGATGGTCAGACGCGTGTCCTCGCCGGTGTCATTGGTAAAGCGGATTTCGATCTGCTCGGCGAGGGCGTCGATGGCTGCCTCGTCGTCCAGATTGATGCCGCGGTCGAGCGCGGCGAAGGTGACGGCGCGATACATGGCGCCCGTGTCGAGCTTGTTAAAGCCCAGCTGGCGGGCTATCTCCTTGGCGATAGTGGACTTGCCGGAACCGGCGGGGCCGTCGATGGCGACGATCATGCAATGCTTCCTTTCGGTGGTTGACGTGCTGGTATGGGTCGCGGGCGCTGCGGATTGGCGGGTTGCCTAGCTCGTGTAGCGCTCGCGGTAGGTGTTGCGCTTGGGCGCGGAGCCGTGGCTGCCGTGGTGACGCGTGCGACTCGCGGTGTTAGTCGCCGGCGCGGCGCCGCGTTTGGAGCTGGCCTGCTTGGGCGGGATACCGCCGGCCTTGAGGATCTGCACCTCGCGATCGGTGAGCTCGCGCCACGAGCCCTTGGCCACGTCTTTGAGCTCTAGGCCGGCAAAGTTGCAGCGGTGCAGACGGATCACCGGGTGGTGGATCTTGCTCAGCATGCGCTTGACCTGGTTCTTGCGGCCCTCGCGGATGATGACTTCGACGGCGGTGGTACCGGGCTTGACGCCCTGGGGAGCCACGGCTTCAGCCTCGCGTGCGGTGATGACGCGGCAGATTGCCGGCTGGCATAAGCCGTCGTCGAGCTCGATGCCACGGCGCAGCGGCGTGAGGTCGCGATCGGTCAGGTGGCCGTCCACGAGTGCCTGGTAGGTCTTATAGACATGCTTGCTGGGGTGCAGCAGGTCCTGCGACAGGTCGCCGTCGGTGGTAAAGAGCAAAAGGCCCGTGGTGTCGCGGTCCAGGCGACCCACCGGGAACAGGCCCGGAAAACGGTCGCGCGGGACCAGGTCGGCCACGCAGGGGCGTTCCTGCGGGTCGCTCATGGTGGTGAGGTGGCCGGTCGGCTTGTAGAGCATCAGGTACACGGCGCCCTGGTTGAGCTTGACGGGCATGCCGTCGACCTCGATATGGTCGCGGTCGACATCGACCTTGGTGCCCAGCTCGGTCGCGATCTGGCCGTTGACGGTCACGCGGCCGGCGGTCATCAGGTCCTCCGAGCCGCGGCGGCTCGCCACGCCCGCGCGCGCCAAAAAGCGCTGCAGGCGCATGGTGTGCGGGTAGACGGGCTGGGCGCCGCCTGTGGGCGTTGTGGCGCCCTCGGCGCTTGCGATGCGCGTCTCCCCTGCTCCGTTAGTCCTCGTCATGTATATCCTCCGAGGTATCGACGGTGGCCAGCAGCTCCTCGTCGGCGGTGTCCTCAACATCGGTATCGATCAGTTCGCGCTCTTCGTCCAGATCCTCGGCCTGTTCCTCGAGCGTGGACTGAATGCTGCGGCCGCTCAGGCGCTCGCGGATAAACTGGCGCGACTGCTCGTCGGGGGCAAACTGCTCCAGATCGGGCAGGTCTCGGGTGGAACGCAGGCCGAACTTTTCCAAGAAGGCGTTGGTCGTGCCGTAGATGATGGCCTGACCGCGCTCGGGGTCGCGGCCGAGCTCGCGCACCAGGCCCTTATCCACGAGCGACGCGATGACGCCGTCGGAGTTGACGCCGCGGATGCCCTTAACAACCTCGCGCGTAACGGGCTGGTGGTAGGCGATGACGGCCAGGGTCTCAAGCGCCGCCTGCGACAGCTTTTGCGTGTCCCAGCTCAGCACGTAGGCCTCGACCACGTCGTGGTAGGCTGGGTGCGTAAACAGGCGCCAGCCTCCGGCGACCTCGCGCAGCTGAAAGCCGCGGTTGGCCTCCTCATACTCAACCTTGAGCTCGGCGAGCAGCGACGCGCACTCGCCGGGGGCGATATCCAGCGCGCCGGCCAGCGCGGGCGCACTCACGGGGTCGCTCGACACCAGCAGCAGCGCCTCGAGGGCGCCTTTGAGGCTGTTTGCCTCCAGCGTGGAAAGGGTTGACATGGTTGGTCGCTCCTATTCGGTGAGCTCGGGGCCCTCGCCGGGCACGTATGCCTCGGCGCCCTCGACGCGGTTGATTTGAATGGTTCCAAAGATCTCGTCCTGGCTCAGCGTAAGCGAGCCGCGTTTGGCGAGCTCGAGCATGGCCAGGAAGGTGACGACGAGCTGCTCGGTGGTGGCGTCGCCGTCCAACAGTTCGCGGAAAGTGCAGGTTTGGTGCGCCATGGTAAAGCGATCGACCGAGGCCACGGTCAGGTCGAGCGGCACGCGATGCGGCGCCACGTGCTCGGCCTCCAGCAGGAAGGTCTGGCGCTTGCCGTCCAGGTCGGCGCAGATGACGGCGAGGCCGCGCAGGGTAATGCCGGCCAGGTAGTCGGGCATAAGGCCCAGAAACTCGGGGTCGGGGCCGGCCACGCGCGGATGCATGCGGCTCTCGGCCTGCATGCGGGCGCCAAGGGCAGCCGCCGCGCCCTTAAACTGCTTGTAGGCGATCAGGCGCTGAATCAGGACCTCGCGCAAAGCGTCGCCGTCGAGCGCACTGAGTTCCTCGAGGTCTTCGTCGTCCTCGTCATCGTCGTCTGTCTTGCGCGGGGCCTCCTGGGGCACCAGCGAGGCAGCCTTGATGTCCAAAAGGGTTGCCGCGACCAGCAAAAAGTCGCTCGCCACGTCCAGGTCCAGCGCCTCGATGCGCTCGACCTCGGCCAGGTATTGCTCGGCCACCTCGCTGATCGAGATGGCGCCGATATCAACTTTTTGGCGGGTTACCAGCTGCAGCAGCAGGTCGAACGGTCCGCTGTAGACCTGCGTCGACACGCGATACGACATCTTCGACCTCCTTTGACGGCGCCTTCGCGGCGCGGTTTGGGTGCATGTTGCGACCGTTTTGCACGATCGACCTGTAAGTTTACCTTAGATGCCGGCGATTGCGAAGTTGAGCAGCCACTCGGCGAGCGGATACACGGTAACGTCGAAATAGCGCCCGATTACATCGATGCCGGTCCACATGGGCAGCAGATACAGCACAATGATGAGTATGGGCATGGCGTATTGCTGCAGGCGGTAGTAGTTGGCGAGCGCCTTGCCCTTAAGGAACGGGACGATAATCGACGAGCCGTCAAGCGGCGGGATCGGAATGAGGTTAAAGAACGCGAGCGACAGGTTGACCACGATAACCGTGGCGCCGAAATTCATGATTTGGGACGCCACGGCAAAGGACATGCTGGTGTAGAGGTTGCCGTACGCTGCGTGCATGAGGGCGGCTGCGAGACACGCGAGCGCGATGTTCGATGCAGGGCCGGCCGCGCTCACCAGGACCTCGTCGCGTTTGGGGTGCTTGAGGTTATTGAGGTAGACGGGCACGGGCTTGGCAAACGCAAACACCGGGCCACCGGCCGCGAGCATAAGCAGCGGCAGGAGAATGGTGCCGAACGGGTCGATGTGGTTGAGCGGGTTGAGCGAGACGCGGCCGCGCGAACGGGCCGTCTTGTCGCCGAGCGCCCAGGCCGCGGCGGCGTGCGCGCTCTCATGGATCACGATGCCAACAATGACGGCAACGGCGCTGGCGAGCAGGTTCATGAGGTAGCTGCTGGACATGTTGATCCCCTAGCGGACGCGGCGCGAGGCGCGCGTAAGTAGGTAGTCGGCCACAAATAGGATGACAGCCACGATGGCGTAATCCAAGCGGAACACGCCGCCAAAGGGCGATGTGATGACGCCGTAGCCGGCGATGACGCTCGGCAGTGCGCGCGAAAGCTCGACGACAAAGCCCACGATCTGCAGCTTGGCGGTGAGGCCGCTAAAGCACAGCAGCACGGTCACCGCGCTCATAAAGATGCCGCAAATGCGACAGGCTATGGCGATGATGCTCATCGCCACGGCAGCGGCCTTACGAGAGTTCACGCGCGGTCTCCTCTTCGATCTGGGTGGAAAGCTCCAGCCATTCGTCCTCGAGCTTGGGCAGCTCTTGCTTAAGCCCGTTATATTCCCCTAGCGCGGCGTTGAACTTGTCCTGATCGGCATAAAGCTCTTCGCTTGCCATCAATTCCATAAGCTCGTCATAGCGGGCGCGCTTTTTGTCCAGCTCCGTCTCGATCTTCTTGAGCTGGTTGCGCACGCCCTTGAGCTTTTTGTTGAGCGCGGCACGGGCCTGGGCCTCGGCGCGCTTTTGCTCCTTGGTTTTTTTGCCCTCGGCAGGCTTGGGGGCCGCAGCGGGGCTGTTGGTCTGAGCGGCGTTGGCGGGCTTAGTGCTCCTGCTTGCCTCCGGCGCGCTCTCCCCTGCCGTCTCGGCGGCGGCGCGGGCTGCGAGGTCCTCGCGCTTGAAGAGGTAGTAGTCGTAGTCGCCGTCGTAGACCGTGACCTTGCCGTCACGGATGTCGATCACGCGGTTGGTCACGGCGCGTACCAGGTGCTCGTCGTGGCTGATCAGCACGATGGTACCGGGGAAGTTTTGCAGGGCGTTTTCGAGCATGTCCACCGAGTCGATGTCCAGGTGGTTGGTGGGCTCGTCCAGGCACAGGAGCGCCTCGGGTGCCAC
>CABSMX010000115.1 GCA_902478945.1 uncultured Collinsella sp.
CAGTATCAGTTTAGATACTGTGGTCATAGTGGTCGTCGATAACCTGCTTGCCCAGGCGGCTCACGGCGAGGCGCTTGAGCTCCAACTCGTCACGTACGGGCGGTACGTCGGCGATGAGCTCGCGAGCGGCGTCCACGCGAAACTTGGGCTTGGTGGAGCGCGCCTGGGCACCGCGGCTCAGCCACGCGAGCTCCTTGCGCGCCATGTTGCGACGGCGCTCCTCGGTAACCGCAGCCATGCGGTCGCGCTCTACGCGCTGAAGGATATATGCGGAGTAGCCGCCCTCGAAGGGATCGACCTGGCCGTCGTGGACCTCCCACATGCTGGTGCAGACCTCGTCCAAGAACCAGCGGTCGTGCGTAACCACGAGCATGGCGCCCTGACCGCGCTGCCAGCGGGCCTTTAGGTGACGCGCGAGCCAGTTGATGGTGCGCATGTCCAGGTGGTTGGTGGGCTCGTCGAGCATGAGCACGTCGTAGTCGCCGATCAGCAGGCGCGCGAGGTCCACGCGACGGCGCTGACCGCCCGAAAGCTCGCCCACCGTGCCCTCCCAGGGCACATCGCTAATAAGGCCGGCCAGAATCTGGCGCGTACGCGGGCTCGAGGCCCACTCGTACTCGGGCGTGTCTCCGACGACGGCATGATGCACGGTGTCGGTATCGACCAGGTTGTCCTTTTGGCCGAGCAATCCGATCGTGGTGTCGCGGCGGTGCGTCACGCGGCCGTCGTCGGGCTCCAACGTGCCGGCGAGCACGCTCAGCAGCGTCGACTTGCCGTCGCCGTTTTTGCCGACGATACCAATACGGTCGCCTTCGTCCACGCCGAGCGTCACGCTATCGAAAATATGCTTGGTGGGAAACTCTAGGCTGATGGAATCGCATCCCAAAAGAATCGCCATATGCCCTGCTCCTTCGTAGAAATACAACGTTGTCCATGATAGCAGCGAGCCCCACCCCAAACCACCACGAAGGTGCCTGTCCCCTTTGTGATGGTCGTTTCGGTCGCAGAGCAAAAAGGCGGGCCATCTCCCGCAAGAGATGACCCGCCCCTCCAATCAGTCCCGCGGCAACCGTGGCCGCCGCGGGCCTCAAGCATGTCCCGGACTAGGAGAACATGCCGGTGAGGTAATCATTCAGCCGCTTATCCTTGGGCCGTTGGAAAATCTCGTCAGTCTCGTCGTACTCGACCATATCGCCCATGTAGAAGAACGCCGTGCGGTTGGACACGCGCGACGCCTGCTCCATGTTGTGCGTCACGATGACGATGGCGCGGTCGGCAACAATCGATGACATGAGGTCCTCGATCGCCAGCGTCGAGATGGGGTCGAGCGCCGAGCAGGGCTCGTCAAACAGGATCACGTCGGGGTTGAGCGCCAGCGTGCGCGCGATGCACAGACGCTGCTGCTGGCCGCCCGAAAGCGCGTAGGCGCTCTTGTCGAGCTTGTCCTTGACCTCGTCCCACAACGCCGCACCACGCAGGCTTTCCTCGACCATGCGGTCGAGCTCGTCGCGGTTCGTAATGCCGTGGCGCTTAGGCGCAAACGTAATGTTGTCGCGAATGGACTTGCGGAAGGGGTTGGGCTGCTGGAACACCATGCCAATGGAGCGGCGCAGCTCGTAGGTGTTCTCGGTCTTGGTGTTCACGTTGCGCCCGCGGTAGTTGATCTCGCCCTCCACGCGGCAGCCGCGAATCTCGCAATTCATAAGGTTGAGGCTGCGCAAGAAGGTCGACTTACCGCAGCCCGAAGGCCCGATGAGTGCCGTGATCTCGCCCTTGTGAAACTCGAGCGACGTATTGTGCAGGGCATGGTGGTCGCCATAGTACACGTTGACGTCCTTAGTGGAGAGCACGACCTCGTCGCTCACGGCCTTGCCGCTCACGCGCACGCGCTTCTCGCTCTCCCCCACGCTCGACAGGAAGTCCTGGGTCTCGGACGATGCCGCTTCGGTTGCGGGCGTTACACCCATCTCGCTCATTCGGCCGTCATCCTCCTTGCCAGTTGCTTGCCCACGATACGGGCGACTACGTTAAACAGCAGCACGCAAATCATCAGCAGTGCCGCGGTGCCCCAGACTATCTGCTGGGCCTCGGGACTGCCCTCGCCATAGATCTTGTAGATGTGCACGGCGAGCGCCTCGCCGGGACGGAACACGTTCCAGGCGCAGGTGGGGCTCGACAGGTTAAAGCTCAAGAAGTTCAGACGCACCGGCGAGCTCATGCCCGAGGTAAAGAGCAGCGCCGCGGCCTCGCCAAACACGCGGCCGGCCGAAAGCACGATACCGGTCACGATGGCGGGCATGGCCTCGGGGACCAGGATGTGCAGCGTGGCCTCCCAGCGGGTGAGGCCCATAGCCAGGCACGCATCGCGCTGGGCCTGTGGCACGTCCTCGAGCGCCTGCTGGATTACGCGCACCAGAATGGGGATGTTGAACATGGTGAGCGCGACGGCACCGGAGATGATGGAATACTTCCAGCCCAGCTGCACCGAGAACACCAGAAAACCGAACATGCCGACGACGATGGAAGGCAGCGAGGACAGCGTCTCGATGGCGGTGGAGGCGATGTCGCGGATGGGTCCGTCGGGTACGTACTCGACCAGGAAGACCGCGCCACCCAGGCTGATGGGCACCGAGATACCTAGGGTGATCAGCAGCAGATAGAACGAGTCGAACAGCTGATAGAGCACACCGCCCTGGGTTCCGTTGGCGCGCGCGGGCTGCGTGAGAAAGCCCGGCTGGAACAGCGTCGAGATGCCCTCGAACAGGATATAGGCCACCATGGAGACGACAATGAGCATGACGATGGCGACGATCGCCGTCAACACGCCCGTGGCGATGCGGTCCTGTTTTTGGACGCGCCCGAGTCTCGCCTCGTCGACATGGATGCGCGTGCTAGCCACGAGCCTTCGCCCCCTTGCGGCCGATAAGGTGGATGATCAGGATGAAGATGAGGCTCATGCCCATCAGCAGCAGACCAAGCGCCCACAGAACGTCGTCCTGGGCCGAGCCCTCGGCATAGACCGCCATAGACGTGGTGAGCGTGGTGGTGATGGTGGACGCCGGCGACAGCAGCGACGTCGGCATGGCCTCAATACCGCCGATGACCATGCGCACGGCGAGCGTCTCGCCAAAGGCGCGCGTCATGCCAAGGATGACCGCAGTCATGAGCGACGGCATGGCGGACTTGAGCGCCACGTGCCAGATGGTCTGCCAGCGGGTGTAGCCCAGCGCGAGCGAGCCCTGACGGTAGCCGTCGGGCACGGCGCGCAGGCCATCGACCGAAAGGGTGGTCATGGTCGGCAGGATCATGACGGCCAGCACGATGGCGCCGGGTAAGATGCCCAGACCCGTGCTCACATGGAAAACACTCTTCATAAGGCCGACAACCACGTGAAAGCCGATCAAGCCAAAGACGACCGAGGGAATGCCGGTCAAAAGCTCAATAAGCGGCTGAAAGATCTTGGAACCAAACTTAGGCTGGATCTCGACCGCAAAGATGGCAGAGCCGATGGCGATGGGCAGCGCGATGAGCGTGGAGAGCACCATGACTGCAAACGAGGTGACGATCAGGGGCAGGGCGCCGGTATAAGGCAGGCCGTTTTCGGCCGTGTTGGCCAGGTCCCACTTGGTGCCGGTAAAGAACTCGACGACCGAGACGCCGTCCTTGATAAAAGCCGAGAGGCCCTTTTGGGCGACCATAAAGATGAGTGCGGCAACGACAAGCGTCACGAGCGCAACGCACGCGCCCGTGACGCCCAGGCCCACGTTCTCAAGGTCGCGCTTTGGCAGCTGTTTTGCCATTGCAAACCTTTCCGGGGCGATTACTTATTTAGCGGAGACCTTGCCGCTGGCGTCCTTGACGACCTTCATGGCAGAGACGGGGATAAAGCCCTGCTCCTCGACGAGCTTGCCCTGGACGTCATCGGAAAGCATGAACTCCAGGAAGGCCTTGGTGGCCTCGTCGGCATCCTTAGCGCAGTACATGTGCTCGGTAGCCCAGATCTTGAAGGAATCGTCGGTGACGTTTGCGCTCTTGGGCTCCACGCCCTCGACCTTGATGGCGTTGAACTTGGAGTCATCGAAGTGCGAGAAGTCGAGGTAGGAGATGGCGTTGTCGGTGCTGCCCATCTGAGTCTGGACGTCGCCGGACTTGTCGAGCTCGGCGTCGCCCTTAAAGTCGACGGCCTCGTCACCAAAGACAGCTGCCTCGAAGGTGGCGCGGGTACCGGAGCCGGCCTTGCGGTTGAGCACGACGATGGTGGCGTCGTCGCCGCCGACCTCCTTCCAGTTGGTGATCTGGCCGGAGAAGATGCCCTTGAGCTGCTCGAGGGACAGGTCGTCGACCTTCACGTTCTTGGAGACGACAGGGCCCATGCCCACAACGGCGACCTCGTGGTCGACGAGGTTCTTGACCTGGTCGGTCTCGAGTTTGGTCTCGGCGAAGACGTCGGAGTTACCGATGGTGACGGTGCCGGCGGCAACAGCGGTCAGGCCCTTGCCCGAACCGTTGCCCGAGCCGGAGACGGAGACGTCCTGGTTGGCGTCCATGAACTTCTCGGCAGCGGCCTCGACGAGAGCCTGGAACGAGGAGGCGCCGTCGTAGGTCACCTCGCCGGAGACGGACTCGGCAGCGGCAGCGGCGCTGCCCTTGTCGACAGCGTTGGAAGCGCCTGCGCCGCCGCAGCCAACGAGACCGAGACCGACGATGCTGGCAAGACCACCAGCGAGACCGAGGAATTGACGACGAGAATAAGCCTGATCGAGCATGATCTTCCTTTCGTACATGCGACTCGCGGGCACCCTGCCCGCTTTGCTGTTTGGAAAGATACGGCCCCGATCTGTCAGCGCCCTCGCCAACTGCGGTTTCTTACGGGCATCTGATAGACCCTTACCGCAAACGCGGCTCGGCTTTACAAACGAATAACATTCCCCGCCCAAGCATGGCACGCTTTTTACACCAATAAAAACAAAGTTGCGGTGAAATAATTCCTGTTTGGCCATCAAATGGCCCATTCGGGGGTGCGGACGATTTCTTGGACCGCGCCTAGGCGTATCCAAGCTTCCTGCGGTACTCCATCGGGCTGAGCCACCCGAGGGACTTCTTGATCCGCTCCTCACGATAGTATACGAGGTAGGCCTCGAGCCTGCCCATGAACTCCCCGGCCGTCACGCC
>CABSMX010000116.1 GCA_902478945.1 uncultured Collinsella sp.
GAGATGCAGCGTAGTCTCGTGGGCTCGGAGATGTGTATAAGAGACAGGTGCATGGGTAGCACGTCGTCCTCGACGGGCAGTAGGTAATTCATAACGCTGAAGATAGACTTTTTGATTTCGCCGGAGTAACCGGTGCCGGCAACCAAAATCACGCGCTCCTGGAAGTTGATGACCACGGCGGCGCTGGAGTTGAGGCCCTTGATGGCGGGATCGCACTGGTAGCCCGGCGCGGCGAGCACGCAGAAGTCCGGCTCGCCGGTGCGCGCGATTTCGCGGGCGAGCGGACGGGCGAGCATCTGCTTAATAAAGAGCGCCTGGCTGGCACGCTCGCAGGCGACGAGCAGTCGACGCGTGTGGTTGCGGTCGGCGCCCGCCATGCCGCGCGTGACGAACACGTCGCGCTCGTTGAGGTAGTCGACGATACCGGCCTTGATGGTCTCGTAGCTCTCGATCGAAAGCGGGCGGTTGACGGCGCCCCAGGCAATCTTGTCGTGGACATCGGGGGTGTCGACGATAAAGCGATCGTTGGGAGAACGGCCGGTGCGCTCCCCCGTCTCGATCACCAGCGCGCCGTTGGATGCCATGCGGCCTTCTTCGCGGCGGATGGCGTGCTCGACGAGTTCCGCAGCGGGTAGATCGACCAGCAGGCGGGGCTGGTTCTCGGCGGGATCTTCGACCAGCGTAATGCCAAAGTTGGACAGAACTTCTGCAGGGGTAACACCAGGCATGGGGCCTCCTTTAAAAACGCGACACGCGAACGCGGCGCGCACTTTACTCACGTAAAGCCCGTTGTACCCGATATGCAAAAACGTTTTTGCGGCAACGGCGAAGCGCCCGCCCAACGGTCAAAAATCACAGGCAAGCGGCCCAGCCATTGGGGACGCTCTTGAACAGGCAACAACCAAGGAGTGTCCCCGTATGTCGGCACACAAGGAACGTCCCGAAGTGCCGACTACTGAATGGCGCCGCCGAAGATATTGAACAACCTGTTCAAAAACACGAGCAAACGCCGTCGCGTCTATACTAGAGCGCAGCAATAGAAAGGACTCCGCTTTGAGCATTACGCCCCTCGATAGCATCCGCCACGCCATCGCCCGCCGCAATGGCGTCGCCGGCCCCGCCGTAGCGAGCAGCGGTACCGCAAAGGCCCAGGGCGGACGCATCGAGAACGGGCTCTTCCCCGCCTCGCACACCGCCGAGGAGCTCGCACGCATCCAGGAGCTGAGCCAGCGCAACGCCGGCGGGCCCGATAGCGGCCAAGCCACACGTCGCCGGCGCGAGCGCGATCGCGAGCCCGGCCCCATCCACCGCATGGTCAACGCCTGGTGGAACCGCCTGCTCGGCGCTGTCTACGGCGGCGGCTTCTCCACGCAGGAAGCCGAATACGAGGAACACGCCACCCGCCGCGACTATCTCTGGAATACCCTGGGCACCGCCGTGTGGGGCTTCGCATTTCCCCTGCTCACCATTGTGTCCACGCAGCTTGTGGGCGCCGAGGAAGCCGGTAAGTTCTCCATCGCCTTTGTCACCGGCACGCTCATCATGATCGCGTGCAACTACGGCGTTCGCAATTTTCAGGTCTCCGATATCGACGAGAAGACGTCCTTTGCCTCCTACCAGCTCAATCGCTGGCTTTGCGGAGCGCTTGCGCTGGCCTGCGGCCTTGCATACAGCAGCGCCCGCGGCTACGACGCGCACATGGCGACGATCGGCCTGGGCGTCTACCTCTATAAGGTGATCGACGGCGTGGCGGACGTGTACGAGGGCCGCCTGCAGCAGGCCGATAAACTCTACCTGGCCGGCATGAGCCAAACGCTGCGCTCCGCCGGCGTCATCGCGGTCTTTAGCGTGGCGCTGTTCTTTACGCGCAGCATGCCCATCGCGGCCATGGCCATGGGTGTCACCGCCATCGCCTCGCTCGTGCTGGTCACCGCCCCGCTCGCCCTGCTCGAGACCGAAAAATCACGCCGCGTGAGCCTGCGCGAGGTCGGTCACCTGTTTGTCCAGTGCGCTCCGCTCTTTGGCGCGCTCTTTTTGTTCAACCTTATCGAGAGCATGCCCAAGTTTGTTATGGAAGGCACGCTGGCCTACAAATACCAGCTGTACTTTAATGCCCTGTTCTTTCCGGCACAGGCTATTTTGCTGAGCATCGGATTTGTCTATAAACCGCAGCTTTTGCGTCTGTCGAGCATTTGGGCGAACCCGCGCAAACGCCGCCGTTTTGACTTGATTATTATCGCCGTTATGGCACTGATCGTGGCCATCACCGGCGTGTGCGCCGTATTTATGGCCGGTCCCGGCATTCCCCTCATGAGCTTTATGTACGGCCTCAACTTTGAGCGCTACCGCACATTGGCGCTGCTGATGGTCGTCGCCGGCGGCGTAACCGCGGCCATCGATTTTATCTACGCCATTATCACGGTGCTGCGCCACGCTGGAGACGTCACCAAGATCTACCTGATCTGCTTTGCCGTGAGCGTGGTGCTCCCAGTGATCCTGATCAACCTGCTGGGCCTGATGGGTGCCGTCGTGAGCTACCTGGCTATCATGGCCCTACTGCTGGTGCTGTTGATTGTCGAATACGCCCACATTCGCCAACGCATAGAACGAGCCCGCAACCCGTACGGCGCCTAATCAGCTGCCCCCGGTCACCAGAATTTGCGGTGGAATCACCCCGGTTGGGGTCTCGTTGCGGACAATATGCATCACGCAAAACTAAGTGAGTAGACTTTTACCGAATCCCCGACCACGCCAACAAAGCACAAGTCTGTGACCTGCGGCTTTATTGAGGCAAATACGATGGGTGCTCAGCATTTCCAAACAAGTCTACTCACTTAGCCAGCGGGCAGCCAAATGATTATTTAATCCCCGTCCCAGAAAAATCATTTGGTGGGCAGAAGGGCAAAAGTAGCCAAAAAGCCCCGTCCCAAATTAGCTACCCTTTGCACCGATTATTCGCCCGGATTGATGTTCGCGTAGAACTCCGCCCCGTCGTCCAGACGCAGGATGCCCACGCGGCCGAACTCGGAACCGGTGGCCGCCGCGCAGTCGATATCGATGCGATCGGGCACACCGGCGGTATCCTCGCCGCCCAGGCGCACCATCTGCCCGCGGCCCGACTCCTCATCGAGCCCTGCCAGGCCGCCAACCTCGCAATAACGCCCCAGCGACACCGTGGGCGTGTGGCCGCTCACCACGACCGGGCCCTTGCCCTCGGCAGAAAGCAGTCCCGTCGGAGCATCCCAGTAGCCGTGACGAATCCACAGCAAGTCATCGGACGACTGCACGGCGAGCATTTGCTGCAGCAGCTCGCTATCGGCATCGACCGCTCCCCTGCCGTCGCCGCAATCGACACCATGCTCAAGCAAAAACGCACGCGCCGCCTCGGTCTGAATGCCGGCGTGCACCAGGAGGTACGGCCGCTCGGCAGTCTCGACCACCGCATAGAGCGGCAGGGCGGCAGCCCAGCGCACCAGCTCCTCGTATGCCTCAAATTCCATTTCGTTGAGCTGCTGGCGCGTGGTCCAACCGCCGTTGATATCCCAGGTCTCGGCATCGAGCGGGTCCTGGCCAATGATCGCGTCGAGCATAATCTGCTCGTGGTTGCCCTTAAGCACGCGAGCGTTGGGCAGCGACCGCACCAAATTGATGACACCGACCGGATCGGGACCGCGGTCGATCATGTCGCCCAGCACATACAGCGTGTCGTCGGACGTCAGCGAGATCTTGGAAAGGGCCTCGTCCAGCGCGCGCACGTGCCCGTGAGCATCAGATGTCACATAGATCGCCATGGAACGCCTTTCCCTGCATTACGGCCGAAGCCCGATGCCACGACTAAAACTTCAAGTTGAACTTAAACGTTACCCATTGTACTCCGTTGCAATAAAGCTGGAAAGTACCGCAAGCCGCCAACGGTCGCCAGCGGCCGCCAGCACGCCCCGGAAACCCCGCGCCACCAGCACCAACGCCCCAACCAGCGCCGCCCGCGCCCCGGCCTCGTGTCGAAAATGCGAACACACACGGCCCGACCCCATAAACCCACCACCTTTGGGTACAAATAACCGCAGACAATCGACCGTGCCACGCCAACCACCCAGGAGCGGACACTATCCATGAACCAGATACTTCTCTTTATCGGCCTCGTCATCATTTTGTGCCTGACCATCAAACCCGTCGGCAAAAAGCTCCCCTTCCCCACCCTGCTCATCTTTATCGCGCTCGGCATGCTGCTGGGCGTTAACGGGCCGGCGCACATCGACTTTAGCGACTACGCGCTTACCGAAACCGTCTGCAGTACGGCGCTGCTGTTCATCATGTTCTACGGCGGCTTTAACACCAACATCGACCGCGCCAAGCCTGTCGCCGCGCCCGCGGTACTGCTGAGCACGCTCGGCGTTATCGCCACCGCCGGCATCACGGGCGCCTTTGCGCACTTCGCACTGGGCTTCGACTGGATCGGCGGTCTGCTGCTGGGCTCGGTCGTGGCGTCGACCGATGCGGCGAGCGTCTTTAGCGTGCTGCGCGAGCACAACCTATCGCTGAGGGGCGGCACCGACTCGCTGCTCGAGGTCGAATCGGGCTCCAACGACCCCGTCGCCTACATGCTCACCGCGGTGCTCGCGACCCTCGCGGCGGGCGGCAATATCGACATTCCCGTGCTGCTGGCCAAGCAGATCATCCTGGGTGTGGGGCTGGGCCTTGCCATCGGCTGGACATCCAGCCGCCTGATTGAGCGCGCACACGCAACGGCCGAGGGCGCGCAGACTATCTTTTTGTTCGCCGTGGCGATCGTCGCCTACGCGCTGCCGAGCTACCTGGGCGGCAACGGCTTTTTGGCCGTATACCTGGCAGGCATTGTGCTGGGCGCGAGCGACATCACCGGCAAGGTCGAGATGGCGCACTTCTTCGATACCCTTACCGAGATGGCCGAGATGACCATCTTCTTTTTGCTCGGCCTGCTCGTCACGCCCGCCCGCCTGCCGCAAATGCTGCTGCCGGGCCTGGCACTCATG
>CABSMX010000117.1 GCA_902478945.1 uncultured Collinsella sp.
GCAGCGTCAGATGTGTATAAGAGACAGTTCATGGACCGTACGATCTGCGAGGGAACGTTGGGCGAAATGATCTCGGATGCCGTCGCGGCAGTCGCCAAGAATTTGCGCCGCATCTCGACCGTCCAAGGCGTCTCGCGTGTCGACTCGCTGGAGATTCCCGAGGAGGTTCTGCGCGAGGCAATCGCCAACGCCGTAATCCATCGAGAATACGGGGATCGGTTCTGTGGACAATCGATTGCCGTCGACGTCTTTGACGATCGTGTCGAGGTGACGAATCCTGGCGGCCTTTACGGGGGAAAGACTCGCGAGAACTTGTTTGACGGCAGCTCCCGGTGCCGCAACGCGACGCTCATGAAACTCATGTCGATTGTTCCGCTGCCGGATGGCGCAGGTTCGCCGGCTGAGGGCAATGGCTCGGGCATTCCGATGATGATCGACTCCATGTGTGCTCATGGTTTGGCCGAGCCCCTGTTCTGCCCGGGATTCGACCGGTTCAAGGTCGTACTTTACCGTTCAAAGATCGAGCCGGTCGATCATGGCGGGGGCTTAATTGTGACGGCACTTAAGCGTTGCGGTGAGCTGGGTACGCGCGAGTTGGCGGAGCACACAGGGCTCACAATTTCCCAGGTTAGGTCGCGCGTCAACACACTCATTGCTCAAGGCGAGCTTGAGCCCACAGCGCCGGCGACGAGTCGCAACCGCAAGTATCGACTGTCGGAGCGTGCGGAATAAATGCGCCAGCGGACGAGGTGACCCAATAATCGACTCTCGATTGGCGCCCGCTAAGGTAAGGCGGTTGTTGCCCAGTCGACGGCGAAGTTAAAAATCCGGCTTACGCTGGCATAGTCCCGAACCCATCCATCAAGAACAGCCTAAGAACCAGCTTGATGGCATATCCCGGTTTGATTTCTGCCGCGTCAAAGACGTGGCGCTCGGCGAGCTCGCTGCAGTATGCATAGATGTCGCGGATAAGGTCCGCGCCCGAAAGCGTAAACATGTAGCCTGCGTCTGAAAGCGCATTGGGTGCGGCGGGCAACTTGGCCATGTGGCAGAACGTTTGCAGGTCGGGCGCCATAACATTCTGGTAGTCGAGGTGGCCGCTGGCATCCTGTGCGGCAAGCTCCAATTGGCGCACAAAATCCAGCGCCGCCGCTAACACAAAGCTCGGCGTAGGCGCATTGACGTCCTGAGTGGTCGCCACAAGCCTGCCCGCCGCCTGCGTGACAAGCCAGGCGACCTCACGCTGGCAACGCACGGCCTTGCGCGTCACCGGCTTGATGGACGAAGAAGAAACGCTTCCCTTAGGCGGATTCGAAGCAGCCATAAGACCCTCCCATGAACAATCCGGCCCAACAAGCCCGGATGAAACACGTGCTACATCAGTATACAGGGGAGTGGGATGGAAAAACGGAGCCGACAGCGTGAACTGCCGGCTCCGGATTGCTTGCCTTAGAGGCCGTACACTTCGACCATAGCTTCACCAATACGGTGGGGCACGCCGGTGACGAGTGCGTTGCCCATGCAGAAGGCTCGATGGCCGTCAGTCATGCCCGTATCGGTCCAGCCTTTCGGGAATCCCTGAAGCTGATCGAGCTCGTCGGGAACAAGACGGCGGAAACGGCCATCGGGACATTCGATGACGTGCTTGAAGCGGCTCGCTCCCGTGCCGCCTTCTCCTGTGAGGATGGTGCGGCTCGGCTTGTCGATGGCATCCGGGAAGCTCATGGCTCCCTCGGAATACGTGTACGTAAAGCCTGTCTTTTTGTTAGTGCGCTCTTCGCGCTTGCTGCCCTTAAGGTAGCGCCAGTCGGGAAGCTTTTCGTCGGAGATGTAGAACTGCTCCGGGACATCAGCCTCGTCGACAAGCACGTCGCCAAGCACGTGGCGCTCACCGTGATAGTCTTCGGCAAAGTCGCAGGTCAGAACATGACAGCCCTGCATGACGCCGGCATTCTTGAATTGAGAGGTCTTTTGGCCGACGCCAAAACGAGTTGAGTTCTCGTAGGGGTCGGGTAAAACGTCGAGCTCGGACATCTCGTCGGGATAGATGGCGGGGAAGGCTTTAGCCATGACGCCGTTGTGCATGCGATCAACGAGATCAACCCTGCCAGCGTCCTTTTCGCAGAAGATATAAACACGCTTGCGACGCTGGGGGAAACCGTATTCGGCAGAGTTGACCACGCGCCATTCGACCGTGTAGTCGAGGTCGGCAAGACAGCTTAGGATAATGGCGAAGTCGCGACCGCGTTGAGACGCGGGCGATTTGAGCAAGCGGTCGACGTTTTCGAAGAGGCCGAACTTGGGTTCCTTCATCTCGAGGAAGTGATAGATGTCCCACCAGAGGACACCCTTCTTGCCCTCGATGCCGTGCGCCTGATTGAGAGGACGCGCGACAGAGTAGTCTTGGCAGGGAAAGCCACCGACGACCATTTGCATATCGGGGATTTTAATTTCGCCGGCTTCAGCCTGCTCCAAGACCTTATTGATATCTTCGTTGACAACGGAATCTTCGCCAAAGCGGTCCATGTAACAACGTGCCGCAAACTGACGCGCCTTGGTTCCGGGCGGTTCCCACTGATTTGCCCAAATGGTGCGGAAGGGGCCGGCTGGTTTCATATGGAAATTGGGATAACGAGGGTCGGCATAGCCTTCGAGGCCCAGACGAAATCCGCCGACGCCAGCAAAAAGCTCGGCGATTTTGACCTCTGACATACTCACTCCCCCAAATCGCTGCAAATGCAAAGATCAAGGGTACAGAAATCGGGTTGCAAATGGAAGATCCCCAGGGGATCTTCACGGTATAACCCAAATTTACAGTAGCATACATATTAGATCATGTCTTATTTCGAGAGGATTTGCCATGTCCAAGAAGCGCCTCGATTTCAAGCGCATGCTTGACGATACTGATTTTTCTGACCCCTCAAGTATTGAGCGCTATGCTGCCAATCTCGACGGGATGACGTTTCGCGATATTCTTGAGCTTGGCATTGCGCCGGAGGGGGAGAGCGCGCCCAAGGACTTTGGCTCCAAAAAGTACAAGGGCGGTATGGGGACCCTAATCGAGGAGCGTTACTTTGGCTATAAGGCCAACAGCGACGACCGGCCGGACTTTCCCGAGGCGGGTGTCGAGCTCAAGGCAACGTGTTTTGACGTACTTAAAGACGGTCGTAAATCTGCCGGTGAACGTCTTGTCTTGACGATGATTCCCTACGACCGTCCCGTTTCGCTCGACTACGACAGTTCGCATCTCAAGACCAAGCTCAGCAATATCCTGCTGATTTACTACGGCCGCGATCGTTCCATCGATAAATACGACCAGCGCATTGAGCGTGCGGTCATGGTTCGACTGCCCGAAGAGGATATGAAAATCATTCGTGCCGACTACGAGAAGATCATTTCTTATATTCAGGATGGCCGTGCGGACGAGCTTTCAGAAGGCATGACGACTTATCTGGGTGCTTGCACGAAGGGCGCAACTGAGGCCACGATGTGGGCGGACCAGTATTATGAGTACTTCAATACCGATACGGGTGAGATTGAGCACCATCGCGCAAAGCGTCGCGCCTTTTCCCTCAAGCGCTCGTATATGGACTATGTGCTCCACACTTATGTCCTCGGTGCTCCGCGAGTCGGGGAGAGCATTGTTCAGGACGATGGCAAGTCTATCGATTTCGAAAGTTACGTAACTGGACTTATCGAGCAACACTATGGCGAAACTGATCGCCAGATTGCGGAGCAATACGGGTTGGAGTACACGGGCAATAAGGCGCAGTGGACAACGCTCGTCTATCGTATGCTCGGAATCAAAAACAATGCTGCCTAGGAATTCGTCAAGGCAGGCATTTCCGTTCGAACTGTTCGAGTTAACAACAGGGGGCACATCGAGCAGGCTATGTCGTTCCCGCCGTTTGAGTTCAAGCGTTTGATCGAGGAAGACTGGGAAACGTCGCCTTTTCATGTGTGCCTTGAGACCAATCGTTTCTTCTTCGTTGTGTTTCGCGAGGACCACGATGGCGTGCTGCGTCTCGACCGTTGTTTGTTCTGGGCGATGGGAGAAAACGAAATCGAAGGCCCTGCGAAAGCTTGTTGGGATGAGACGCGAAAGGTAATACGTGAGGGCATTGAGCTCAATCCATATCGGGATGCGAGCGGAAAGCTCAAAGTGACTAACAATCTGCCCGGTATGGCGGACAACCCAATTGTTCACGTTCGTCCACATACGTCAAAAGCGGCTTACAAGTTTGCCGATGGAACAGAGGTCGGTGACATCGCAAGGAATGCTTACGAACTGCCCGACGGGCGCTGGATGACGAAGCAATCGTTCTGGTTCAACAAGGGCTACCTGGAGCATATTTTGGGGCTGTAGCGTTTCGAGATTATTTAACAATCAGCCCCTGCTCCTTGATACCTCGATGTCGTCCCTACAAATAAACCCCCTCACCGAGCTTCTTGTGGAACTCGGCGTGATGGTCGCGTGCCCAGGTAAAGAGTGCCTGGTCAAAATTGGTATGCGTGGCCGGAACGCCAAAGACGCCGGCAACTTCGACGCGCACAAACTCCAGTGCCGGCAGCTTGTTGATGGCAGTGAGGGCAAACGGGGACGAGGGTTCTTCGAACAGATAGCGGCTGCCTTGCAGCGCGTCGCAACTGGTGCACGTGTTGCCGAGCGATGGGGCTTTGGAGGCTCGCGCGCCTACGGGCTTGTAGCCACAGCGCTTAGAAAGATAGTCGCGGATCTCGCCCGGCACGCAGCCAAGAGCGGGAACAATGGCGAGCGCGTTGGCATTGGTCGTGTCGATGGCAATGTGTCCGGCCTTGTTGGGTGCGTGCGCGATGGCGATGCCCTCGCTGTCATCGGCTCGATAGGGAATGCCGAAGGCCGCGACCGAGGTCTCTTTGTGACACTTCCAGCACTCGCGCTTGCCCAGTACTAGATATATATACGGCGCAGAGGGGTCGGATCGGTCAACACCGGGCACCCACTCGGCAAAGGGTTCGGGGT
>CABSMX010000118.1 GCA_902478945.1 uncultured Collinsella sp.
CGAGATGCAGCGTAGTCTCGTGGGCTCGGAGATGTGTATAAGAGACAGGCCCAAGATCGATCATGTGCGCGAGGAGTACATCGCGGCAATCGAGGGCATGGCGGATGGCACAGGCGAGTGGTGCGCCGGTATCGCCGATAGTGGCCAGCCCTTCGACAAGGAGGCGGTACTCGCCGCCGTCGAGCGTGCTTACTCCACACTCAAGCTGGAGCTCGATCTTGCCAAGGCAGCGGCCGATGCCGACTTGGTCATCGAGTCTATGGCCGAGGACACCCAGGCAAAGATCGACTTCTACAAAAAGCTCGCCCCGGTTCTCCCGCAAAAGACCGTCGTCGTGACGAACTCCTCTACGCTGCTGCCGAGCACCTTTGCCAAGTACACTGGTCGCCCCGAGAAGTACCTGTCGCTGCACTTTGCCAACTCCATCTGGAAGAACAACATGACCGAGGTCATGGCGCAGGACCAAACCGACAAGCGCTACTTCGACGAGCTCGTCGACTTCGCCAACGACATTCGCATGCTTGCCCTGCCCGTCAACAAGGAAAAGAACGGCTACCTGCTCAATTCCATGCTGGTGCCATGGCTGCTTTCGGGCCTCGACTTGTATGTCTCGGGCGTGAGCGATCCCAAGAGCATCGACCTCGCATGGACGCGTGGCACCGGCGCCCCCAAGGGTCCGTTCCGCGTATTCGATACGGTTGGTATCCAGACGGCTTACAACATCGTCATGCAGTACCAGAAGGTTCCGGGCCTGGTGAGCCCGTTGCTCAAAAAGATGATGATGCCCTACAACTTTAAGGCCATGGCATCCGTCCTCAAGCAGATGCTCGACGAAGGCAAGCTGGGCGAAAGCTCGGGCGAGGGCTTCTTCAAGTACTAAAAAATGATCCCTCGGGGACGGAGGAAAACGGATCATCGCATTCCTGCGTCCCCTGTGCATCTTGTGGCTAACAGCTCCGGCTGCCTCGAGCCTAAGCTAGCCTTAAGAGGCGTTTGTTAAGCTTCGAGTCATAATTGGACAGAGCTTGGCAAGTGCCCCGGAATATGAAGGAAACGGCAACGATGGAATTCTTCGATGGTGACGACATGGGATCGAGTAGCGAAGACGGCTGCGACGAAACTGCCCCGTTTGTCAAAGTCGATCCCTTTGGCACCGATACCCTGAGCTGCTACGTGCGCTTTGCAACATCCCGCGCCGGCATCACTCCACGTCAAACTCCACGCGATCGAGTTCGGGCACATTGAGGTCGATGAGCTTGCGGGCAATGCGGCGGTCGTGCGCCCCGAGTGCCTCGCTTGTCGTCACGTGAGCGACAACCTCGCGCTCGACAAGGCCCTCTTCCTCGCCTTCGGTAGCCGAAGTCTCGACGGCGACGGTGTAATCCTTGAAGCCTGGCAGCACCGCGGCAAGCTCGCGCGTGGTCTCGGTGACGCCGTAGCCGTCTTGCACGCCGGCCTGCGCTGAGCCAATGGACCCCGCGGTCATAACGATGCAGGGGATGGCAAAGATTACCGTACCCACGATGATGCGGCGGCGCACCTTGTGTGACAGCTCGTTGACCTCGGCGTTTTCCTCGGCAGTCACAATACCGTCGTCGTTGAGGTCGCGCTTGAGCGGCACGCGCAAAAGAAGCAGCACGGCTTCGGCAGCCAGTGCGATAAAGACCACGTTGATGCCAAACTCATAAAGTGCTGAGAGAAACAGTGACCCACTTGCAATGGCGATGCCATAGCCCGCCGCGCACAGGGGCGGCATGAGCGCGGTTGCCACGGCCACGCCGGCGATGAGCGTGGCGGGTTCCTGGTCGCGTGAGTTGCCCAGCCCGCCCGCAAAGCCGCCCGCGAGCGCGACGGCAAGGTCCCATACGGTGGGTGTCGAGTTATCGATGATGGCGGCCGTGGTGGTGCCAAGTGGCGAGAGCTTAAAATACAGCGTGGAAGTGATCAGGCAAAGGACCATCTGCAGCGCGAGGCCGGCAATTGCCTCGACGGTAATCCCGCGGTCGAGCGTGGCGATGCCGTATGCCATGGCAAGGACCGAGCCCATGAGCGGGCAGATGAGCATGGCGCCCACGATGGCGATGTCCGAATCGATATCGAGGCCGATGCTCGCGATGAGCATGGCAATGATGAGGATGCACAGATGAGAGCCGGTCAGGCGCGCCCCGTTTACAAAGCGCTTGCGAATCACGTGATAGGGGGCGCGACCCTCGCGAATGTTGAATGCGCGCCTCAGGAAGCGGCCGGCGTTCTCCATGACCTCGCTATAGGCAGGGCGGATGCCGTGGCGCCGGTGATGGCGCTCGCGCAGTCGCTTGAGCTGCTGGTTATCGAGTTTCATGTTCACCTCGCTTCGCCGCGGGCTATGCATCGCGCCCGCTGCCTCTACTCTACACCGCGGCAGGCGGGGTGGTCATCTTGACGTGAAACTTAGACGAGTAGGTAAAGGGGGCGCGTCAAATGAGGTTGAAGCCGAGGGTTTCGGCAGATACAAAAAAGCGCGGGGCCGGATGGTCTCCGACCCCGCGCTCTGCACGGGTACGTTGTTGTTGGGTTTAGCCCAGCAGACTCAATCCCACGGAGATGAACGCCAGGATTACGCCGACGATGGACTCGCCGCCCAGCAGGCCGCTGGCGACAACCAGGCCCTGCTCCTGGAAGGCGGCGTCCTTGGCGGCCTTTTCCTCGTCCGAAAGACCGGCGGTGGCGTCGCGGTGTGCGGCCCACTTGTCGTAGGCGAGCTTGACGCAGGAGCCCAGGAAGGCCGTGAGCGACATGTAGAACGGCAGGTACACGCCTAGACCGATCATCATGGCCGGAATGCCGAGCCAGTACATGACGATGCCGGCGATAAAGCCGCCTGCGAACCACGGCACGCTCGGGATGCCCGAGACCATGGTGGCGACCACGCTTGCCTGTGCGGCCACAAAGCTCTTGTCGGGGCCGAAGGCGTCCGGACCATAGGCGGTTGCGAGCGCGACCATGACGGCGGCAGCGACCAGGGCGCCCACGATGCCGCCGATGGCCTGGCCGACCCACTGTGCGCGCGGGTTGGTACCCAGTACGGCTCCGGCCTTAAAGTCGTTCATGACGTCGCCCGCAAGGCCGCACGCCACGGCCACGATGCCGGCGATAAAGAACAGCTTGACCTGCGCGAGCTGCGCGAAGGCTGCCACGATGAGCATGACGATGAGGCCAAAAATCTCCATGGGGTCGATGCCCGTCTGGCCGCAGCTCTGCGCGCTCATGATAGTGGTGACAAAGGTGAACAGCGTGACGATGACGGCCGGAACGGGACCGAGGTCGAGCGCGATGGCAACGATCACGGCGATGGCGGCGGTGCCCAGGCCGATGATGCCGGCGTCGAGCTTAAGCGAGCCCGAGATGAGCGATTGCTCGTCGGTGTCGGTGGAGCTGTCGGCGGCGAGGCCGCGGACGATACCGGCGACCTGCGGCAGGATGTCCTTAAGGACGACGGCGACGCCAAAGCCCATCATAAGGCCCATACCGAGGGACTTGACGATACCCTGCGCGGTCACAACATCGAACAGGCCGGCAGCGGTGCCGCCGACGATGATGCCAAAATTGCCCAGCAGCGCGCCGGCAAACCAGAACGCGACGGGGGCGAAGCCCACCAAAAAGCCGATGGACAGCAACATGGGCGAGTTGTAGATGGCAAAGGTCACGCCGGGGATGTTGAGCGTGCACAGCATGCTGGGCACCACGCCCAGGGCGTCGCGAAGCACGCTGTAGATGCCTGCAATGGCCATGGAGCCAAAGAGCTGCTTGCCGGTCTTGCCGCCGGCCTCGGTGGCGCGCAGGGTCTGAGCTGCGGCGTTGCCGGTGGGGAACTCCAGCGCGGCGTCCACGATAAAGTGACGGTGGATGAGCGCTGTCGCCAGAAGGCCCAAGATGGTGCCGGCGAGCGCCACGATAAACATGTCGAGCCAGCTGATCTGGTCGGCATAGCCCAGCATCCAGGCGCCCGGGATGGTAAACGCCAGGCCGCCGGCGACCATGGCGCCCGCGGACATGATGGTGTGGGTGACGTTGGCCTCGTTGAGGCTGGCGTTGCCCATGAGCTTCAGGAAGAACAGCGAAATGACGGCAGCGAAAATGATCGGCCAGGGGAGCGCACCCATTTTGAGGGCGGTATAGGCCGAGCTTGCCGTGATGATCACGCAGCCAAGGACGCCGATGACGACGCCGCGCAGCGTGAGTTGACCGCGCATCGAGGTGCGGTTCGAGGGATTGCTCATATAGAACTCCTTTGCGTATATCCGCTTCCCCCGCAAGCGCCGCTACGGATACGGCGCGGGAAGTCGGGTTACCAAGGGCCGCCGCGTGAGCTCGCGCACGACCGCGCATCAGTATAGCCGCAAGGTAGTCAATTTGGGACGGGGCTTTTTAGCTGGTTTGGGTAGGCGATATACTGCTGGGCAGACGAAAGGAGCGCCGACGATGCTTAATGGGTGCGCATACATATTGACGGTCGACGTGGGCAACACGTTCATTCGCTTTGGCCTGTTTGCCGAGGATTCGGCCGCGGCGCAGGAATGCCCGCTTGCGACGTGCGAGATCACGACGCCGTCGAGCATCACGGCCGACGAGGCGCGCATGAGGCTCGCGCAGGTCATGGGCGCGCTGGCAATCGATGCGGGCATGCCGGGCGTGCTCGTTCCCGCGGCGGCCGTGCTGAGCTGCGTGGTGCCGGCGCTCGAGCGCCCGTGGAAGGCGGCACTTTCCCGCACTTGCACGGGGCGCGTGCTCACCGTGGGGCCGGGCCTTAAGACCGGTATGCCCGTGCACTACGACGATCCAGCAGAGATCGGTCCCGACCGCATCGCCGACGCCGTGGCGGCCCGTGCCGTCTACGGCTCTCCGTGCATCGTGATCGACCTAGGCACGACGACCAATATCGAGGTCATCGATGCGCGCGGAACCTTTGTCGGTGGCGTCATCTGTCTCTTATACACATCTGACGCTGCCGACGACTAG
>CABSMX010000119.1 GCA_902478945.1 uncultured Collinsella sp.
CCGTAATGCAGAGCGCGCGTGACCAGCTCGTCGTCGGAGAGCACCTTGTCCCAGTCATGGATCAGGCCAGCGGCAGCGGCATCAAAGCGGTTGACACCGTACACCTCGGCTAGGTGCAACGCAGTCTCGGCAACCCCGAGCGAATGCACGTAGCGCTTACGCTTATCCTTCATGCGCACATCGAGCAACTCGTGGATGCGCGTCAAGAGCGCGCGCTCGTCGCCCTCAAACTGATCTTCTACCGACAACGTTCTCCCCCATCAATCAAAATCGTCTTGCCCAAGATCGGCATACAGGCCGCGTTTCCGGATATAGCCGAGCACGGACTCGCTCGTAAGATAGCGCACGCTCATGCCGCGAGCAACCCGCTTGCGAATGTTGGTCGAGCTAATCGCCAGCGCCGGAATCTGAATATAGCGCACGTCGAATGGCAGCCCCGATTCCTTAATCCGCGCCCGGGCCGTATCGATGTCAAAGCCGGGACGTGTCGCAGCAATGAAGGTCGCCAGTTCGGCAATCTCATTAGCATTGTGCCAGGTCACAATATCGATAATCGCATCGGCGCCCGTAATAAAGTAAAGCTTCACCTGTGGCGGGTAAAACTCGCGAAGGGCACGCAGCGTATCGGCTGTGTAGGTGACACCGGCACGATCGATCTCAAAGCGGCTTGCCAAAAAGGCCGGGTTCGCCGCTGTCGCGAGGACCGTCATGGCATAACGGTCCTCGGCCGGCGTCACCGGTTTGTCGAGTTTAAAGGCAGGCGAGCCCGCCGGCATAAAGAGCACGGCGTCCAAGTCGAGGGACTCACGTGCCTGCTCGGCGGTCACCAGGTGACCGTAATGGATGGGGTCAAAGGTACCGCCCATAATGCCGAGCCTAAACTCCTGCCCGTCCTCTATGGGAAGCTCGGGCAGACCGATTCCACCGCGCAGTGACATGGCTTACTCGCCCTCCGGGGTCTCGACGTCTTCCACAGCAACAGCGTCATCGGTACCGTCAATGGCATCCACCGCGTCGACAGCCTCCAAGCTATCGTCCGCGACATCCTCGACATCAACGACCTCGACGGCGACGTCCTCGCTACCGTCCTCAAGCTCGTCCTCGAACTCCGAGAAGTCCTCGGCGCCCTCAAAGTCAAAGGCGCGCTGGCAAATGCGAACCTCGTCGCCGGCACGGCAACCGGCCTTTTCGAGCGCATCGTCAACACCCATGCGGGAAAACTTATGCTGCAGATAGATGACGGCCTCCTCATTTTCCCAGTCGGTCTGAATAACCAAACGCTCGATGGCGCGACCGACAACGCGGAAGGCGCCGGGCTCCTCCTGGACAATGCGGAAGCGCTTCTCGCGCTGCAGACGGCGGCGCTCCCACTCCTCGTCGCGCAGATCGACCGGCTCATCAGAGACCGCCAGCTCAGCGCGAAGCTTAGCCACCTGCTCGCCCACGGCAAGCATCAGGGTGTTGAGACCGGCACCCGTAACGGCGGAAACGGCAAAGAACATATGCCCGTCGTCGAGCGCCGCACGCTTAAGGTCGGCAATCTTGTCGGCCGTGCCCGGCGCATCGCACTTGTTGGCGACGACGATCTGCGGACGCTCCGAAAGCTCAGCGCCATACTGCTCAAGCTCACGGTTAATAATGCGATAGTCCTCAACCGGATCGCGATCCTCAAACCCGCCCGTCATGTCAACGACATGCATGATCAAGGCCGTGCGCTCAATGTGGCGCAGGAACTGATGGCCCAGGCCACGACCCTCGCTCGCGCCCTCGATGAGACCGGGAACGTCGGCAACGACGTAAGAATATTCGCCGGCACGCACCATGCCCAGATTGGGCACAAGCGTGGTAAACGGGTAGTCGGCAATCTTGGGACGGGCAGCGCTCATACGCGCGATGAGCGAGGACTTGCCGACCGAGGGAAAGCCCACAAGCGCGGCATCGGCCATGAGCTTCATCTCGAGCTCGATCCAGTGCTCCTCAGCCGGCTCGCCGAGCTGGGCAAACGCGGGCGCGCGACGCACCGACGTCACAAAGTGAGTGTTGCCCAGACCGCCAGCACCACCGGGCGCCACGACAACGCGCTCGCCGTCGTGCACCAGGTCGGCAATCTCGAACATCGGGGTCTGCGTCTCGGGATCGAGCTCGCGGACTACGGTGCCCATGGGGACTTTCAAAATCAGGTCCTCACCGCTTTTGCCGTTGCGGCGGGCACCCTGGCCATGCGTTCCGCGCTCAGCACGGAAGTGATGCTTAAAGCGGTAATCGATCAGCGAGGACAGCTGAGCGTCGGCCTGAATGACGACGTTGCCGCCACGACCGCCGTCGCCGCCATCGGGGCCGCCCTTGGGAACAAATGCCTCGCGCCTAAACGACATGCATCCGGCTCCGCCGTCGCCGCCGCAAACGTTAATTCGGCTGATATCGGTGAACTGTGACAACAGAATCGCCTCCTACAAAAAAGAGGGAGACCCTTGAATCCTAAAACTCAAGTGCCTCCCACATATGTGCTCTATGAAGGGTGAATTACGCGTTCGCGAGCGGGCGTACGCTGACCCTGTGCTTGATACCCTTGTGGAACTCAACGGTACCGTCGACCAGCGCGAACAGCGTGTCGTCCTTGCCACGGCCAACGTTCTCACCCGGGTGGATGTGCGTGCCGTGCTGACGGACGAGAATCGTGCCCGTGGTTACCGTCTGGCCGGCATAGCGCTTCGTGCCAAGGCGCTGACCGCGGGAGTCACGGCCATTACGGGAGGAACCGAGTCCTTTTTTGTGTGCCATTGTGTATACCTACTCTTTCGTTACGAGTGTAATCTACTCGGCGACGGGAGCCTCGGCAACAGCCTCAGCCTCTGCCTTGACAGCCTTCTTGGCGCGGGAGGTAGCCTGAACCTTCACGATCTTCAGCTTGGTGAGCTGCTGACGGTGACCCTTCAGACGACGATAGCGCTTGCGCTTGTGGAACTTGAAGACCAGCTGCTTCTCGCCCTTGAACTGCTCAACGATCTGAGCGGTAACCTTGGCCTTGGCCAGCTTGTCGGGATCGGTGACGATCTTCTTACCATCGTTGAGGAAGATAACCGGCAGGGTGATCTTATCGCCCTCATTGCCCTCGATCTTCTCGACGGTGATGACATCGTCGGTGGCGACCTTGTACTGCTTGCCGCCCGTGTTAACGATTGCGTACATGTTTACTTGCCCTTCATGCATCAGTTAGTGCAACAGCCGAATATAGTAGCAGGCGATAATACCCCCGTCAACGAGTATGTGGAGCAAATCCACAAGTTCGCACAGGTATGGGGCTGACGAGTCGGCCCTCGTCGTCCTCGCATGCTTGATTCTGACGCTCGACATCGTAGGAGCAGATGGTCACGAGGTCTTGCATACCGGTGGAAACAATAGGTGCATCGACGCCCGGGGTCAAGCCCTGCAACAAAACATCAGCGGCGGAAAGCAAAATTTCCGGACGCATGGAGCCCTCATTATCGGCATGTGTGTCGAGCATGAGCACCAGATGGTCCGGGCGCTCCCCTGCCGTGAGCTCATAGCCCACGAGCGTATGATCCAAGTCCAGGCGTTTGCTCTTTTTGCCGCGTGCGTAGTCGATGCCGTGGCCCGCGCGCAGCATATCGATTGCGCGACGCACCTCGTCGGCGGACGCCGGCGCCTCGGGATTCAGATGCAAGTCGATACGATAGGACAGACGCGTGAGTTGCGCTGTCAGCGCCGGTGTGCGCACGTCGATGTATGCCGCCTCGATGGGGGCAAGATCGGCCGGAGATGCCGCCGCTAGGCGCTCAAACGCCTCGTCGAGTGCGACGAACTCGGTCATAAACAGGTCATACCACTCACAGGTCGACGACGTTCCCACCGGCAGCGCCGACGAAAAGCCCACGCGCATGTGCGGAGAGAAGCCCTGCGTCACGGCATAGGGCAGCCCCGCGCGACGCACGATGCGCTCAATGGTATGAATCACTTCGAGATGGCCCAGGTACTTAAGACGGTCACGCTTGCCATAGCGAACGCGAAGCCTAAAGAGCGTGGGGTTGTCGGTCAGGCGCTCACTCATGCGCGATCACCCACCAATACGTTCTTGGCATGGAGCGTGGGGCAGATTCCGCAGCCGGTGCACGAGGTGCGGGTACAGTCGGGTGTCGTGACGCCCTCCAGCGAGCGGCGGTATTCGCGCTCGAGGAAGCCGCGCGAGCAGCCGGGACTCACGTGCTCCCAGGGCAGGCGCCAGTCCAGTTCGTAGGGCAGGTGCACGAGCTCGTTGAGATCGATGCCGTTTTTGGCCGCCGCCTCTTTCCAGTTATCGAGCGAGAAATGCTCCACCCACGCGTCAAAACGCGAGCCCGCACGCCAGGCGTCGATGATGACCGGCGTCATGTCGCGACCGGCGCGAGACAGTGCGGCCTCGATAAGCGAGGTCTCGGCATCGTGGTAGTGCACGCGGACCGCACGGTTGCGAACGCTCGTGATGAGGAGCTTCTGACGGCGCTTGACGTCGTCGTAATCGAGCTGCGGGCACCATTGGAACGGTGTGGCGGCCTTGGGAATAAACACCGACACCGAGATGGACACCGAGATGGAGCCGCGGCGCGCCTTGGGAACCACGGAGCGGCCGAGCTCGAGCACATGGTCGGCCAGGTTGGCGATGGCCACGATATCCTCGTCGCGCTCGCCGGGAAGGCCCATCATAAAGTAGAGCTTCATGCGGTTCCAACCAGCCTCGAAGGCCGCCTTAGCCGCACGGTCCAAGTCCTCCTCGGTCACATTCTTGTTGATGATGTCGCGCATGCGCTGGCTGCCGGCCTCGGGGGCAAACGTCAGGCCGCCCTTCTTTTCGCCGGCGACCGACTCGGCCATATCCACGCCAAATGAATCCAGGCGCTGCGAGGGAATGGACACGCGAATGCCCGTATCCTCCAGGCGGCGGTTGAGCCTACCGAGCACATCACGGACTGTCTCTTATACACATCTGACGCTG
>CABSMX010000120.1 GCA_902478945.1 uncultured Collinsella sp.
GCCTGCTGCTTGTCGTGAGCTCGTTGGTCGCTGGCACACTATTTGACCTGCACGGCCGTTCGTATATGAATATCGGCATGACATGCGCCGCCATGTTGTCCACGCTTTCGTTCTTTGTGCTCATCGTCGACGGCAATGGCGGCAACGAGCTTGCTGCCACGATCATCTTTTATCTGGGCTCAGGCTTCTTTGTGGTGTTCTTTACCACGAAATATGCCGCCGTCTCGCTCTATGCGCGCTGGTCATATTTTTGGCCGTGCATGGGTCGCGTCGTCGACAACGTGTGCTCGATGTTCGTGACGGCGCCGGCGGTGGCGATTATCTCGAGTCAAAACGTGCTGGCTGCGGTCGGTGCGGCGCTCGTGATGTTTGTGGGCATTGCGATTACGCTGCTGGGACAGTTGGGGCAACGAACCGATGATGCCGTGATGCAGGACGGGCTGGCGCTTGCTGCCGACAATCTTGGTGGAGATCTTGCGCCCGCATGTTCCGACCCCGCGCTCGTGGAGGCAGCGGAGCTCACGCCCGATGAGCGCCTCGACGCCTTCGTCGCCACCTTTGGGCTTACAGAGCGCGAGCGCGATATTCTTGAGGCCTTGGTCGTTTCGGACCAGAGCGTTCAGGACATCGCCACATTTCCTCGATCAACAATAAGACTGGCACCGCCTCGCGCGTGGCCCTTATCAACTTCTTCTGGTCCTGGACGCCTCAAGACTAGCTAATCCCCCAATAAGTTGCGGGGGATAGTCCCTAAATCAAGGTCGTGGGACTTTAAACAGGAACTATTTCACTGCAACTGCTGAGGGGATAGGCTGCCGGCGTCGACAGCGGCGTCGACGTCGGCAGCTGGCAGGGTGCTTTCCGCCTGCTTGCTACAGCAGCTCACCGTGGCGGGCGATGTAGCGGCGCTTTGCCAGTTGAGTGAGCGCGATGTAGGCGGCAACGATGCCGATGAGCAGTGCGAAAAAGATTGCGGGTAGTGTCATGAGGCCCAGCGCGTCGGCGATGGGGCTTGCCGGCAGCCAGGTGACAAGTGCCAGGCCCAGCACGGTGAGCACGCACAGCACAGGCGCGGCGTGGTCGCGCGAGCTCGGCAGGCGCGGGAAGCGCAGCATGTGGATCACGAGCGTCTGCGACCACATGGACTCGACAAACCAGCCGCTCTGGAAAATCGCCGCAAAGGTTGCCATGCCGGCAACATTGCCCGCGGCGGCAAGCTCGGCCCAGCTCGCGCCCACGGCGGCGGGGCACACCACAAAGAAGAGCGCGGCGAAGGTCACGATGTCAAACAGCGAGCTCACGGGGCCAAGCTCGAGCATAAAGCCCTTGATGGACGCGGCGTCCCAGGCGCGCGGGCGGGCGGTCCAGGCGTCATCGACGGTGTCCCATGGCAGCGCAATGCACACGATCTCGTAAACCAGAGACAGCAGCACCAGCTGCAGGGCGCTCATGGGCAAAAACGGCAGGAACAGGCTCGCGACGGTCACGGACAATACGTTGCCAAAGTTGGAGCTCACCGTGGTCTTGAGGTACTTGAGCAGGTTGCCGTAGGTGCGGCGGCCTTCGATGATGCCGCGCTCGAGCACGCCCAGGTCCTTCTGAAGCAAGATGATGTCGGCGGATTCCTTGGCGATGTCAACGGCCGAATCGACCGAAATGCCGCAATCGCTCGCACGCATGGCGGCGGCGTCGTTGATGCCGTCGCCCATAAAGCCCACGGTGTGGCCGAGCAGTTCGCGCATGACGCGTACCAAGCGCGCCTTCTGCAGCGGCGAGAGCTTGGCGAAGAGGTGAGTTTTCTTGGCGCGCTCGGCAAGTTCGGCGTCATCGAGCGCATCGATTTCGGGGCCTAGCAAGACGTTGCTCGCGTCGATGCCGATTTGCTCGCAGACGGTGGCGGCGACGCGGTCGTTGTCGCCGGTCAGGACCTTGACCGCCACGCCCTTGGCCTCGAGGGTGGCGACAGCGCCCGCGGCACTTGCTTTGGGCGGATCGAGGAAGGCCAAAAAGCCCATGAGCACCATGTCGTACTCGTCGGCAACGCCAAACTCGCCCACGCAGCGCGGATTGGTCTTCTGCGCCACGGCAATCACGCGCAGGCCCTCGGCGTTGAGCCCGGCGACCTGCTTGCGAATCTGGGCGAGCTTATCTTCGGTGAGAGGCTGGGCGATGCCATCGACTTCGACAAAGGAGCAGATCTCGAGCATTTCCTCGGCAGCGCCTTTGGTGACCATCTGGGTTTTGCCTTGGGCGTCGGCTATAACTACGCTCAGGCGACGGCGCGAGAAATCGAAGGGCACCTCGTCGACCTTGGTATAGCGGTCGCGAAGGCTCTGGCCCAGTATGGAATCGGGCACGACGGTCGAGGGCGTTGCATCGGCACGGTCGATTACGGCCAGGTCGATAAGGTTTTTGAGGCCGGTCTGGAAGAAGCTGTTCAAAAACGCATGGCGCAGCACGCGCGCGTCCTCGTTGCCGTCGGTGTTGAGGTAGCGCTCGAGCACGATGCGGTCTTCGGTGAGGGTGCCGGTTTTGTCACAGCACAAGACGTCCATCGCGCCGAGGTTTTGAATCGCCGACAGCTCCTTGACGATAACCTGGCGGCGGGCGAGGTCCTTAGCCCCCTGCGACAGGCTCGTGGTCACGATGACGGGAAGCATCTGCGGCGTGATGCCCACGGCCACGCTCGTGGCGAACAGCAGCGCGTCGATGATGTTGCCCTTGGTGGCGGCGTTGATGGCAAAGACGGCCGGCGCCATAACGAGCATAAGACGTACGAGCAACATGGAGACACTCGAGACGCCGCGGTCAAACGCGCTCTTCTCGCCGCGTCCGTTGAGCATCTTGGCGATGCCGCCCAGGTAGGTGTTCGAGCCGGTGGCAACGACAAGCGCCATGGCTGTGCCGTTTTGCACGGAGGTGCCGGTAAGGACGATGTTCTTGCAGGTAGAGAGTGGCAGCGTGGAGCCGTCGGCACCCTCGACGACGGTGACGGCAGCGGTCTTCTCGACGGCCTCGCTCTCGCCGGTGAGTGCGGATTCGATGAGAAACAGGTCGCGCGCTGTGATGATGCGGGCGTCTGCTGGCACCATATCGCCGGCAGAGAGGCGGATCATGTCGCCGGGGACAAGCTCGTCAAAGGGGATCTCGATGCGCTCGTCGTTGCGCAGGGCAGTGCAGGTGTTGGAGACCAGGTCCTTGAGGGCCTCGGCCGCATTGCCGCTGCGGGCTTCCTGGATAAACTTCATGCCGCCCGATACCAGCAGCATAATGCCGATGACGATGACCGTGGAGGGGTCACGCTGCGGCTTGGGCACGGCGAGCACGTCGATGTAGAGCGAGACCAACGCGAGCGCGGCTAGGATGCCGGCGAAGGGGTCGACGAACGCATCTGCGATGCGGCGGGCGAGCGTCTTGGTCGGTGCCTCGATGGTGTTGGGGCCGGAGGCGTCCAGGCGTTCGGCTGCCTGCTCGGCGGTGAGGCCGTTTGCCGTGGCGTCAAGCAGTACGAGGACGTCCTCGGCGCTATGGGTGGCGGCGAATATGGTGTTCTTGGACAGGCCGGTGTGAGCGGCAGGGCGCGCCGTGCGGCGGCGCTTGGAGATGGCTTCGAGTACCGTGGCGGTTTTGAGCATCAGCATAGGGTCCTCCTTGTTGAAGGGAGTTAGCGTACGTGTCGTATTGAGTTGCAAAAAACCTAGATGTCGCTCACGTCATGCTCACGAACCACCACAAAGGGGACAGGCACCTTTGTGGTGGTTTTGACAATCGGTTGGTGGCGCTTATGCGAATACGGAGTCCTCGCGGCGTGCCGAGGGCGACATGCAGGTTTTTCGACTATGACTGCCTTCCATGGCACACCTCCTTATGGACGGGCGCGGCGCGCTTTGGGTATCTCGTACCCGTTTCAATCCGCCCGTATTCTTGATGAGGGGGTTCGCCGTGTCAACCCCATTGTTCGGAAAACCGTTGCCCCTGACAAAGCCTTTACAGAATGCCGTGGCCTCAAAGCGCGCCCGCATCGACGCTTCGCCTGCGCTAAACTGGAAGGCACGTACGCGATTACGAGAGGAGCCCGCATGGAGGCTTACAAGCAAGAGTTCATCAAGTTCATGGTCGAGTCCGACGTTCTTAAGTTCGGCAGCTTTACGCTCAAGAGCGGCCGTCAGTCCCCGTTCTTTATGAACGCCGGTGCTTATGTGACGGGCTATCAGCTCAAGAAGCTGGGCGAGTATTACGCCCAGGCCATCCACGATAACTTTGGCGACGACTTTGATGTCCTGTTTGGGCCTGCCTACAAGGGTATTCCGCTGGCTGTTGTTACCGCCATTGCCTACCACGAGCTGTACGGCAAGGAGGTCAAGTACTGCTGTGATCGCAAGGAGGCCAAGGACCACGGTGCCGATAAGGGCAACCTGCTGGGCTACGAGCCCCAGGACGGCGACCGCGTGGTCATGGTCGAGGACGTCACCACCAGCGGCAAGTCCATCGACGAGACCTATCCCAAGGTTAAGGCCGCTGCCGATGTCGAGATCAAGGGCCTGATCGTGTCTCTCAACCGCATGGAGGTCGGCAAGGGCGGCGTGACCACCGCTCAGAAGGAGATCGAGGCTAAGTACGGTTTCCCCGTCGCGAGCATCGTTTCCATGGCCGAGGTCGTCGAGACTCTCTACAACCACGAGATCGACGGCAAGGTCGTCATCGATGACGAGCTCAAGACCGCCATCGACGCCTACTACGAGCAGTACGGAGCTCGGGAGTAGTTACGGCGTTTTACCAAACGCCGTAACCGGCCGACGCTGCGCGGGCCCCATTCACGCCAATCTGACGTTCAATTTCGAGGGCGCGACCAGAAGGTCGGCGCCCTTTCGTTCTAGACTTTAGTCTGCTGGCCGCGCGGCGGCCAGCTTTAAACCACCCGCTACG
>CABSMX010000121.1 GCA_902478945.1 uncultured Collinsella sp.
GCCCGTGGGTTATACCCTAAGAGCAAACCACCCTTTTTAAGGGTGGTTCTGATTTCGCGTCACCTTGCCTCAAATGCGGCCCGCTCGCTGGCGTTGCCAAAACATCGGCGTTGCCGTGGTAGTCATTGGGGACAAGGCCGCTGTAGGAGATGGCGATTGCCACATGGTCGGGGCCCGAGGCGAGCGCCGTGCGCACCTGGGCTTCGATATTGTCGTGGCATGTCGCGCTTTTACCGGCGGAGAGCAGGCGATCGCGGAACATTCCCGCTGGATAGAGATTGTGCGAGCCCGTGTAGATGTCAACTTGTCGGGCGTTCGCGATGAGCTTGGCGGCGTGGTCAAGCTGCGTGGGGTCGAGCAGCTCCTGCGTCTCGGCCAGCGTGGTCTGGTAGAGCCCCTCCATGCGCTCCATAACCTGCGCAGGCGATACTCGGTTTATCGACCCGCGATGCAAAGGAGACACTCATCCCACGAGCACTACCGGGAAGGGCTTGCGATTCGAGCCCTCGCCTTAGTATTTTGGCCATTTGGCACTATAATCACCTTAGGCATGCGCAAAACGTTGCGCTTAATCAAGAGGAGAAAACGTATGGGTCTGTTTGACATGTTCAAGAAGAAGGCTGAGCCCGCGGCAGCTGCTGCTCCGGCCTCCATCTCTGCTTCTGCCGGCGCCGACGTGCTGTGCTCGCCCGTCAAGGGCAAGGTCATCAAGATGGCCGACGTGCCCGATCCCGTTTTTGGTGGCGAGGTTCTGGGCAAGGGTTGCGCCGTTTGGCCCGAGGACGACCTGGTCTACGCTCCCTGCGACGGCAAGGTGACCGTCACCATGGGTCACGCCGTGGGCCTGCAGTCCGATAGCGGCATCGAGGTTCTGGTGCACGTCGGTGTCGATACCGTCAACATGAACGGCGACGGCTTCGAGGGCTTCGTCAAGGCCGACGATGTCGTCAAGGCTGGCCAGCCCATACTCAAGATCGACCGCGCCAAGATTGCCGCTGCCGGTTACAAGGACTGCGTCGTCGTGGCCGTGTCCAACACTGCCGAGTTTGCCGATGTCGAGCTCGCCGTCGAGGCTGAGTCCGCCGTCGCCGCCGGCGATGTCATCGTCAAGGTCGTCCGCAAGTAGTCTGCGGCATCCAGAAGATGCACAAGGGCGGTCGGGTTATCCGGCCGCCCTTTTTATTGGACCGGGTGCGCGCGTTTTATTGCATGTTGGGTAAGTCTACAGACCGTTCGGACGCTAAAACGAACCGACCGCGCCTTCGTACTGCCGAGGGTGTTCATTAGTGGATAGTATGGGTTTACCTTATTACAACGTGCGCCGTGTCTGGGAAGCGCGGTGCCGCTCATTGGGAGGAACAACATGAAAAAGAAGCTGCTGCTTGCGCCCCTCATGGCCGTCTTGGTTGCGTGCGTGGTCCTGCTTTCCGGCTGCGGAGGCCCTTCGGTCGAGGAGCTCATCACCGAGGACCTTACGACTCAGTTTGACGAGGTCAAGAACGGTGGCGACGACTTCCTCGCCGGCCTGAAAGAGGCCTCGGGCGACGAGTTCGAGCAGCTGGGCATCGATCCCCAGGAGTACGCCAAGAGCTATCTCGAGGGCTTTGACTACAAGATCGGCGACGTGACGGTCGACGAGGACAAGGGCACCGCAACTGCCGAGGTCACCATTACCTGCAAGTCCATGAACCAGATCGTTGAGGATTTTGCCACCCAGTACCAGGAGAAGGTCGCCGCGCTCGATTCGATGCCTTCCGATGACGAGCTGTACAAGATGGCCGGTCAGGTTATGGTCGATGTGACCAAGGCTGCTAAGACCAAGGACACCACGGTCACCTTCAAGTACACCGCCAATGACGATGGCGAGTGGTCTGCTGACGATTCCGCAACCAACGAGATGATGAATGCGATGATGGGCTAGGCAGTTGCGGCGTTTTACCAAACGCCGCAACTGCTCGACGCTGCAAACGCCCCTAAGCGGCAATCTGACGTTCAATTTCAAGGGCGCGCGACCAGAAGGTCAGCGCCCTTTCATTTCACGTCACCTTGCTCGCTTAGGGGCGTTTTCGCTGTCCGTCCTCTACCTGCTACTCATTGGGGACAGACTTAAATGAGTAGTCGTTGGGGGCGTTCTTAAACGACTAGTCGTTGGGGACATTCTTTGGGCGCGGTTGGCGCATCGACTGCTTGGGAAAGTGTGACCCGGTTTTTGGCTGAATAGTGGGTCGCGGTTTCCGGATGGAGCGGGTTGCGGAAAGCGCGACCCGGAATATCGCCCTGAGGTGGGATGCCGTTTCCCCGACGGGGCTCAATCGGAAAGCGCATCCCATTTTGAGGCGGCAAAACGGGATGCGCTTTCCGCGTGGCAGAGTTGCTGCGGCCGCGTTGAGCGGCGGCCCCGTTACTCGCCCAGAATCAGCGCCGCGAGTTCTGCCTGGGTGTCCACCACGTAGTCGGCGCCGGCTGCTTCGAGCTCTGCGCGGCCGCGGAAGCCCCAGCTGACGCCCGCACTCTTAAGGCCGGCGTTGTGGCCGGTCAAGATATCGACATTGGAATCGCCCACATAGAGCGTGGCCGCCGGATTGGCGCCCAGCTCTTCCATCACATGCAGCGTGACGGGCGCTTCGGGCTTGGGCGGAAACGCATCGATACGGCCCTGGACCAGCGCAAAGCGGTCGGGACCAAAGTACTTCTCGATAAGCGGAGCAGCCGAGACGTGGTCCTTGTTGGTGAGCACGGCAAGCTGCACACCCGCGGCGCGCAGGCGGTCGAGCATCTCGGTTGTGCCGGCATAGGGGGCGGTGTGGTCCTCCTTGTGCTCGCCGTAGTAAGCCCTAAACTCGGCAAGCGTCTGCTCAAACATACGGCCGTCGCCCGCATACTCGGCAGGCATAAAGCGCTCAACCAGCTTGAGCATGCCGTTTCCTACCTTGTAGCGGTACTCGTCAACGGCAAACGTGGGCCAGCCGTGCATCTCGCAGGTATGGTTGCCGGCGGCCGCCAGGTCCTCGAGCGTGTTGAGGATGGTGCCGTCCAGATCAAAGATCACGGTGGAAAAAGCAGCCATAGGTACGCTCCCATCTAAATAGCTCACGTAAACGACAACCATAATAGCGCGTGCCGCCCAGCCGGGAATGGACGGTCAAAAGTCCCGCGGGGGACATTCGGGCCGCTCAATCTTGTGGGCGGGTTTGGTTCGTCAGCGGCCTGGTGGCGATAGAGGTTGCCTATAGGCGGTTATCCGGGAGCCATATGGCTCGGGTATGGCGGTTTTTGTGTAGTGCATTGACCGATTTACCTGCGGCAACGTACACTTCTTCCGTTAAAAAATAGAAGCCGGAGCACGGGTGCGCGCGAGCGCATAAAGGGGAATCGGGTGAGAATCCCGAGCAAGGCGGTTACTGTGTGCGGGCGCGCCCGCGAGCCAGATTACCTGCCCGCGCTCTTCTCGAAACCGAGGGCCTCTCTGTTTGCCGCTGGATTCCGGTCTACAAGGGGTGCTGCTGAGCGTGCGTTTTGCTGCCGATAGGGTGGCTGACGTGCGCCTTTGTGCTGCCGGGGTATCGCCTGTCCCGCCTTCTTCGCCATGGCTCTATTGCAGGTTCGCGAAAGAAGGAGAACGGGTGACGCGAAACAACATTATGCTCAAGCGCCTGGGAGCCGCCGCTTTCTCGGTGCTGCTCGTCTGGTCGATGCCGGGTACGTCGGCATTTGCCGAGGGCGTGGCAGAGATCGCTGTGCAGGCGCAGGCCCAGGCCTCGCAGCAGGCGGATACTGCCGAGAATGCCGACGAGTCGAGTTTCACTGCGGACGAGCAGACGGGTGCTGAAGGCGCCGAGGCATCGGCGGACGAGGCGAGCTCCGAGGCCGCTCCGTCTGCCGATGAGAGCCTTGCTGCCGCGGCGGACGTCGACGACGAGGATGCCGATGCTCAGCAGACACGCGGCGCGCGCGTCGCCAAGGCCGGCGAGACGGTGACGGTCTCTTCTGCCGATGGGCTGCCCACCACCATCGAGTCCGGGGCCGTCGTGAAGCTCGCGGCGAATATCAGCCTTGAGGCTGACCAACAGATCGAGACCGTGGCCGGTACGCTCGATGGCCAGGGCCACAGCATCGTGCTCAACGGCAAGACGCTGGCGAAGAGCGTGGCTGGTACGGTACAGAATCTGGGCGTGACGGGCCGGGCAACCATGGGCGATTATGAGGGCGCCCTTGCGATCAATTGCTCGGGAACCGTGCAGATGTGCTGGTCGACGGCGGCTTTGAGCGATGACGGCTCCTGGGCCGATTACGGTGGCCTGGTGGGAACGCTCAACGGTGGATCTGTAATCAACTCCTACGTTTCCGGATCGATGTCGGGTTTTTGCGCCCACGGTCTTGTTGGATATTACAAGTCTGGCACCGTGGCCAACAATCTGTTCACTGCGGGCGATCAGGCGTGCGGCTACAAGGTCGATTCTTCCTTCGGCAGCAAAATCTCTGTCGACGAGCTCAAGACCCAGGTCTCGGTCGATAAGCTCAACACCGATGTCCCTGCCACCGGCTTTACCTGGTCTGCGCAGGGCGGTTTGCCCGTGCTGATTTCGGGCGGCGCTGCGGCTGTTGTGAACAAGGATGCCCTCAAGGCTGCGATTGACGATGCCAGCGCCAAGGTCGAGGGCGACTACACGGCCGAGAGCTGGTCCAAGTTCGCTGAGGCCCTTGTGAGCGCTCAAGATGTCTACGCCAACGATGACGCCAAGCAGGCCGAGGTCAACGCCGCAACCAAGACGCTCACCGATGCCATTGCCGCGCTCGAGAAGCCCAAGCCCACCGCTGTCTCTTATACACATCTCCGAGC
>CABSMX010000122.1 GCA_902478945.1 uncultured Collinsella sp.
CGACTAGTCGTCGGCAGCGTCAGATGTGTATAAGAGACAGGCATGCTGTTGGGGTACTGATTGCACTGGCGGCGGATGTCTCTGTGCACTGTGCGGCTTATGCCTCCGTTCATCGCTTGTGGCCGTTGCGCGGCCGTGCCCCAACGGGTTCCTTACTTATAGATATGCCCCAGTTTGTGCCGTTCGGGAGTCTCGAAAGGTGGGCCATGTGTCCCATGTTTGCAGCGCCGACGCCTATCGTTCGTCATAGAAATCCGCGATGGCCAGGTGTGCTGACGCTCATGTGCTTATGGGCTAGACTTAGCATCATTACGTGTTTGATGCGGTTGGTCGGCGGTTGCCGCCCGACCGATCTATATGACTTGAAGGTGCATACGTATGAGCCAAGAGATGATGGACAAGACCTGCCGTGGGTTTGCCGAGGCGCTGGCCGCGCGCGAGCCGGTTCCCGGCGGCGGTAGCGCGAGCGCCTTTGTGGGCGCGCTGGGCGCCTCGCTTTGCGGGATGGTCGCTCGCTACGGGGCGACCAATCCCGCGCTTAGCGATCGGGCGGACGATCTTACGCGTGCATTTGCCCAGGCAGACGAGTTGGCGCAGGAACTAGTGGGTCTGGTTGCCGAGGATGTTCGTGCATACGGCCAGGTGTCTGCGGCATACGGTATTCCTCGTGATGACCCGGCTCGACCCGCGGCGATTCAGGACGCGTTGCGCGTGGCGGCCCTGCCTCCGTATCGCATTATGGATGCCTGTGGTCGTGCGCTGGCGCTGCTCGAGGACATGGCCGACAAGGGTTCGCGCCAGTTGCTGTCCGACGTGGCATGCGGCGCCGTGTTCTGCCGCGCCGCCATGCAAGGCGCGAGCCTGACGCTCTTTGCCAACACCACATCTATGAAAGACCGGGCGCGCGCCGAGGAACTCGAGGCGGCGTGCGATGAACTGCTGGATACGTGGCTGCCGCGCGCCGATGCACTGGCGCGCCGTGCTGCTGACGCCGCAAGGAAGAGGGGATAGCCATGGCCGAGCTGCTCAAGGGTGCTCCCGTTGCCCGTGCTTTGACCGAAGAGCTTGCCGCTCGTTGCGCCGCCCTGCGCGAACAGGGCATCGTGCCGACGCTAGCCATCGTGCGTGTGGGCGAGCGCGAGGACGACCTGTCCTACGAGCGCGGCGCCCTCAAGCGCTGCGAGAAGGTTGGCATTGAGGCTCGCCGCGTCTTGCTTCCCGCCGATGTTTCGCAGGATGAGTTGCTGGCGGCTATCGAGGGCATTAATACCGATTCGGCTGTTCACGGCTGCCTGATGTTTCGTCCGTTGCTCGCTGGGCTTGACGAGGATGCGGTTGCCGCGGCACTCGATCCCGCCAAAGATGTTGACTCCATGACACCGGCCTCGCTGCTTACCACGCTTTCGGGTCGTGGCGAGGGCTTTGCTCCTTGCACGGCCGAGGCCGTGTTGGCATTGCTGGACCATTACGGTGTTGAGCTGGATGGGGCCAAGGTTGCGGTTGTTGGTCGGTCGCTGGTAATTGGTTGTCCCGTAGCCGCCATGCTTACGGCTCGCAATGCCACGGTGACGACGTGCCATACGCATACGCGCGACTTGGCTGCCGAGTGCCGTGCAGCTGATATTGTGGTTGCGGCCGTTGGACGCGCGCGCACGATTGGCGCGGATGCGGTTCGTGGGGGCCAGACGATCATCGATGTTGGCATTAATTGGGACGAGGCCGCTGGCAAGCTGGTCGGCGATGTCGATTTTGATGCTGCGGAACCAATCGTTGGCGCAATTACTCCGGTGCCGGGCGGCGTGGGGGCTGTGACCACCGCGATTCTCGCCAAGCACGTGATCGAGGCGGCGGAGCGCGCATCGAAATAGGCGTTTTTGACCACAGGGTCTGCCGAGGTCGCGGTTTCGCCCTTTTTGCGCCGAAGCGATACACTGTTGCCGTTTGATTTCTTCGCTCAAGGAGGATGCGCATGCCGTGCACAACGATTTTGGTTGGTAAGAACGCGAGTTACGACGGGTCGACGCTGGTTGCCCGCAATGAGGACTCGTCCAACGGGGTGTTTGAGCCCAAGCGCATGCGTGTTGTGCACCCCGACGAGCAGCCGCGTGTCTACACAAGCGTCTTGAGCCACCTGACCGTTGAACTGCCCGACAATCCCATGCGTTACACAAGCGTCCCCGACGTTGTCCCTGGTCATGGCATTTGGGCAGAGGCCGGCTTCAACGAGCTCAACGTTGGCATGTCCGCAACCGAGACGCTTACCACCAACGAGCGCGTCCGCGGCGCCGATCCGCTCGTGGACTACGTGCCCGCCAAGGGCAACGAGGGCGAGGACGGCTATGTTCCGGCGCAGCCCGGCGGTCTGGGTGAGGAGGATATAGTGACCCTGGTGCTGCCGTACGCCAAGTCTGCCCGCGATGGCGTGCGTATCCTGGGTGACCTGCTCGAGCGCTACGGTACCTACGAGAACAACGGCATCGCCTTTAGTGACGTTGACGAGGTCTGGTGGCTCGAGACCATCGGCGGCCACCACTGGATCGCCAAGCGCGTGCCCGATGACGCCTATGTGACCATGCCTAACCAGCTGGGTATCGATAGCTTTGACCTGGACGACGCCGAGGGCGCCCAGGCAGATCATATGTGCTCCGCCGACCTGCGCTCCTGGATGGCCGAGTGGCATCTGGATCTGACGCTGGGCGTCGAGGGCGACGGTCCCGCTGCGGTCTTCAGCCCGCGCGAGGCCTTTGGCTCGCACAGTGACAGTGACCACGTCTACAACACGCCGCGCGCCTGGTACATGCAACGCTGCCTCAACCCCAGCGATGTGTGGGACGGTCCCGAGGCCGACTACACGCCCGAGAGCGACGACATCCCCTGGAGCCGCGTGCCCGAGCGCAAGGTGACCATTGAGGACATCAAGTACGTGCTTTCGAGCCACTACCAGGGCACGGAGTACGACTGCTACGGCAGCAAGGGCACGCCCTCCACGCGCGGCGCCTATCGTCCCATCGGCATCAACCGCAACAGTCAGCTCACCGTGCTGCAGCTGCGCCCCTATGCGCAGCCGGCGTATCGCGCCGTGCAGTGGATGGCGTTTGGCTCCAACTCGTTTAACGCGCTCGTGCCGCTGTACGCCAATGTCGAGACCATGCCCGAGTACTATGCCGACACGCAGGCCCGCGTGACGTCGGAGAATTTCTATTGGGCAAATCGCCTGATCGGTGCCTTGGCCGATGTTCGCTTCCACGAGTGCGGTCGCGCGGTCGAGGACTATCAGGAGAAGGTCGGCGGCATGGGCCACAAGCAGATTCATGACGTTGACGCTGCCGTTGCCGCCCTGCCCGAGGCCGAGGTGCCCGCCGAGCTCGCGCGCGCCAACGAGGCCTTTGCCGAGCTCGTGCGCGTGGAGACCGATGCTCTGTTGGGCAAGGTGCTCTACACCACGAGCTGTGCCATGAAGAACTCCTTCGCGATGAATGACAACGTAAGGTAAAGACGGCCTTGCGGCGAACGAGCGGGACAAACGCCGTCAAAGGCTTCGCCCCGCTCGATTTCTATCTTGGTGATAAAACGATTTTGTGTCGTTCACCCAATCTTGGGTACAAGAACGCCAATGCAGTTGTTCATGATTGGAGCCAACCATGGTTATGAAATTCGATCAGCTTGTTAACGGTGCCATCAACGTGGGCTTCGGCGCCGCTGCCGTTGCCGTTGAGGGCGGCAAGAAGGTCCTTGACGACCTCAATACTAAGGGCGAGCAGGTCCGCAAGGACGCCGGCACCCCCGATATCGCCCGCAGCGTGTCCGATATGTTCGAGCAGGCCGGCGGCACCATTTCCGACCTGACCGAGCGCCTGGGCATGCAGGGCGAGACTGCGGCGCAGCGCGTGCTCGACGAGCTCATCCTGGCTCGCGTCCGGGTTATGACCGCCCCCGAGCGCACGGCCTTTTTGGCCCATGTGCGCGACATCGTCGACTCGGTCGAGGACAACGTGACTTCGGTGCCCGTCGAGTCCGTTGAGCCCGACGATGCAGAGGACACCGAAGAGGCCGAGTAGCAGCGCAGATGGCAGATTCCACCACCGATTACAACAATCTAGATCCCTTGGGTGACGAGACGGCGGTTGTCGATGAGGTTGAGGCCGCCGTCTCGGGCGCTCGTAAGAAGCCACGCGCTGTCGATATGGTCCCCGAGGAGCCCGACGCGATGGCGCCGGACGAGGAGTATCAGCTCACACCGGCAGGTCGTCGTGAGCGCATTGGGCAGATCGTTCGCCTGATCAAAAAGTACCGCGTATGGGATAACCTCACGCCGGTGCGTCTGCGTCGTCTGCTCGAAGAGCTCGGTCCCATGTTCGTCAAGATGGGGCAGATTCTGGCTAACCGCTCCGAGATTTTGCCGCAGCGGTTTTGCGACGAGCTCCGTCGCCTGCGCTCCGACGTAGAGCCGGTGCCATATGAGGTAGTGCTCCGCTGTCTGGAAGAGGAATACGGCCAGCGCCTGGGGCAGATGTTCGACGCGATCGACCCCAACCCGCTCGGAAGCGCGTCGCTCGCGCAGGTGCACCGCGCCCGTCTGGTGACCGGCGAGGACGTAGCCGTTAAGGTGCAGCGCCCCGGCGCGCAACAGGTCATGGCGCAGGACATCGACATCATCCGTTCGGTGGTGCGCATCGTTTCCAAGTTCGTCAACACCGATCAGTTTGTTG
>CABSMX010000123.1 GCA_902478945.1 uncultured Collinsella sp.
CAGATGTGTATAAGAGACAGGTCCAGGATGTCCTGCGCGTATGCGCGCTCCTCGGGCGTAAGCCGCGCCGTCTCGATCAGGTCGGGACGCCAGCGGCAGGTGCGCTCGATGGCATTCTTACGGCGCCAGGCGTCAACCTTGGCATGGTCACCGCTCACGAGCACCGGCGGCACGCCCTCGCCGTTGAACTCGGCGGGACGGGTGTACTGCGCGTACTCGAGCAGGCCACCGTCCTCGGCAGTCGAGAACGACTCATCGACGTTGCTCATCTCGTCGCCAAGGGCGCCGGGAATCAAGCGCACGACGGCATCGGAAACGACCATAGCGGGAAGCTCGCCGCCCGTGAGCACGTAGTCGCCGATCGACAGGCGCTCGTCGGCATACGCATACGCGCGCTCGTCGACGCCCTCGTAGCGGCTGCAGACAAACAGCAGACGCTCGCTTTTGAGCAAGCGCTCGGCCACATGCTGCGTAAAGGGTTCGCCGCAGGGCGTAAAGAACACCACGGTGGGCTTGGGACCCTCGGAGCTAATAGCCTCGATGGCCTCGGCGATGGGCTCGACCTTCATGAGCATGCCCTGCCCGCCGCCATACGGCTCGTCATCGACGGTACGATGACGGTCGTGCGTCCAGTCACGCAGGTTATAGGCCTTAAAATCAAAAAGGCCGGCCTTGCGGGCGCGGCCCAAGATCGATGTGGACATGACGGGCTCAAACATCTCGGGAAAGACCGAAAGGGTCTCGATCAGCATGTTATCCTCCCTACTTGTCCATATCGATCAAACCGTCCATAACGCGGACGGAAATTGTCCCCTGATCGGGAAGATCGAGCACAACCTGCTCGATCACGGGAATCAGCACCTCGCCGTACCGATTGCCCTCGACAACCCAAACATCGTTGGCGGGCGTCGACATGATCTCGACGATCGTACCGAGCAAACCGAAGCGCTCGTCGACCACCTCGCGACCCATCAGGTCGGTATAGGCAGCGTCGAGCGAATCGAGCTCAAAATCGTCACGATTTGCCAGCACGTAGCATCCCGTGATGCCCTCGGCGGCCGTCAAGTCGTCAATGCCCTCAAACGAGACCAGATCGCCATCGCCCGTATCGGTGACGGATACGACCGTGCAAAAACGGTCGCGCTTGAGCGCCGGCGGCGTCAAGGCGACGCGCATACCCGGCGTCAATACAGAAGGAAGCCCCCGCAGCGGCTGCGCGAGGACCTCCCCCTTCCTTCCGTGCGGCTTGACCACACGGGCGATGTTTTTGTACTGGGACCTCAAGGTCCTAGCCCAGAACCTCTACCTCGACTGCAGTGTCGAGGCGAGCGGCCAGTGCACGGGCGAGCGTGCGAATGGCCTTGATGGTACGGCCACGACGGCCGATGACCTTAGCGACGTCATCCTCGGCAACCGAAACCTCAATCGTGGAGGCGTCGTCACCATCGATGACCTCAAGGCTCACGGAATCCGGGTCGTCGACGATCTGAACAACGAGATATTCGACGAGATCAGCGATGCGATCTGAGAGCATTGCCTCACCCTCGAGCTGTGCAGCGTCAACCTCAGGCACGATTTACTCCTCGGCGCCCTCAGCGGCCTCAGCGGCAGCCTTAGCGGCCTCGGCCTCTTTGGCGAGCTGCTTCTTGGACTTCTTGACGACGGTCTCGGTCTTCTCGCCCTCGTTGGCGGCCTTGACCAGAGCAGCGACAGCGTCGGTGAGCTGAGCGCCCTTGGACTGCCAGTCAGCGATCTTCTCGAGATCGAGGTTGATGGTCTTGGGGGCGGTCATCGGGTTGTAGCGGCCAACCTCCTCGATGATACGACCGTCACGCGGGGCGCGGGAATCGGCGACGACGACACGGTAGTACGGACGCTTCTTAGCGCCGTGACGAGCAAGGCGAATCTTGACTGCCAAAGGAAACTCCTCCAACCAAGCAGCTTTAGGCTGCAACTACAAACAAACAGTTGAACATAATACGCCATCGACGCGGGCAGGTGAAGTCCGTGAGACCAACTTCTTCGGTGTCGTCGAAGGCAAATCCATATCTTAGACAAGAATTCGCGATTTGCAAGCACATCCACGCACCCCACATGAGCTGCGCGGTATACTCATGCCATGAAAAGACGCGAACATACATACGGTTATGAGGATGCTGCGGGCGTCACGCCGCCGCCCTGGACGGGGCCGGCGGTGGGCCTCATGGATCTCGATGCGTTTTTTGCGAGCGTGGAGATGCTCGATCATCCCGAGTGGCGCGGCAAGCCGCTCATCGTGGGTGGCGATGCCGATTCTCGCGGCGTCGTGTCCACCTGCTCATACGAGGCGCGTCGCTTTGGCGTGCACTCCGCCATGCCCTCGGCCGAGGCACGGCGCCTCTGTCCGCAGGCCATTTGGACGCATGGGCATTTTGATCGCTACCACGAGGTCAGCGCACAGGTCATGGCGATTCTCGCCGACGAGACCCCGCGCGTTGAGCGCGTATCCATCGACGAAGCCTTTATCGATATCACACCGGGTCGCTTTGCACCCGAGGACCCGCTGCTGGTTGCGCGGCGCATAAGCGACCGCGTCGCAGCGCTGGGAGTGACCTGCTCAATTGGCGTAGGCTGCAACAAGACGGTCGCAAAGATCGCAAGCGAGCGGGACAAGCCGTTTGGGCTGACCATCGTGCGCCCCGGAACCGAGCAGCGCTTTTTGGCTGCGCTGCCGGTATCTGCCATGAGCGGCATCGGGAGATCGGCCGAGGAGCGGCTGCGCCGCATGCGCATCTACACGCTCGGCGAGCTGTCACGTGCACCGGAATCCACCTTGGCCTGTATTTTTGGCATCAACGGCGAACGCATGCGCCAGCGTGCGCTGGGACTCGAACTCTCCGAAGTCACGAGCCTCGATGAAGAGCGCGAGGTCAAGTCGGTCAGCAATGAACGCACCTTTGCGAACGATTTAACTGAGCGTGGGGACATCGAAGCGGCGATTGCGCTATTGGGAGAGTCAGTGGGACGCCGTCTGCGCCGTCAGGGACTGACGGGCGCCACGGTGACGCTCAAACTCAAGTATTCGTATGGAAACGGTCGCTCGGCACAGCGCCGGCTGCCCCATCCGACCGACGATGAGAACATCTTCGTGGCAGTGGCGCTCGAACTGCTCGACAACATCTGGCAGGAAGGGATGCATGTGCGCCTGGCGGGCGTCGGCATGAGCGACTTCGACCATCAGGGCGGTATCCAGACCGACCTGTTCTGCGAAATCGACGACCGCGGAGCCCAATCCAGCGACCGTCGCGACCTCTCGGTCGCCATCGACGCCGTCCGAGACAAGTTCGGCGACACCGCCCTATCCTTCGGCCGCCAATCCCGCTTCAACGATTAGTCCCTTAGACAAAAAGAAAGCCGGGCAGCTGCGAATGATGCAGCTGCCCGGCGAACGGTAAAGGTTAGCTAAAAAGCCCGTCCCAAATGAACTACTAAAGGAGGTCAAGGGAAAGCTGGGGGGCGTCGCCCCAGAGCTTTTCGAGACGGTAGAACTCGCGCGCCTCAGGAGTGAAGACGTGGACGACAACCGAACCGTAGTCCATGAGCATCCAGGTCTTCTGCTCGCGGCCCTCGATGGAAAACGGGTGCTCGCCGCAAGCCTCGGCGACCTTCTCCTCAATCTCGTCGACGATGGAATCAACCTGACGGTTGTTGGTGCCGGTAGCGAGGACAAAGTAGTCGCACACATCGGAAAGCTCGGTCAGGTCGAGCACTTGCACGTCCTCGCCCTTCTTGTCGTAGGCGGCCTGCGCGGCGGCGCGGGCAACATCCTCGGCGGCAACACCGCTCGCGGAAAGCGTTGCGGCAGTGCGATCGGACGTGGCAACGAAGCTCTTGTGCTCCACACCTTCAAGAATCTGCTCGTCGGTCATGGTCTCGTCGGCCATGGAATACCTCTTTCTAGACAGCCCGAGCTAGCGCAGCTGGGCGTAATGGTTGTAAATCGTAATAGCCGTGGGATAAAGATAACGCCCGGTCTGGATCACATAGACCAGACCCTGCGCAAAACAGGAGAAGAACAACTCGTCGAGCGAGGACTTCCCCACCATCTTGCGCAGCGCATGGGCATAATCACCGTGGCGGTTGGGTTCGATGGCATCGGCCACAAAGACCACCATATCGAGCGGCGTCATGTCGCAAGCGCCCACGGTGTGACGGTCGACAGCCTGAAAGACCGCCGGCGACAGCTCGGGAAAAAGCTGCGGAAGCTCATAGGCGGCAACCGGGCCATGCAAAAGCGGCGTCGCGGCAGACGGAGAGCCGGCAATCTTAATGCCGTAATGCAGAGCGCGCGTGACCAGCTCGTCGTCGGAGAGCACTTTGTCCCAGTCATGGATCAGGCCGGCGGCAGCGGCATCAAAGCGGTCAACGCCGTAGACCTCGGCCAGATGAAGTGCGGTCTCGGCAACACCCAGCGAATGCACATAGCGCTTGCGCTTATTCTTCATGCGAACATCGAGCAGCTCTTGAATGCGCTTGAGCAGCGCGCGCTCATCGCCCTCAAACTGATCCTCTACCGACAACGTAGACCCCCATCACTCAAAATCTTCTTGGCCCAAATCGGCATATAGCCCGCGTTTGCGAATGTAGCCGAGCACGGACTCGCTCGTAAGAT
>CABSMX010000124.1 GCA_902478945.1 uncultured Collinsella sp.
ACGAGATGCAGCGTAGTCTCGTGGGCTCGGAGATGTGTATAAGAGACAGGCGTCTACCAGGCCGGCGACCAGCTCACGGTTGTTAGATGTCACCAGATCGACACCGCCGTCGGCAACGTCGCGGTCGAGTAGCACAACGGGCAGACGTCCCGCTGCCGCGGCGATCGCCTCGTCATTGCCTCCGCAGGTGTTGACGACCAGGCCGTCCACGCCGGCATCGATAAGTCTGGTGAGCGACTCGGCCTCCTTGGCGGGGTCGTTGCCACTAATGGCCGTCATGAGTGAGCAGCCGCGCGCGGCGGCGCTGGCGGAAAGCCCTTCGAGCATGGCGCTCGAGAACGGGTTGGCGATGTCGGCCAGAATCACGCCGATAAGGTTCGTACGCGAGCTACGCAGATTGCGCGCAGCGGCACGCGGGCGATAGCCGGTGCGCTCGATAACCGCCGCGATGCGAGCACGGGTTTCCTCGGTCATCTGCCCGGGGCGGTTGTTGAGATAGCGCGAGACCGTGGCCGGGCTCACGCCCGCCTCGGCGGCAATGTCCTTGATTCTCATCTGCGCCATAGCGCACCCCGTTTCCCAATTGTCGGCAGCCTGAGCCATTTTAGACATTTTTTTAAAAATCTCGGTTGCAAAACGCTGTAGGTGAGCAGCATCGTTTTTGCGTCTTGAGCAGTTGCGATGATGGGTTAGATAGCCGAGTCTTTAGACAGCTCAAAATAGTCAGGATGTAAGGCAATAACCGGGCCCTGCTCCTCGGGCATCAAATGCAAGTGTGTCTCTGCCAGATAGCTCGCCGCGTCGGTATCGCCCCTCTTAATAGCCTCGAGAATGCGGCGATGCTGCCGACGAATCGGCTCCCAATCCAAATCCTGCGACACCATACGCAACCAGTTGTATCGCTCAAAATGCGTATTGACGCTCTTCATCCAATCCCACAACATATGGCGGCCGGCAATCACAAAACACGTCTCATGGAACAGGTTGTCCAGATCGAAAAAGCGACGCGTTTCGCTATGGTCGAGCGACTCGGACTCGGCAAGAATCTGCTCGAGCCGATGCTTTTGCTCGGGCGTGGCGGCAGAGCAGCATTTAATGAGAACGCTTCGCTCGAGTTTCTCGCGCAAGAAGCAAGCGTTCTCGGCGCGCTCCATGCTGATCTTAGAAACATAGGTGCCGCTTTTGGGACGCGTTTCCACCAGCTCCTGCTCACGCAGGCGCACAAAGGACTCGCGAATGGGCGTGCGCCCGATTCCCGTCTCCTTTTCCAGACCAATCGCCGAAAGGCGCGTGCCGGGCTTGAGCTCGGCATAGATGATCTTGGAGCGCAATGCGTTGTATGCCTGGTCTTGCAGGCTCTGATTATGCTGGCGTTGTTCCATAAAGCCCTCGGATAAACCCTCGGTTAGTCGAATACCACCATGCAATACTATCGCATCGACACGCCCCAGCTCCCAATCAGTCTTTTTGGGACGGGGCTCTTTTAGCTACCCTGGCCCGCAGATCGGCCCCCTTGCCACAAAAGTGGCCCATCTACTACGTTAACACGGATAGCCTCGGCCATACCGAAAACCGTGAAAACAAAACCGCAGGTAGACAGCTTGTCGATTTTCGAAAAAGCCGACTATGGTTGACCCCTGCGGCTCAAACGTAGTAGATAGGCCCTTTTCGTGGCGCAGCACTACTGCACCCCAAATTGGCACCCCGAGCCCTCGTGAGTTGCCAACAAGCTGTTCGCCCAGCGCTTTATCCGCGCGGCATTTGGAAAATAGCACCACCGCAAAACCCGCGAGTAGCGCTTACTTTGCTATATCTCACTATACTTTGCTATATCTTGCTATACTTTGCTATATCTTGCTATATCTTGAGCAAAGGCGGCTCACATGCAAACAAACCCTTTTAAGCCCACAGCAGGTAAAACACCTCCCACGATTATCGGCCGCGAAGATGTACTTGAAGAATTCAGTGAAGGCCTCACCAACGGGCCTGGTGCCCCTGGGCGCCTAATGCGCATAGCCGGCGTCCGTGGAACGGGCAAGACGGTCCTCCTTGACGAGTGCTCACGTTTGGCGCAAAGCCGTGGCTGGACGGTCATAAAAGAGGTCGCAACCGAGGGACTTTGCCAGCGCATTCTCGAACAGCTGCAGCCCAAATTCCAGGCCAAGCACGCCAGATTTGAGCCCACCGTAGCTGGCATATCCATCGGCAGCATAGACATTGAGCGAATCGGCCCATCGCTACGCGACGCCATGAGACAGACAATATCCAAGAATGGAAACGGCCTGCTCATCACTCTCGACGAGGTTCAAGACGCAGAGCTCGATGAGGTCCGAACGCTCTCCATTGCGATTCAGCAAGTTATCGGCGAAGACCTTGATATCGCCTTTGTTTTTGCTGGACTGCCTTCGATGATTGAAAGCATCATCAACGGAAAGACACTTACGTTTTTGCGCCGTGCCCTCCCCTTTGATCTGAAGGCTGTGGCAGTAACCGAAGTGTCGTACTCCCTCGAGGAAACCATTGAAGCGTCTGGCATGGAGTTGCAGCCAGGTATTGTCGGCCAACTTGCCGAGGCAACGCAAGGCTATCCTTTCATGATCCAACTCGTTGGATACTACGCATGGCAGTTGGCAAGACGTGCACATACAGCGATTATTGGAGAAGAAGAAGCCGAGCGCGGCATTGCAACGGCACGCGAACGCTTCTGTGCCATGGTGATTGAGCCCGCGCTACAGCGCATTCCGCCCACGTGCATCGCTTATCTGCTGAGCATGGCATCTTTGGGGCAGACGAGCTCGACCAGCATGGTTGCCGATGCCCTAAACAAAACGCCTCAACAGGTGAGTTCCGTCCGCAGCCGCCTGTTAAGAGAATCGATTATCGAGGCTCCCTCGTACGGCAAGGTCTCATTTGCCATCCCCTACATGCGCGACTACCTCTACGAGCACAAAGCCGAACTGGAAGTTGAACTGTAGAAACGGCAACTGCCCTGCAAGACGAAAACCGTTTTCGTACGGATTTAAAGCAGACGTAAACGATTTTCGTCTTGATTTGCGTACGGAATTAAGACGTAAATTGCGCTTTCGTACGCTTATTACCAGACGCAAATTGTTTTCGTCCGGCCATGCGTCTCCAATCTAGACGAAAAGAGCCCCGAGCTCAAAAATCGGGGCTCGATGTAAGTTCTAGGGTGTCAGAAGTTACATCAGCCGCTTACGACCGCTCTGTCTATCTCTCCGAGCGGGACGGGCGCCGATGCCCTGATCTCTGCCATGTCGAGGTGCGAGATCAAATCCTTGGCGCGCTCGCCGGAGTGGTATGCCTTGTTCGGCGCCACCTTCCTGTAGAGCTTCTTGAGCTTCGTCTTCCCCTTGTTGCCCGGCGGCATCTCCGTCTCAGGTGGCAGCCCTAGGAAGGACAGGACGCCGGGCAGGTCGCACAGCATCACGTCCTCGATGTCGGCCTTGGCCGCCAGGTCGACGACTCTCTGCGCTCTCGGCGAGATGTTCGGGGTGCTGCTACCGCCCGCTGGTTCGGAAGCTGGCGGGCAGTAGCGGGCAGTAGCGGCAGTAGCGGTGTGGCTCGATAGGCCCGAATATCCGTAAGGAAGGTGCTCGCTCTCATATGTGCTGATATGCCTCGCCTCGCGAACCTTGGGATGCTTCCTGAGGTAATCCCTCAATTCGAGCCACTCTTTATGCTCATAACGCTTCGAAATCGTTTCCCCGTCGACAGTTTCCTTCACATAATGGTATGTTCGAACGCCTTCGAACTTGCCGAACCCGTTCTCGACGCTGAAGTTTCTGAACCAGCGCGAAAACCCATTCAGGTCCATGAAGTTGACTTGGGGATGCCTGTCTTTCGTTCGTTCGAATGAGTGGACGAGCGGAGTGCCTTTGACTTGTTCCAGGCCGAAGGCTTCCATTTCGCGGGCCTGCTCCTTTTTCCAGAATTCGAGATACGACGTCAGCGTCTCGCTTATCGAGATCCTCCGCACGCTTTTCTTGCTTTTGGGCGAGCGAACGCTTCGATCGGCCGCGAACTGCTGCTCAATGAGGATGCTTCTGTTCTCGACGGAGACATCGGACCACGTCATCCCGAGGGCTTCTGCCCTTCTCATGTCGGTGTCGAGCATGAGCATCACGCATGTGATGTGCGCGTCCGGTTCTCGATTGAGTAGGATGTCGAGTAGGCGAGCGGCGTGATGGTTCCTTCGCGGTTGTCGTGGAACTTTTTTGCGTACGAGCCGACGGTGTCCCTCGATTTTTGGACGTAGGTGCCGCTGTTGAGTTCTGCCTTGTAGGCTTCGAGTGCGGCGTCGACCTCTCGGCTTTTGGTGGTATGTATGGTCTGCCACGGCGAATAGCGGTATTTGCCCGTGACCGGATCCTTGCCGAGGCTGTGACGGTAGCGCCACGTGTATTTGTCGCGGCGTTGCTTCGTTCCTTTGCCTATGACGCTGTCTCTTATACACATCTCCG
>CABSMX010000125.1 GCA_902478945.1 uncultured Collinsella sp.
TCAGCGTTATGAATTACCTACTGCCCGTCGAGGACGACGTGCTACCCATGCACTGCTCGGCCAGCATGGATCCCGTCACGCACGAGACGGCCGTGTTCTTTGGCCTTTCCGGCACGGGCAAGACCACGCTTTCGGCCAACTCCACGCGCCTGCTGATCGGCGACGACGAGCACGGCTGGTCCGACATGGGCATCTTCAACATCGAGGGAGGCTGCTATGCCAAGTGCGAGGGCCTGGACGCGTTCCATGAGCCCGAGATCTTCAACGCCGTCCGCTTTGGCGCCATCTGCGAAAACGTGGTGCTCGATGAGAATCGCAAGCCTAACTATGATGACGTCTCGATCACGCACAATACGCGCGTGGCCTATCCCGTCGAGCATATTCCCAACGCGTGGACCAAGGGCATGGGCACCACTCCGAGCGTCGTGCTGTTTTTGACCTGTGATGCCTTTGGCGTGCTGCCGCCCATCTCGCGCCTGACGGCCGACGCCGCCATGTATCACTTTGTGACGGGCTTCACCGCCAAGATCCCCGGCACCGAGGTCGGCGTCACCGAGCCCACGCCCACGTTCTCCTCGCTGTTTGGCGAGCCGTTTATGCCGCTCGATCCCATGGTCTATGCCAAGATGCTCGGCGAGCGTATCGCCGACGGTCGCACCCGTGTCTATCTGGTCAACACCGGCTGGATCGGTGGCGGTTACGGCGTGGGCCATCGCATCGAGCTTGCCTACACGCGCGCCCTGGTGGCCCGCGCCCTCGACGGTACCATCGAGGACAGCGAGTTCGTGCACGACGATATCTTTAATGTCGACATTCCCACTACGTGCCACGGTGTGCCCGATGGTATCCTGGTGCCGCGCCAGTACTGGCAGAGCACCGCGCGCTACGACGAGGCAGCGCACAACCTGGCGGTGATGTTTGAGGAGAACTTCGAGAAGAAGTACTCGCACCTGCCCGAGTCCGTTAAGGCCGCCGGCCCGCACGCTCAGGTGCCCGCCGACGCTCGTCATCGCGGCCGCGGGCTGCTGGGACTTCGCCGCTAGCGTCGTCGCGAGACCATATCCACCACAAAGGGGACAGGCACCTTTGTGGTGGTTTTGCTCGCGCGGATGACTCGGGTTACAATACGCCTGACATATCGTCCCCTTCTCCGGATGGGGACAGCGCAAGCGCTCTTGTGACGGCACCGTAGGACTTTGAAGGTGGCCGTTGTAAGGGCGCTTTTTGTTTAGGCATTCGCATTGGGGCGAATCGTGAAGGGAGCACGTATGAAGAGCTTTATTGCCGAGGATTCATTCTGGGAGCTGTTTCCGCAGGCAGCGGTCGGTGTGGTGGTCGTGGAGGGTATGAAGTCCACGGCTCAGATTCCTCAAGAGGACGTGGATGCGATTGCGGCGTTGCTCGATCGCGCGAATATCGATGCGGAGCGTCATCTGACCAGCGATACAATCAGCGAGAACGCACCGGTCAAGGCATGGCGCGAGGCCTATCGTCTGTTCAAGACCAAAAAGGGCGCGCGCTGTTCAATCGAGAACCTGCTCAAGCGCGTGCTCAAGGGCAAGCCGGTGGGCCACATTACACCCGCGGTGGATATTTACAACACGGTGTCGTTGACCTACGCGTTGCCCGTGGGAGGCGAGGATTTGCATGCGATTGAGGGCGATCTTCGCTTGAAGGTGACCGACGGTGGCGATGCGTTCTTGCCGCTTGGCGAGGAAGCGGATGACCCGACGCTTCCCGGCGAGCTGGCCTATATCGATGATGCAGGCGCCGTGTGCCGCTGCTGGAACTGGCGCGACGGCGTTCGAACGGCTCTGTCCGACGATTCGGCCGACGCATTCCTGGCGATTGAGTGTGTAGAGCCCGAGCGCATGGGGGACTGTCAGGCCGCCATCGACCGTCTTGCCGATCTGCTCGAGCGCTATCTGGGAGCGACGGTTGTCGTTAAGACGCTTGTGACCCGCGACAATCCCCGCGTGGAGCTGTAGCGGCGCCTAGAACCTATTGATGCCCCAAACCGCCACAAAGGTGCCTGTCCCTTTTGTGGTGGTTTTTATGTTGATGAGTTAACAAATATGGCGTGCGGGGCTTGCGGTCGCTGGGTACGGCTAAGATGTTTACCCGTTAGCATTATGCAAGCGAAAGGCGGTCGTCTCCCATGCAGCAGAGCGACGAGACACGTTTCGAGGACTTTGTCGGACTGATCAGCGGACTCTACAAGGAGATTCAGCGCATTAAGACATCTGAGGGCGCAAGGCTGGGCCTTAAGGGCTCCGACATCATGTGCCTGTACTATCTTGAGCGCAGCAAGGACGGCCTGACTGGCGCCGACCTCGCCCGCATGGCAGGCGTGACTCGCGCTGCCGTCTCGCGCACGCTGGCGCATCTGGAGGAGGGCGGCTACGTCGAGGTCGACGATTCGGCCGAAGCCGCCGTTAAGTATCGCGCCCCGGTTCGCCTGACCACGTTGGGCGGCGAGAGCATGAACGAGGCCGATCGCATTATTCGCGAAGTGCTCGACACCACCGGTAAGGCCATGGGCGTGGAGCAGCGCGAGCAGATGTATGCATCGCTGCGTACGATTCTCAACACCTTGCGCGAGCTGTAGGGCCGCCTGGGCATTTGCTTCCCATTAACAACTGCATCGTCCCGTTTAAACGCGTATACCGTGCCGGGGCATTGCTGTCAAAATTCCCTGCGCGGGACCTGCGTAAGAAAGGATTCGTTATGTCCGTCCGCATTATTACCGATTCCGCAAGCGATATGTCGCCGGCCGAGCACCCAGCACTGGCTGTTTTGCCGCTGTCCGTCACCTTTGGCACCGATGTGTACATGGATGGCGTCGACATCGATCATCAGCGCTTTTACGAGATGCTCGTGGAGCGCGATGAGCTGCCCAAGACCGGCCAGGTCAACCCGTACGCGTTTTCGCAGGCTATCGCCGAGGTTCGTGAAGCCGGCGATGAGGCTGTGATTATTACCGTGGGCGCCAAGCTTTCGGGCACCAATCAGAGTGCCCGTACCGCACTTGCCGAGGCGCCGGGCGGCGACGTGTTCGTGGTTGATAGCAACAACGTCACCCTGGGCGAGCGCGTGCTGGTCGAGTATGCGCTGCGCTTGGTGGACGAGGGCCGTAGTGCGGTCCAGATCGCGGCGGCTGTTGAGGCCGTGCGCGACCGCGTGGTGGTTATCGGCCTGCTCGAGACGCTGGAATATCTGGTGCGCGGCGGTCGCCTGTCTGCTGCGGCCGGCGCCGTGGGTACGCTGCTCAACGTAAAGCCCGTGGTGGCTGTCGAGGACGGTCTGATCGTGCAGCTGGGCAAGGCGCGCGGTTCCAAGAACGGCCGCAACCTGCTGAACCAAAAGGTCGAAAAGGCGGGCGGCATCGACTTTTCCATGCCGCTGGCGCTCGGCTATACCGGCCTTTCGGATGCGGTGCTCAAGAAGTATATCGAGGACAGCGCGGCACTGTGGGCTGGCCACACCGAAGGCGAACTGCCCGTTCACACCATCGGCGCCACCATCGGCACCCACGTAGGCCCCGGCGCCGTAGCCGTAGCCTTCTTCCAGCCCGCCAACTAACCGACCCGCCAACAAATGATCCCTTGGGGACGGAGGAAAACGGATCATCGACCGCACGGAGGCCGCGAATGATCCGTTTTCCTCCGTCCCCAAGGGATCATTTCTTTATGCTGTTAATGCGGAGAAGGGAGCGAGCGATGGCGTCTGAGGGCTTTTTTGAACGGGTGTACGAGGTGGTCGAGCAGATCCCCGAGGGGATGGTCGCCACGTATGGTCAGGTGGCGCTGCTTGCCGGTCGTCCACGAAGTGCGCGGTACGTGGGGTATGCCCTGCATAACAATCCGCGCCCCGGTGAGATTCCCTGTCACCGCGTGGTGTTTGCCGACGGCCGTATCTGTGAGGGTTTTGCTTTTGGCGGCCCCGATGCTCAACGTGAGCTTTTGCTAGGGGAGGGTGTGGCGTTTAAGGACGACATGCACGTCGACTTGGCCGCCTGTCGCTGGCCTGCCGGACTCTAACAGCTCTTTCGTGGCCAAAACCACCACGAAGGTGCCTGTCCCCTTTGTGGTGGTTTTCCGTTGTAGGTTTACCGGGGCTAACTTATGGAGAAGCTATGGCGGCTCATATTGATGCTGCAAAGTAAACCATGGTGAACTATATTGTATTCAGCAACGGAGCAGGCAATAGGCGATGAAAAAGCCTGCCCTGTTGAGTTTGATTCGCATCCCTCCCCTCTGTGCGATTCAACGGTGTACTTCGGGAACGGGCCCGCTGGCAACTGACTGCCGGCGGGCCCGTTCCCGTTTGTCGGGGGAGTGCAATGGGTAGAGCCGAGTCGGTCGGGCACCAAAAAAGGCGGACGCCGTAGCGCCCGCCCTATGGCAATCGGAAGTTCAAGTCAGCAGATCGGTTTAGTACACCATGCCCA
>CABSMX010000126.1 GCA_902478945.1 uncultured Collinsella sp.
GCGCAAGCGACAGGGCGCCCGCGGCGAGCACCGAGGCAAACCCCCGGCGCGACATCTCAACATCAAAAGCGCGCATCGCTAGCACGCCCCCTCATTGGGCATCGACCAGGCGTGATGGTCGGTATGCAGCAGCTCCTCGGCCAGCGGCGAAAGCGGCGCACCCAAGAACTCGCTGTAGCACGCCTGAACATCGGGATTCTCGTGCGAGAAGCGAATGTCCGCCTTCGCATCCAGGCCCCACAGCACCTGGCCGCGCTCGGCTGCCAGCTCGCAGCCGTCGTGGATGGGCTGACCGCCGCCACCGACGCAGCCGCCCGGGCACGCCATAACCTCAACGAAGTCATAGCTCGCACGGCCGTCGCGAATCGCATCGAGCAGGCGGGCGGCGTTGCCCAGCCCGTGCGCCACGGCGACGCGCACCTTGGTGCCATCGATATCGGCCACGGCTTCCTTCCAGCCGTCGAGTCCGCGCACGTCGGTAAAGAAGTCCGCATCGGGGTTCTTGCCCGTCACCAGGTAATATGCCGAGCGCACGGCGGCCTCCATCACGCCGCCCGTGGCGCCAAAAATCACGCCCGCGCCCGTGCCAAAGCCCAGCGGCGTATCAAGCGGCTCCTCGACCAGCGTGTCCACGCTCACGTGGCTCGCGCGGATCATGCGTACCATCTCGCGCACCGTCAGCGCAACGTCTACGTCGGGCGCGCCGCCCTCGCCCACCATGCTCGGCAGCGCACACTCGGCCTTCTTGGCCGTGCACGGCATCACGGACACCACAAACAGACGCTCGGGCTCCACGCCCAGCACCTTGGCGTAATACGTCTTGGCAATAGCGCCGAACATCTGCTGCGGCGACTTTGACGTGGACAGGCTGTCGACAAACTCCGGATAGCGGGCCTTCACAAAGCGCACCCAGCCCGGGCAGCAGCTCGTAAACATGGGCCAGCCGCGGCTGTCGCCCTCACCCTTGGCAGCGGCGCCCAGGCGCTCGAGCAGCTCGGAGCCCTCCTCCATGATGGTGAGGTCGGCCGAGAAATCGGTATCGAACACGTATTCAAAGCCTACGCGACGCAGCGCGCACGCCAGAAGCTCGACGGTGGCCTCCTCGCGCGGAATGCCGAGCTCTTCACCCCAAGCACTACGTACGGCCGGCGCGATCTGCACCAGCACGATCTTATCGGGATCGGCGAGAGCATCGAACACGGTCTCGGTGTCGTCGCGCTCGCGCAGCGCGCCCGTCGGGCAATGTGTAATGCACTGGCCGCACGCGACGCAATCGGTTTTGCCGATCGGCGCACGCCCACGAGTGCCCACGGCGGTATGCGTGGCGCGGTTGGTCAGGTCCCAGATCCCTAGCCCCTGCACGCTCTCGCACACTTTAATGCAGCGCATGCATTTAATGCACTTGTCGTTTTCGCGGATGATGGGAAAATCGAAATCCCAGCCCTCGCCCGCCAAATGCCTTTGATATGGCAGATAGAAAATGCCCAGGTCGTTGGCGATGGTCTGTAGGTTGCAGTTGCCGCTGCGCACGCAGCTCGTGCACTGCGAATCGTGCTGGGACAGCAGCAGCTGCACGTTGGTGCGACGAGCCTCGCGGGCCTTGGGACTGTTGGTGTGGACCACCATGCCGTCGAGCACGTAGTTGTTGCAGGCGGCAACCAGCTGGTCGCAGCCCTCAACCTCGACCACGCACACGCGGCAACCACCGATCTCGTTTAGATCGCGCAGGTAGCACAGGGTGGGAATCTGGATGCCGACGGACTTGGCCGCGTCCAGGATCGTGGTGTGATCGGGCACCGCGACCTCGCAATTATCGATAATGAGCCTGACCATGTTGTGCGCTCCGTTTTCGGTGTTGTCGCTGACGGTGGTTTTGTTGGGCTCTACCATTCCAGGTTCCTCCCTCCGCGGAACGCGCCAAAGCCAAAGTGGTCGCAGCGCAGGCAGCGGCTCGCCTCCTGGCGCGCCTCCTGCTCGGTGAGACCCTGCTCGACCAGATTCCAATCGTGAATACGCTCGCCGGCTTCGCGCTCGCCCAGCTCGCAGCGGCCGCACTCATGCTTGCCCTTAAACTGAACGGTCGGCAGCTCGACCTCGAGCTTGATCTTGTGGTCGAAGCCCAGGTAGCGGTCGATGTTTGCCGAAGCCACGCGACCGGCATTGATGGCGCGGATGACGGTGGCGGGGCCGGTCTGGCAGTCGCCACCGCTAAAGAGGCCATCGAAGTTGGACACGGCGCCGTCCGAATCGGTGACGATGCAGCCCCACTTGCAGGCAATGCCCATCTCCTCAAACGGTTTGGAATCGATGTCCTGACCAATGGCCACAAACACGCGCTCGCAGGGGATGACGCGCTCGGGCGTGGCGGCGGCACGCGGAGCCGGACGACCGCGGCGGGGCTCGCCGATAATCTGCGGCTGCACGCGCAGGCCACTCACGCGACCTTCCTCGCCCGTCTCGATAGCGAGTGGAGCCGTCAGCTCCAGCACCTCGCAGCCCTCGGCCTGGGCGCCGGCGATCTCGGCATCCTGGGCCGTCATGTCGCAGATGCGACGGCGGTAGACGATGCTCACCTTTTCGGCACCGCAGCGCACGGCAGAGCGAGCCACGTCCATGGCAACGTTGCCGCCGCCGATGACGCACACGCGCTGACTGCTCAGGTCGGGCAGCTCGTCGTCGCCGATAGCACGCAGCATCTTGACGGCCGACTCCACGCCGGGCGCCTCTTCGCCCGGAAGGCCGAGCTTCTTATCGCTGTGGGCACCGATGGCCAGGTAGACGGCATCGAACTCGTCGCGCAGGCGGGCGAGCTCCTCGCCGTTCACGGAGTGGTCGAGCTCCACGTCGATGCCGGCGCTCAAAATCCAGTCGATCTCGGCCTGCAGGCGCTCGCGCGGCAGACGATAGCTGGGGATGCCGTAGCGCAGCATGCCGCCCAAGTGGTGGCGCTGCTCAAAGATGGTCACCTTGTGGCCCATCACGGCCAGGTAGTAAGCACAGGAAAGGCCGGCCGGGCCGCCGCCGATCACGGCGACGCGCTTACCGGTGTTGTCCACTACATGCGGCTTGCGGTCGTTGAGGTCGCTGTGCTCAACGGCAAACCGCTTGAGGGCAAGGATATTCATGGGGTCATCGACCATGCCGCGGCGGCAGTGCATCTCGCAGGGATGCTCGCACACCAGGCCGCAGACGAGCGGCAGCGGATTGTTCTTGCGAATGACCTTGACGGCATCGGCATAGCGGCCGGCCTCGACGAGCGAAATGTACCCGGGAATGTCGACGTGCGCCGGGCAGCCCGAGACGCACGGGACGCGGGCCTCGCGGTCAAAGCCGCAGGAGTGCTCGCGGATGTGATGCTCAAAGTCGTCGCGGAAGCCGCGAATGGCCGTGAGCGCCATGGCGCCGGCCTCGTAGCCGATGGCGCAGTCGCTCGAAAGGTAGATGGTGCAGGCCGTGCGTTCAATAAGGTTGAGCGTGGACTCATCGGCACGCCCTTCGAGCACATCGGCGAGCAGGTCGCTCAGCGCGCTCAGGCCTACGCGACAGGGCGTGCACTTGCCGCAGCTCTGGGTGGAACACAGGTTGACGAGCGCTGCCGTAAACTCAACGGGACACGGGGCGAGCGAGCTCACCGCCAAACGGCGTCCGAGCGCATCGTGCAGGTCGTCCATGACGGCCTGAGCGTGGCTGCGTTCCATTACATGCAGTCGAGCCATAAGATCCCCTCTCACATGGCAGCCCGGAGGCGAGGCCGGGCGAAATTGCTACACGCAACACACTGACCTATAAAGTTGTTTGGCAGCAACACGGTTCGGCAGGCGGTATGAAACGTCGTCCTCAGCGGTGAAATAGAACATTACCGCAGATAAATGCCATATTTGATAAAACGCGTTACCCACAATGCGGCACTCGGGGACACTCCTCACTCTGGTGCATCGTGGACAGGTTTGTTTGCACCAATCGTGAGTTGCGGTGAAATAGGGACTGAAAAGCCGCTCAAAAGGCCAAAACAGTCCGTATTCCACCGCAACTTCAAGACGTTGGTGCAGATTAACCTGACCTCTTTGCACCAAAAAGGGCTCCGAGCAAAAACGTGCCCGGAGCCCTCTGGTCGCCTCGACTTAGAGCGCGACGCGTATGCTACTTGCGCTTGCCGCCGCCGTCACCGGGACGACGGGAGCTGCCGCCGCGCTTGCCGCCACGGCTGTTACCATAGCTGCCACGGTTATCGCGACCGCCGGCGCGGCCGCCACGGGAGCCGGCCTGGTTGCCCCCACGCCCGCCGCGATAGCCGCGACGATCCTCGCGGGTATCGTCGTAGTTGCGCCAGTCATCGCGACGATCGCGGCTGGCGTGGGGGCAGCC
>CABSMX010000127.1 GCA_902478945.1 uncultured Collinsella sp.
GAGATGCAGCGTAGTCTCGTGGGCTCGGAGATGTGTATAAGAGACAGGCTCCATCGTGCGCGATTTTGAGTACCTGCGCCTGGTGGGCTTTGGCGGCAAGCCCTGGGTCACACTGGGGCAGAGCTACGGCGGCTTTTTGACATTGAGCTATCTGTCGCTCTTCCCCGAGGGCGTGGCGGCAAGCTTTACCTGCGGCGGTATTCCACACGTGCCGGCGAGCGCCAGCGAGGTCTACGCGCACACGTTCCCGCGCATGGCAGTCAAAACGCAGCAGTACTACGACCGCTACCCCGCCGACGTCGAGCGCGTGGCGGCGCTGGCCGATGCGATCGAGGAGCAAAAGCCCGTGCTACCCGACGGCTCGCCGATGACGGTCGAGCGCCTGCAGCTCATGGGCAGCGACTTTGGCATGAAGCCGAGCTTCGAGCGCATGCACTGGATTATCGACCATGCTTTTGTTGACGGAGACGGCACGCTGAGCTGCGGTTCCTCGGTATCCGACAGCTTTTTGATGCGCGCCTTCGAGCGCACCAACACGCGCACAAACCCGCTGTACTGGACGCTGCAGGAGTTCATCTACGCCGACGGCGACACCATGCCCATTCGCTGGGCCGCGGCAGAGGAGAAGGCCCATCGCGCCGAGTTCGACAAGCTCGCGCGCCCGCTCATGTTTACCGGTGAGGCTATGTTCCCGTGGATGTTTGAGCAGATGCCCGAGCTCAAGCCCTTCAAGCCCGCCATGGATCTGCTGATGGAAGACACCAGCTGGGACAAGATCTACGACCCGCAGCGCCTGGCCTGCAACGAAGTACCACTCCAGGCTGCGGTGTACTTCGACGACATGTACGTCGATTCGGGCCTGCAGCTCGACACGCTAAGCCGCATTGGCAACTCACATGCCTGGGTGACGAACGAGTTTGAGCACGATGGCCTTCACGGCAGCATGGTGTTCAAGCATCTCTTCGACGAAGGCCTCAACCGCGGAGACCTGCGTCAGATCTTCTAGCAAAGGAGTGTCCCCACCTGCCGGCACAAAAGGAACGTCCCCAACTGCCGGCAGTGGGACCCAGTTGCCTCAACGAGTTGCGGTGGAATAGGGACTGTTAAAGGCTTTAAAGCCGCCAAGCCATCCCTATTTCACCGCAACTTACGATATGCCGGCGTTACGGCCATCGCAGGTAGAAGGCGGAAAGCGAAAACGCCCCTAAGCGAGTGGCTTTAAGCCGCAGGTCGAAGAAAAGAAGCGAGCGCCGCCCAGAGCGAACAAGTTGGCATGAAAAAGGCGAGGCATAGACCTGATGGTCATGCCTCGCCTTTTGAATGACAAATTGTCGCTCTGGGCGGCGCGCAGCGTCGACCCGTTAGGCGAAGACGATCAGATTGTCCCTGTGGATCGCAGGCTTTTCGGCCAGGTCTGCCAGTAGGCGGTTGCCGGCAATCTGGTCCTGGCGACGTCCGGCCGCAAGCTCCAGCACGTCCGAATCGGCCTCGGCGATACCGCGGGCGACAACCATGCCGCTCGGGTCGCACACGTCGAGCACATCGCCCTCGGCAAACGCGCCATCGACCTCGCGAATACCCACCGCAAGCAGGGAAGAACCACGGCTGACCAGCGCCTTTGCGGCGCCATCATCGACCGTCACCGAGCCATGCGCCTTGTCACCCAGCGCGATCCACAGCTTGCGGGGCGCAATGTCCAGGCGCTCCGCCGGCGGATCGAACAGCGTGCCCACGCTCTCGCCGCGGGCGAGGCGCACGAGCGCATCGGGCTCCTCGCCCGAGCAAATCACGCTCTGAATGCCCGCCGTCATCAGGATGCGGCTCGCGCGGATCTTGGTAATCATGCCGCCCGTGCCCACCGATGTGGAAGAATCGCCCGCCGAGGCGATAATCTTGGCATCGATCTTATGCACGACCGGGACAAACTCGGCCGTGGGGTCCTCATGCGGATTGGCGGTATAGAGACCATCGATGTCCGAGAGCGTCACGCACAGATCGGCAGAAACCAGGCAGCTCACAAGCGCTGCCAGCGTGTCGTTGTCGCCAAACTTGATCTCATCGACGGTAACGGTATCGTTCTCGTTGACGACCGGCACCACGCCAAGCTCCACCAGGCGCAGCAGGGCGTCGCGCGCGTGCAGGTAAGACGTACGGCGGGCCGTGTCATGGCGCGTGAGCAGCACGAGCGAGGTGAGCAGATCGCGCGCATGAAACTCCTCGTCGTAGGCCGACGAGATGATGCACTGACCGGCCGAGGCGCAGGCCTGCAGGCTCGGCAGGTCGCCGACTGGCTTGCGGTCGAAGCCCAGCACGGGATAGCCACAGGCGATAGCGCCCGAGCTCACCACGACCAGACGCCAGCCGAGCTTGCGCAGCGCTGCTGCCTGATCGGCAAGCCCGCCGATAAAGGCGCGGTTGACCTTGCCGTCGGCGCCCACAACCGTGGACGAACCGATCTTTACCACCATCGTTTTATAAGAAGTCGTCATACGTCAAACCAATCGAATGTTGAGCAGGCGGGCGAGAAAATGATCCGTTTTCCTCCGTCCCCTTCGGATCATTTTGCCCAGGGAAAGGCAGAAGCCGCGGCCATGTTCTTGCGCACGAGCTCGTCGCGCACCTGTGCCAAGCCCTGCTCCATGCCCACCACATAAGTCTGCGGGTACAGGAAGCGCTTGTAGACCGGATCCAGATGGTCCAGTGCCCAGGTGCAACGCTCGCGTGCGTCCTCAATGCTCTCGCGCGGGGCAACGGCGCTGCCATCGCGCACGATCGGCGCCAGCAGCTCGCGATACTCGAGCTCGGACACATCGGTCACCAGCGCAGCATCGTTCACGGCCACGAGGGTATTGCCACGCGCGGCGCCCTCCCCAGACAGATGATCCTCGTCATAGATCATGTCGCAGATCGGGCCGCCAAAGCCGTCGTAATAGCGGCGCACGCGCTGCACGCCCGGGATCGTGCGCTTGTAGGGCTGCTCGGAGAGCTTAACCACCGGCGTCCACGGGTCCGCCTCGCTCGCACGGCGGGCAGAAAGCTTATACACACCGCCCAGCGCAGGCTGGTCGTAGCAGGTCGCGAGCTTGGTACCCACGCCAAAGCTATCGATGGGCGCGCCTTGGTCGAGCAGCGACTGAATCGTGTACTCGTCCAGATCGTTGGAAACCGAGATCCCTACATAGGGCAAGCCCTCGGCATCAAAACGGCCGCGGACATACTTGGACAGCTTGGCGAGGTCGCCCGAGTCGATGCGAATGGCCGACAGGCGCTCGCCCACCGCCTCCATCTCCTTGGCAACCGTAATGGCATGCTCGCAGCCCTCGCGCACATCGTAGGTGTCGATGAGCAGCGTGCAATTCTTGGGACTCGACTTGGCAAAGGCGCGGAAGGCCTCGAGCTCGGAGTCAAAGCTCATCACCCAGCTGTGCGCGTGTGTGCCAAAGACGGGGATGCCGTAACGGCGCCCGGCAAGCACGTTAGACGTGGACGAGCAGCCGGCCACATAGCTTGCGCGGGCGACGGCCAGACCGCCATCGGGACCCTGGGCGCGGCGCAGACCAAACTCGGCCACGGGACGGCCGTCCGCCGCCAACACCACGCGCGCCGTCTTGGTGGCCACAAGTGTCTGGAAGCCGACGATGTTGAGCAGCGCCGTCTCGAGCAGCTGGCACTCCAGCGCGGGGCCGGTGACGCGCACCATGGGCTCGCGCGGAAAGACGAGCTCGCCCTCGGGGACGGCGTCGATATTTACATGCGCACGAAAATCGCGCAGGTAGTCGAGGAATCCAGGCTTGAACATCGCACCGCCGGCCGGGGCCTGGAGCGAGGCGAGGTAGTCGATGTCCTCGGGCGTAAAGCGCAGGTTCTCGACCAGCTCGGGCAGCTCGGCGGTACCACACATGACGGCGTAGGCGCTACCAAAGGGATGGTCGCGGTAAAACGCGGTAAAACAACCCTGCTCATTGGCCTTGCCGCTCTCCCACAGGCCCTGGGCCATAGTGAGCTCGTACAGATCGGTGAGCATTGCAATGTCGGTGGGATGAGAGATATCGGTCAAAGCCATGGGGCGACCTTTCGGATGAGTGGTGCAGAAGTTGAGGGTTGGACGAGGCGGACGTGCGGGCATGGAGCCCGGCGCGAACAGGTTAGTGCAGGCCCATGCTGCCCGTGATCGTGTAGACCATAAAGACGATAAACGCGATGAGGGCGAGCACGATGATGATTTTTTGAGCCGGAGCCATGCCGGGGATCTCATTCTCGCCCGTAGGCTCCTTGGAGGTGACCATGCGCTGGGCAAAGGTCATCTCATCACGGCTCGGCTTGGGCTCGGC
>CABSMX010000128.1 GCA_902478945.1 uncultured Collinsella sp.
TGGGAAACGCAACCCGATGCAAGCCCGATGCCACCTACTATCTAGAGCAGCTTCAGGTGATGGGGCTCGAGCCACACGAGGTCCTTATGGTGGGCAACGATCCCAAGCGCGACTTCCCCAGTCCCGCCTGCGGCATTCAAACTGCCTATGTTGGCCAGGGAAAACCCGGCCGAGCCACCTGGCGCGGAACCATGGAAGACTTCGCCCGCGACTTTAACGCCGTAATCGAAGCCTTCTACGAACACCAAGTAGCCGACGAACTATCGTAGGACCCCTCGCTCCAAACAAAATATCGCCGCAGGTTGAGCATAAGTCAGCGAAAACGCCCCTAAGCGAGCAATGTGCCTTGAAAGAGGAGGGCATAGGCCTTCTGGCCATGCCCGACGATTGAAAGGCAGATTGCCGCTTAGGGGCGTTTGCAGCGTCGACTGGTTACGCGGTTTGGTAAAACCGCGTAACTAACAGACTTGGGTTTTGCCGATCATGATATTGAGGATCTCGACGTCGGTATCTTTCATGCCCACGCGGCCCACGTAGCCCATGCTGGCAATCGTCTGCTCGACGGTATCTTGGATCAGGCCCTCGCCGGCGCGGAAGCCGCGACCCTGCATGGCCATATCGTGGCCCAGAATCGCCGCATCAACGGCAGCCGAGATCTTGGCGGCACAGCTCGCCTTGGCGCCGTCGCACACGATGCCGCCCACGTTGCCAAGCGTATTCGAGACCGTCGCGCCAATCTGCTCGCGCGTGCCACCGCACAGCCAGGTAATCGCGGCGCCGGCACCGCACGCGGCGCAAATGGCACCGCAAAACGCCGAGAGCGCACCAATATAGCTCTTGATATGCACGGCGATAAAATCGGACAGCATCACGGCGCGCACCAGGCGCTCGTGGTCGCAGCGCAGGTACTCGGCATACTCCATGACGGGCAATGCGCAGGTAATGCCTTGATTGCCCGAGCCGCACACAATAGCGACCGGCAGCGCGCAACCGTTCATGCGGGCGTCGGACCCGGCGGCCGCACGGGCGCGGGCACGGCAGGCGACGTCATCGGCACGAGCACCCAGCAGCGTACGACCCACCTCGGCGCCCCAAGCGTGCGCAAGGCCCTCGGCACTGATCGCGCCATTCAGCTCAATCTGACGCTCAACGGCAGCGCGGGCGTCCTCAATGTCGCCGTCCTCGATAAAGTCGATGATGGACTCAATGCTCATAGGGGTGTCGGCGTTATCTGCCGCACGCTCGGCCACCACGCGCTCGGCGCAGGCGGCACACTCCCCCGCCGACTTGCCGCATACCGGAATACCGTCGAGCGTATGGCACGTGACGTTGGTGTGGTGGTCGGTAATCTCGACGACCGCGGTATGGCCCCCGGCCGTCGCAGTCACCTTGATGTAGAGGTTGGGCACACCTTCGACAAGCGACACATCGCAGTAGCCGGCGTCGGCGAGGAGCTCGGCCACGCGAGCACGGTCTTCATCGTTAACGCTCTCGAGCACCTCGAGCGCGCTCTTGGCGTCGCCGCCCACGGCACCCAGCACGGCCGCGGCCTCAATACCGTGCATACCGCCCGAGTTGGGCACGGTCACGCTCTTGACGTTCTTGATGATGTTGCCCGAGCAGGCAACATCCATATGATCGGGTTCGCAACCAAGCGTCTGGCTCGCCAACGCCGCTGCATAGGCAACGGCAATGGGCTCGGTGCAGCCGAGTGCACAGACAAGCTCGCGGTTCAAAACATCGCAAAACGCGGCATCGCGAAGAGAATCGGTAGGCATAGGTATCTCCTACTTGTATAACGGACAGGGCTCTCGAAAATAATTAGCTCTTTTATTTGATAACAATGCATCAAAAACCGCAACCATGGTTCCGGCGGACGGCGCTCGAGCACAAATTGGCAGCATTATTCATGAGAAGCCGATCTTGTTGCATGCTAAAGCGTTTGACCAAAAAACGCCCGAGCGTTTACGCAAGAGTCGCGCTATCATGCAGTCGAACGCGGTAAACACCTTTAGCATTTGCGCCGCACAGACCAGAGAGGAACCATCCATGAAGATCGGTATCGGTAACGACCACGCCGCCGTCGAGCTCAAGAACATCATCTCCGAGCACCTAAAGGAGCGTGGCTGCGAGGTCGTGAACTTTGGCACCGACACCTCCGAGAGCTTTGACTACCCCATCGCCGGCTACAAGGTGGGTAAGGCCGTTGCCAACGGCGACGTCGACCTGGGCATCCTCATCTGTGGCACCGGCGTCGGTATCAGCCTGGCTGCCAACAAGGTAGAGGGCGTGCGCGCCGTCGTGTGCTCCGAGCCCTTCAGCGCCAAGCTCTCCCGCATGCACAACAACACCAACGTGCTCGCCTTTGGCGCCCGCGTCGTGGGCTCCGAGCTCGCCAAGATGATTGTCGACGAGTGGCTCGACGCCGAGTTTGAGGGTGGTCGTCACGAGCGTCGCGTTAACCTCCTCAACGAGATCGACCACACGCGCGGCCTCAAGGTCGTCGACGAGGCCTAAACTACTCAGTGCCACAAGCTAACAGCAGGGGCCCGCTCGGTACTCATGTCCGAGCAGGCCCCTTCATAGATTCTGGAATAAAAGGGCGCCGCGGATGGAGTTCCGCGGCGCCCAAGCCACACGCTAACAGCTTTAAGGAGTCAAAGCTGGTTTAGCCAAAGAAGCGCTTGATCTCGATCTCGGCGTTCTCCAGGCAGTCGGAGCCGTGAATCACGTTGGCGTTGACATCAACAGCGAAATCGCCGCGAATGGTGCCGGGGGCAGCGTCAAGCGGGTTGGTAGCGCCCATGAGGGTGCGCATCTTGGAGACAGCGGAGAGACCGGAAACGACCATCTTGACGACCGGACCGCTCGTCATAAAGTCGCAGAGACCGCCAAAGAAGGGCTTGTCCGCCAGATGGGCGTAGTGCTCCTCGACGGTAGCGCGCTCGAGCGTAGTCATCTCCATGCGCTCGATGACAAGGCCGCTGCGCTCAATGCGGGCAACAATCTCGCCGATCTTGCGGTCGCGCACGGCGTCGGGCTTAATCATGATGAAGGTCTTCTCGATAGCCATAAGGTAGCCTTTCAAGTAGGTTCGCGCGTGCCCAAGTCCCATTCCGGCACCCGCCTGGACTGCATCGTAACAGAGTTTTAGCTGCAGTTAAACAAAAAGCCGTTTATTGAAACGCTACAATTTATTAAAGCGCTCCATATGTGTCACTTCTGTTTCGAAGCCCGATTAGAGTACCATCCGACCGCCCATCAACCGCATCGAACAGAGCAGGCGGTCGGTTGCCGCCCGCGAACGTAACCCCTTCACAACCTGCCCAAAGGTCCTACAGAAGTTCTCGACAAGCCCCTCCCCCATAGCAACAAAATACGGGCGCCCACATCAGCAGGCGCCCGTAAAGTGAAAACGATTTATCAATAAATGGCCAAAACGGCTTCAGCCAAATCCCTACTTTACCCCGTGGCCCATCTCGACGACCTTAGTCAGCGATCCAAACACGCCCTCGTCGGCCACGAGCTGCGCCTCGGCACGCTGCAGCTGCACGGCAACGGCGGTAGGGGCGGTGCCGCCCTCGGTCGTGCGCGCGGCGACAATCGACGGGATGTCGAGCGCCTCGGTAATGTCGTGCTCAAAGAGCGGGCTTGCCTCCTGGAACACCTCAAACGGCAGGTCCTCAAGATTGCAGCCGCGCTTCTCGCACATCAGGACCAGATGGCCCACCACGGCATGTGCCTCGCGGAACGGCAGGCCACGCTTAGCCAGGTAATCGGCAACATCGGTAGCGGCAAGGTGCCCCACGCCGCACTCGCGCGCCATGGCATCCTCGTTGACGGTCCAAGTCGAAATCATTCCGGCCATAACGGACAGGCACTGCATGAGCGTGTGAGCGGTATCGAGCGCGCCCTCCTTGTCCTCCTGCAAGTCCTTGTTATAAGCAAGCGGCAAGCCCTTCATGGTTACCAGCAGCTGCACCAGGTTGCCGTACACGCGACCGCTCTTGCCGCGGATAAGCTCGGCAAAGTCGGGGTTCTTCTTCTGCGGCATGATAGACGAGCCGGTGGAGTAGGAGTCTGAAAGCGTGATAAAGCCAAATTCGGAGCTCGACCACAGCACGATCTCCTCGGAAAGACGCGACAGGTGCATCGCCATGACGGATCCGGCGTAATGCAGATCGAGCAGCTGTCTCTTATACACATCTGACGCTGCCGACGACT
>CABSMX010000129.1 GCA_902478945.1 uncultured Collinsella sp.
GGTCACCAAGCACAACCTCAAGTACCGCCGCTACTACCACCAGTTCGACTACTAATTTCATTTGGGGGAAACCGCAATGAGGCAATACATCTTCGCCAGCCACGCGCATTTTGCGACCGGCATCAAGGAGAGCACCGAGCTGCTCTCGGGCGCGCGCGATAACGTCCACGACCTGTCGATGTTTGTCGACGGCCGCACCGACGTCGCCGAGGAGGCCGCCAAGCTCCTGGCGACCTTCGACCCCGCCGACGACGTAATCGTGTGCACCGACCTGTTTGGCGGCAGCGTCAACAACGAGTTCACCAAGATCGTCCAGACGCGCCCCAACACCTACCTGGTTGCCAACATGAATCTGCCGCTGCTGATCCAGCTGCTCTTTTCGGACCAGGAGGCTCCCGCCGATCAGGTTATCCGCGAGATCCTCGCGGCTGACGACACGCGCGTCAAGTTTGTCAACGACCTGCTGACCGATGCGGATGACGAGGAAGAGTTCTAGTCACCGCCTGCTATTAATGGGGCCGGGTTTCCGGCATGAGACCTTTGGGGGTCAATCATGATTCAACTGCTTCGCGTCGACCATCGTCTGCTTCATGGCCAGGTGGCCGTCTCTTGGGTCCAGGGCTTGGGCTCTGACTGCATCTTCTGCGTTGGCGACAAGGTTGCCAACGATCCCGTCTGGAAGACTACGCTCAAGATGGGAAAGCCGGCCAACGTCAAGCTCGTCATCAAGGACATGGAGCACGCCATCGAGGCCATCAACTCCGGTGTTACCGATAAGTACAAGATGATCATCTGCGTCGCCAGCATCGCCGAGGCCAAGCAGCTTGTCGACGGCTGCCCGCAGATCACCTCCATCAACCTGGGCAACACCAAGTCCAAGGACGAGCAGCGTCCCGATGCCCGTAAGATCTCCCGCCAGATCTTTGTGACTGCTGCCGAGGAAGAGGACATTCGCGAGCTCGTCGGCCGCGGTGTCGAGGTCGAGATTCGCGCTCTGGCCGACGATCCCAAGGTCGATGCCCTAAGCGCCCTCTAATTGGGAACCACGGGCGGCGCGCACGGCGCCGCCCCTATTCGTGGGCGTACCGGATTAACGCTTTACCCGTTACCCCCATCTACCGTTCACCGGGAGTACACGCCCGTTGAGCGATCGGTATTAAATAGTTTTCGCATGACTATATAATTGGTATCAAATCATTTGCACCGGTTTAGGTGTTAACAGCACACCGGTACAAGCTGGATCTGTCTGGGCGATTGTCGGCATGGAAAAGGGCGCGCTGACAAGTCGGGAATCGCCGCGCGGATCCAAGAGGGATCAAAGGGAGGAACAATGCTTGTTCAAGCGATCCTCATCGGACTTATCGCTGCCTTCGGTAAGCTCGATTATCAGCTCGGTACGCTCTATGCGTTCCGCCCGATCGTTCTGTGCCCGCTCGTCGGCATAGTCCTCGGGGACCTGCAGTCCGGCCTCGCCATCGGTGCGAGCCTCGAGCTGCTCTTCATGGGTTCAATCTCCATCGGCGCTTACGTGCCGCCCGATGAGTGTATTGGCGGTGTGCTCGCCTGCGCCTTCGCTATTCAGCTGGGTCAGAGCACCGAGGCCGCTATCGCGCTCGCGATGCCCATCGCCACTCTGTGCCTGGCCATTAAGAACGTCGTCAACGCCGGTATGCCCCTTCTGGTCGACCGTGCCGACGTCTTTGCCAGCAAGGGTAACCTCAAGGGTATCTACGCTATGCACTGGATTATCGGTCTCGTGATTGTCGTCCTGGCCTTTATCCTGTGCTCGGTCTCCTTCTATCTGGGTGCCGACGCCGTTCAGGGCCTGCTCGACTTCATCCCGACGTTCGTCCTCGATGGCTTTGGCGTCGCAGCCAACATCCTGCCTGCCATGGGCTTCGCCATGCTCGGCCGTCTGGTGCTTACCAAGCAGCTCGTGCCGTTCTACTTCCTGGGCTTCCTGCTGTGCTCCTATGCCAACGTGCCCGTCCTCGGCGTCGCCCTGATCGCAATCATCATCGGCATCGACAAGTACGACCTGCTGGGCCTTGGTGGCGCCCAGTCCCAGCTTTCTGTGGAAGGGGATGAGGACGATGACTTCTAATTCCGAGAACCAGATTACTCGCTCCGACCTCATTAAGAGCGCCGTGAACACCGGCGCCCTGGGCATGGAATTCTCCTGGACCTACTACAAGCAGATGAACATTGCCTTCTGCCTGATGGTCGCCAACATGCTCAAGAAGATCTATGCCGGCCGTCCCGATGATTACGCCGAGGCCTTGCACCGTCACAGCGCATTCTTCAACATCACCCCGCAGCTCGCTCCCTTCGTGGGTGGCATCGCGATGGCCATGGAAGAAAAGGTCGCTCGTGGCGAGGTTGAGCCCGAGAGCGTCAACGACATCAAGGCCGCCCTCATGGGTCCGCTTTCTGGCCTGGGTGACTCCTTCTTCCTGTCCACCCTGCGCGTCGTCGCCGCTGCCGTGGGCATCAGCCTGTGCCAGGCCGGCAACGTCTTTGGCCCCATCGCCTTCCTGCTCGTCTACAACATCCCGGCGTTCCTGATTCGTATCTTTGGCGCTATCAAGGGTTATGAGCTAGGCATTGGCTTCCTCGACGAGGCTCAGAAGACCGGCCTGATGCAAAAGATCATGGCCTGCGTCGGCATTGTCGGCGTTATGGTCGTCGGCGCCATGAGCAAGGACATGTTCTGGGCTTCGTTGCCCATCGCCATCGGTCAGGGCGACTCCGCCCAGACTCTCCAGGACATCCTGGACGGCATCATGCCCGGTATGCTCGGTATGGCCGCCTTCTGGCTCTACTACTGGCTGCTCTCCAAGAAGATCAACCCGATGGTCCTGATCCTCTGCACCATGGTCGTGGGCATCATCGGCGCTTACTTTGGCGTGCTTGCCTAATATGTTCGAATCGCGCTTCCATCGCGTCTAACGGTTGCGTCGATCTTTGGGGGGGCTTGTCGCATCTGCGGCGGCCCCCTGTTTTTTAAAACTCCGTACGAAAGGGGAGGGCTATGGTCGTACCCGAGCTTTCGCTCATGAACATCAACCATCGTTACTACAGCATCGAGACGTTTTTTAAGGCTGCAGGTGAGGCCGGCTATCGCAATATCGAGCTGTGGACCGGCTCGATGCACCTGTATGTGGATTGCCATGAGCACGATTCGGTGGATAAGATTCGCGATCTTGCCGCCCAATACGGTATCAAGATCGTGTGCGTGTGCCCCGAGCAGAACAACCCCAAGCCGTGGAACGTCGCGGTGCGCGGTGAGGCGGGCCAAAAACGCATCCTCTCGTACTTTAAGAATGTGATCGACGTTGCCGTTGAGTTGGGCGTGCCGCAGATTCTGGTGACGAGTGGTTGGGCCTATCTGGACGAGCCGGCTGAGGACGCCTGGGCCCGCAGCGTTGCCATGCTGCGCTCGGTGTGCGACTACGCCGATACGTGCGGTATTCGCGTCGCGCTCGAGGCCCTGCAGCCGTCGGAGTCCGTGTTGGTCAACACCGCACAGGATGTCGCGCGCATCCTCGAGGCGGTCGATCGTCCCAACCTGAAGGCCTGTATCGACTTTGGCGCCATGGAAGTTGCCGGCGACACGATCGACGGCTACTTTGAGGTTTTGGGCGACAAGATCGTTCACACCCACTTTGTAGATGTGGGCGGCGGCACGACGCATCTTGCCTGGGGCGACGGCGAGCGTGATATGCGTGCCGACCTCGAGGCACTCATGCGTCACGGCTATACGGGCTATGTCTCGGCCGAGACGTGTGATGGCCGCTACTATCAGGATCCGTCCAAGGCGACGACTCAGGTTATCGAGATGTATCGCCGTGTGACAGCGGAGATGGAAGCCGAATAACTAAACTGCGCGGTTGCGCCGGAAACGCTTGGGCGGGTCTGGCGCAACGCTTTTATAGCTGGCGAGTTGTGGGGAACCCGTTGGCAGTAGCGCTCGAAATAGACAACTATTGGCGTTGTAATACCACTCGGGCGAGGAAACCGACCGTTCGCCGCAAATCTCCGTGAGTTTGGATTGGTATTAAATAACAAGTAATCGTATGGCTATAATTGGTATCAGCAAGAAGCGCGATGTATAGAATTGCGCACATGTGATGGGAGGACACACATGAAGGAGACCGAGAAGATCGAGATCATGCACTTCGACCAGGAGGGCTACCTCG
>CABSMX010000130.1 GCA_902478945.1 uncultured Collinsella sp.
TAGTCGTCGGCAGCGTCAGATGTGTATAAGAGACAGATCCATAACAGCCTGGCTAAAGCAAAGCGGGGGCGGACGCGTCGAAACGTCCGCCCCCGCTCATCTGTCAAGCGTTATTTCTACCATTTCTGCCCCGTCCCCAAATGGCAGGCGGCATGCTACTCGTCCTGAGGGTCCTCGTCGGAACTTGACTCGGGCGCCGGCTCAGGCGCGGGCACCGGCTCAGGCGCGGGCACCGGCTCAGGCGCAGGCGCCGGCTCAGGTGCAGGTGCCGACTCGGGCGCCGGCTCGGGCGCGGACTTGGGCTCAGGCGCGACATCCGGAGCACTGTAACCCGAGGGAACGGACTTCTTCTCGAAGGGCAATACAAAGGTCAGGACGTCGTCCTTGTCCTCGTCGGCCCACTCGCTTGCATAACGTGCAACCCAATAGCCAACGGCACGGTGCTTGAGCATCTTGCCAAAGACCGTAAGAAATACGGTGACAAAAGCGACCAGAACCAGGAACAGCACGAGTGTGATGCCACCGCCGGTAACAATCGCCTCAATACCCGTAGGACGATAGTAGTAGCTATACATACCGACAGAGGCAACGGCGCCAAAGACGACCGTCAAGATCCATGTGACAACGTTGGCGACCAGGCCTGTCAAAAACTCGGGAAGGAACGAAGCGCAGAACAGCTTGGTCTTATTGTTCTTAAAGGCTGCCCAAACCTTATCGAGCGAAAACGCGCTCTCGACGCGACCGGTCACCGCAAAGTGCATCACGGCAATGTCGGCGAACATCTTAAAGAAGACCCCCAGGACCGCCGTGGCAATCATAGCCAGGACAAGCAGGCCAAGCGAGCCAAACAGCGCAGCCTCGAGCGCATAAGAGCCGTAATAAGAATACGAGCCCGCGGCGCCAATTACCACGCCCTCCACCAGCGAAAGCACTACACCGATAATGGGAATGGCAGCGATAAACTCGAGCACGACCGAAATAACGCTCGAAAAGATTCCGAGACCAAACGACGTGGAACGCATCAACGGACGATCCATGCCGTCATCGATCTTAAGCGACAGGTCGCGACCCCACTCGATGCCAAAGCCCGAACCGCACACGCTCGCCACGTAGGCGGCCAAAAAGCCGATGGCAGCTGCAATACCGCCGATAACGGGGATGAACAGCACGAGTACCGACACAACACAGATAAGCGCCGGCAAAAAGGCAATCTGGCACACGCGCTGCAGCACGCCCGGAGTCTTGGTCATATCCTCAAACGCCTGAGCCACACAGCCCTTGGACGCGTTCATGGGAGGCTGAGGGACAAATTGCTGAGGCTGACCCTGAGGGGTGGAAGCTGCAGCACCAGCATTAGGAGCACCGCACACACCGCAGAACTTGTCGTTATCGCCCATAGGAGCGCCACACTGCGAACAGAACATCGAAATCATCCCTTCGTATCTAGAGCGAATCACCTGGATCGCAAACGATGTCTTTGGCATCATTATCGCCTAATGTGGGGACAAATACTCCTAGATGGCGTATTTGCAACGAGCGAGGCGCTTTTCGATTGTTTGATGAGTGCGTCCGCGTTAGTTCGTTCCGCGGAAACCCTTGCCGACGATCTCGGAGCTGTCGACGATCGTGATAAAGGCACCCGGATCGACCTCGCGCGCATAACGGCGCAGCTGCACGGCCTCGCGACGGCTCAGCACGCTCATGATCACCGTGACGCACTTGCCCGAGAAGGCGCCGTAGCCGCGGCTGATGGTCGCCGTGCGGTTGAGATGCTTGACGATAAACTCCTCGACCTTAAGGGGCTCAGAGCAAATGATCGTGCAGACCTTACGAAGGTGAATGCTCTCGATAGCCTTGTCGACCACAAGCGTCTTGGCAAACAGACCGAGCACGCAGTACAGACCGACGCGCGGACCGTACAAGAAGGCCGCGATGGTCACGATGCCGATATCGACCAGCAACAGCGCGCGGCCAATCTCGAGCGTGGTGCGTCGCTTGAGGATCATGGCGAGGATGTCCGTGCCGCCCGTCGAGGCGCCGATATCAAAGACGATGGCGCTGCCGAGCGCCGGCAGAATCACGGCAAAGCACAGGTCGAGCCACATATCGCCTGTCATCGAGACATCGGTCGGGATAAAGAGCTCAAACAGCGAAACATAGGCAGACAGCGCAAACGAGGCGAAGACGCTCCACAGGATTGCCTTGCGCTCCAAAAAGATAAAGCCCAAGACGACGAGAACCGCGTTGATAATCCACATAAAGACGCCGACGGGCAGGGTCGGGAACAGCGTGGACAGAATGACCGACATGCCCGAGGTGCCGCCAAAAGCAAAGTGATTAGGGGTTTTAAACGCAACGATGGCAAAGGCCGTAAGAATCAGACCCAGATTGAGCTCGGCGAAAAAGCGCGGGAAGCCTGGCTCCTGGCTGCGCTTTTGGCCGGCACGCTCGCCGCGCTCGATATCGGTGCGATCGACCACGCGCTCCATCGGCACCACGGGAGGACGATGTAGCTCCTCGGCAGCTCGCGATGCCGCCTCTGCCGCGGCGGCCTCAATCGCCCATGCCTTGCTTTCTGTTTCGCGCTCGTCAGCCATTACGGCAACTCCTCGTTAACAATTTGGAAACAATGCGCTCATTAGGGTAACGCGGAACGTGGGGATTGCAACCCTTAGTTAGACGAGCGGTATGACTACATCGGGAGCGTACAGAAACGGCCGGCCACGCTTTTGCTTGCGCGGTCGGCCGTTTAACGTTTTCGCAGATAAAACCTGCCAAAACAAACCTGTCCCTTTTTGGTAGGTTACTCGTGCTGGTTGGTGCGGTGCTCATACTCCTCGGGGGTGATGACGTCCTCGATGCGCAGGTTGACGCCTGCCACCTCAAGGCCGGTCATCGCAGCCAGACGCTCGGTCACGCGCGCCTTAACGTCGTCGAAAATCGCGGGCGCATAGGCGCCGTACTCGATAATGACGGAAATGTTGACGACCACGCGGTTGTCATCGGTGACCTCGACTGTCACGCCCTTGGTCAGATTCTCGGCACCAAACTGCTCCTGCACAAAGTGCATGAGGTTGCCCTTCATGCCCAGGACGTGCGGTACCTCGCGGGTGGCCATGGCGACGATCTTCTCGATCACACCGTTGGAATAGGTCAGCGAGTCCTCGGACTCGTCCGCTTCCCCATCATCCTCATCCGCATCGTCGGCGGGTTCGGCCTCGACGAGCGCCTCGTCCTCGAGCGTTACGTCCTCGGCCTCGGCGGTGACGGTCTCGTCTACCTCGAGCTCGGTATCGGCCACATCGACCTTCGTGTTAAAAGCCATGGTTCCTCCTTATGCCCACCGCACACGCGGCGGTCGAATACATGCTAGCGGCCGCTAAACAGACGGCCGAAGAAGTTGACGATTCCGTTCTCGCCGTCGCGGATCTGGCCAATCACGGCGCCGATCAGCACAAAGAAAGCGATGACGAGCGTATCCCACAGACCGAGCGTGAGCACCAGCACGGCGAGCACAAAACCAGCGACGGCTCCAAGCGTGGTGTTGGGATGACGGACGGCATAGCTCCAGATGGCTGCCCCCGTACCCTTGATGAGACCCATGGCCTCATCAAAATCATCGGCGACCGCATCATGTGACTCGGTACCCTCCACCTTGGGATCGACGACCTCGCCTGCCGGCGCGGCGCTCTGATCGATAGTCAGGCGCGGGGTGCGAACGGTCTTGTCTTGATTGGTATCACTCACCGGAAACCTCCACGGTCTGGACGGTAGTCTTGGACGGCAAAAAACGAACGCGTGCGGTCGTGCCCGGCGTGCCGAGCATGGTGTCGCAGGCCTCCTCGATACGTTGCTGCATCGCGACTGCAAGGGAGGCCACGTCCCGGTTATCGAGTGCGATGGCGTCAACCTTAAAACGGACGCGCGATTCGTCGGAGCCCTGCACGCGCGCCTCGACATGCTCGATCATCACTCGGTCGTCGCGCTCTGCCGCGGTGCGAGCACACGAGGAGAGGGCAGCGAGCGTGACCTCGATATTGCGCTCCCCCGCCGGATGCACGCAGGACGGCTCGCGACGAGCAAACATCAGGCGGAAGAAACCCACGAGCACGCCGAGAGCCACGATACCGCCGCACGCCGTACTGTCTCTTATACACAT
>CABSMX010000131.1 GCA_902478945.1 uncultured Collinsella sp.
GAGCTTGACGATCTCGTCATAGGTGTCCAGGTTCTCGACCATAATGAACGGCTTGTCGGCGCCCAGCGCAAAGAAACCCGTAAAGTGCACGGGACGATTGGGGGCGACCTTAATCGCCTGCATACTGATGCCTTTTTCGGTCATACGCCGAATCAGGCGCTCGCCGTGCTTGCCGTCAAAGGCCTTCTCATCGTTAAAAATCTGGTAGGCGCGCTGGCGACGCGAAGCGACCGGCGTGTCGGCACCGCGATTCTGCTCAATCCAAGCCTGGATGATCGCAATCTCCTCGGCAATCTTGCGGTTGGACATCTCGTTGTGCTGAGTGCGCTGCGAAGCCTTTTTGCCGTCCTTGCCCTCGACCTTAACGATTTGAGTCTGTTGCTCCTTAATCTTGGAGAGCGCCAGTGGCGTAGGAACGACCTTGAGCAGCTGCCTGCCCAGGACACGGGCCAGAGCAAACGCCGAAACCTCGCCATGAGCGGCCGGCTCAGGCTGCTGGGCGGCCGCATCATTTGCAGCCGGTTTGGACTGCGCCTGGGATTTGCGTTTGGAATCTGCCTGAGCTTTGCGCTCTTGCTTTGGCGCGCACGAGCTCTTTTGCGAGCGCTCGGGCTTGTCCCCCTTCGCCGGCTGGCGCTTGGGCTGCTCCACCGGGGTCTCAGCCTTCGCATCCTTGTTTTGCGTTGTCGCCTTCTCGGCCACGGCCTCGGCATTTGAGCCACGGCCGCCACGGTGACGACGACGGCGGGGCTTGCTCGAAGCGCTCTCCCCCACCTGCTTATCAACGGACTGTTGAGCTTTAACCTCGGTGTCAGCCGCAGGCTGCGACTCGGAAGGTTGCTGATCGCGAGCCGCCGGCTCAACGGTTTTCTCGGTCTGGCCGGCCTTATCGGCCTGAGCGGTCGAAGCCGGCTCGCCCTTCTCCTGACGCCTTACGGGATACGCGCGCCCCGCAAAACCGCGGCCGGGACGACACGAACCCGAAACCCTCTTGGCAGACTCCTCAGCATCGCCTGCAACCTCGGAAGGCTCTTCAGCCTCATGCGCGACATCCTGCTGCACAGCCTTAAAGTGAGCACCGCGACGACGCTTGGGCTCTTGGGCCTCCACGGGCTTTTGCTCCTCCACGGGCTTTTGCGACTCAGCGGCAACCTCGGTCACAACAGTCTCGGTATCGAGTTCATCCTTTTGAGCCACGGCACGACGGAAGCGCTCCTGCTGGGCACGGCGCTGAGCATCGCGCTTTCCGCCCCCACCAAAACCGCCGCGGCCGGCCTTGGCCGTAAAGGCGCGAACGACGTTCTCATCGAGCAGCTCGTCGGTATCGACATGCTCGCGCGGGGCCGTTTCCACCGAAGCGGGCGCCTCGACAACGTCCTCGACGGCCTCTTCGACAGCCTCGGCAAGCTGCTCCTGAGCATCACTTATCTCGGCATGAATGGTATAGAACGCCGGACGTCCGTTAATGCCGCTGCCCTCGATCTTGGTAACGATCTTTGCCGCGATGAGTTCGTCGCGCATCGCCTTGGTGTCGCATTCCTTATCGACGGAGCGGAAAATCTGCGCCAGCGCGCTCGACTTGATCTTGAGTGCCTTGCGGCAGAGCAGGTCGTAGGCAACTAGCTTGGCGCGCTCGGCAGAAAGCGACGTCTGGCTGCTCAGACGCTCAGCCAGGGCATCGACATTATTTTGGTTATCGGAATATACCGTCTTGGCCACGGGGCCCCTTTCATATGTACACATATACGTCTATATGGTACAACGCGCGCCCTTATCCACGCAAAACATCTGCTAGAACACTCGGGCATCGCCCGCTTTTGCATGAAAAAAGACCGAGCCCGCGCAGCCGCGGACCCGGTCTTATCGAGTTGTATAGATGTGACGTTCAACTCGTCAGGTCGATTACGCCTTGGCAGCCTCGGCGTCGGCGGGAGCCTCGGCGGCAGCGGCGCGGCCATACTCGACTTTGCCCATCTCGGACCACTCGGGCTCCTCGTCGGGCATGGAACCGGCCTCCTTGCCGAAGAACTCCTTGAGGCAGTTGACGGCAACGATGAGGCCCAGGACCATCAGCAGGACGGCGAAGACGAGCTGCAGGCCCTTGGTAGCGGCGACGGAAACGGCAGCCGTGGTGGCGGTAGCCGGGATGGTGCCGAAGAAACCGTAGGCCTGGACGGCGGTCATGCAGCCCATGGCGCTCTGGACCAGCGAAGTGAAGGTGCAGCAGAGCAGGAAGGCGACGGGCACGTAGAGCATCCAACCCTTGCGGCCGGTGCACTTGCAGAACACGGCGAGGGTGATCATGGTCATACCGCCGAGCAGCTGGTTAGAAGCACCGAAGAGCGGCCAGATGTTGGCATAGCCACCAAAGGCGAGGGCGAGGCCAGGAAGCAGGGTAACGACCGTGGCGAACCAGGGGTTGCCGAGGACCTTCATGTAGCCGGCCTTGGACTCGATGGCCAGGGCGTCGTTGGTCTGGGCAAAGAACTCGGAGAACGAGGTACGAGCGATGCGGGCGACGGCATCGAGCGAGGTCAGGGCCAGAGCGGAAACGTTCATGGTCATGAAGACGGTTGCGAGCGTGCCGTCAACGCCGAAGGCCTGCATACCGCGGGAGATGCCAGCTGCGAAGATCTGGAACGGGGTGGAAGCGACGCCGGCGTTAAGGGCGCCGGTACCGGCGGTGTTCATGTCGGAGAACATGATGCCGGCGACGATGATGGCAAGGATACCGACGAAGGACTCGACGATCATGGCGCCGTAACCGACCTTGACGGCGTCCTGCTCCTTCTCGACCTGCTTGGAGGAGGTACCAGAAGAAACGAGGCTGTGGAAACCGGAGAGAGCACCGCAGGCAACGGAGACAAACAGGACCGGGAACATCATGCCCGAGGCATTGCTAAAGCCGGTGAAGACCGGAGCGGTGATGGTGGCCTGGCCGTTAGCGCCCAGGACGACGATACCGAGGACAGCGCAGACGATCATGACGATCATCATGATGGAAGTGAGGTAGTCGCGAGGGGTCTTGAGCATCTGGATGGGCATGGCACCGGCAAAGACCAGGTAGACCATGACGACGGCGAACCACTGGAACTTGTCCAGGTAGACCGGGAACTGCATGCCGACGGCGAACATGAGGACCATGAGTACCACGCCGGTGACGAACTCGGCAGCGCCGGTGAGGTTGAACTTCTTCTGGGCCCAACCAAAGGCCATGGCGACGAAGGTAAACAGGATGGAGATGGTGCCAGCGCAGCCAGCGGCATAGGACTTGGTGAAGTCGATGGCACCGGTAGCAGCACCAGAAGCGTCAACGGCCGGGGTGAACATGAACGTCTTGCAGACCATGTCGGTGAAAGCGGCGATGACGATGATGCAGAACAGCCAGCAGAACAGCAGGAACAGGCGACGGCCGTTCTTGCCGATGTACTTCTCGATGAGCTGGGCCAGGGACTTGCCGTTGTTCTTCATCGAGGCGTACAGGGCGCCAAAGTCGTGGACGGCGCCAAAGAAGATGCCGCCGACGAGGACCCAGAGCACGACGGGAAGCCAGCCGAAGGCCATGGCGACGATCGTACCCGTAACAGGGCCGGCACCGCAGATCGAGCTGAACTGGTGCGAGAACGCGGTGAAGGCGGAGACGGGCGAGAAGCTGTTGCCGTCTTTCATGCGCTTGGCCGGCGTGAGGGCCTCTTTGTCAACGCCCCACTTGTTGGCCAGCCATCGGCCATAGCCCAGATAGCCGCAGGCGAGCACCGCCGCGGCCACAACCATGAGCAAAACTCCGTTCATTACATTTCCTCCTCTAAAAAGAACTTCCCAGACATAAAAAATGAGGGCCGTCGGTTGCGCTCGACGGCCCTCATCTTCATCAGCCGCCCGTTATCGTACGGGCTAGCTGTATGTGCTAACCCGCATCAGATAATTACTACGCTGATAATGTTTAGCTGATGCGTGAACATGTCTAAGAAATCCTCTTCAATCATGATGTGAACGATCCGTGCGTGTTCACATCCCCCAGTGGTTGAAAAGGAGTATGAAACTTTAGTTACCTAAAGTCAACGCAAATATGTAATGAATTTTCCACTTTTTTGAATTTCTCGGTATAAAACGCCACTGACCTCGGACTTTACCCAACAAAAGTTTTTGCATGAGA
>CABSMX010000132.1 GCA_902478945.1 uncultured Collinsella sp.
CGGGTGCCCTACCGGGAGTAGCCCCGACGGTTGACAAAACTATAGGAACACCCAACGGCTACTAATCGTTTTCAGTTCGTTAATTTGTATATATGCATCTTATATATGCATCTGCTGGAAGTAACGCTGAGCGGTATCCTGTTAAGTCGTCAGCATACGATTCAACAGGGAAGGCAGATTATGCATTCTCCCCATCAACGCGACGCGCATCCACAGCCGGTATGCAGCCGTCGCGTCTTTTTGGGTAGCGCTCTCGCTGCGAGCGCTACCGTCGTCGCCGGCGCGCTTGCCGGCTGCCAGCGCCCCTCTACGCTGGAAGTTGTCCAGCCCACGACGGGCGGCGGTCGCGACGACCTGTCCGATTCCGTCATCGGCAAGGACAAGATCCGCATTGGCATGGAGGCGGCTTACGCCCCGTACAACTGGCAGGTCTCCGAGGCCAGCGAGTTCACCATCCCCATCGATAACGTGCAGGGCGCCTATGCCGACGGCTACGACGTTCAGATCGCCAAGGTTGTCTGCAAGGCCCTCGGCGGCGAGCCCGTTGCCGTTAAGCAGAGCTTTTCGGGCCTCATCGATTCGCTCAACAACGGCCAGATCGACCTCATCATCGCTGGCATGAGCGCCACGCCCGAGCGCGAGGAGTCCGTCGGCTTTTCCGACCCGTACTTCATTGGCTACTTTGGCCTGTTCGTAAAAGAGGGCTCGCCCTACCAAAACGCCACCAAGCTCAGCGACTTCAGCGGCGCCACGGTGCTCGGCCAAAAGGACACCATGCTCGACACCGTCATCGACGAGATCCCGGGCGTTGTCCACAAGAACCCGGTCGATTCGGTTCCCACGGTGTTTTCGAACCTGCTGCAGGGCACGTGCGACGCCGTGACCTACAACACCGAGAACGAGAAAGGCTATATGGCCCAAAATCCGGGCATTGTCCCTATTCATTTTGCCGAGGGCGAGGGCTTTAAGCAGGAGGTCGCGGCAAACGTCGGCTGCCGCAAGGGCTCGGACAAGCTGCTTAAGCTCATCGACAAGACACTCAAGGGCATTAGCCAAGAGGAACGCGACCAAATGTGGGACGCATGCCTCGACCGTCAGCCGGCATAGGGAGGCTGCATGAAAACCATCAATCGTCTGGCCTCCTTTATCAAGGCCGACCACCGTTATGTGTACCTGGGCACGAGCGTCATCGCGGCGCTCGGCCTGGCGTTTAGTCAGCGCAATCCTACGCCGCTGAGCTTCTTGGCGCCTACGGGCGTGTTCCAAGATTGCCTCTGGGCAATCCTTTGGGCCTGGCTCGTCGTGTCGGCGGCGGCGCTCGTCACCAAGATTATGCACTGGAGCGACTATCGCGAAAAGTCGCCGTTCGCATCCGAGCGTTTCCGCCACGGCGCGCGCCTGGGCAGCTACGTCGTGGTCGCCATCGCGGTGATCTTTTTCGTGGACCGCTGCGTCATGTCGTTTATCGACCTGGTACAGGTGAGCATCGTCTCGGATTCCAACCCTAGCGACTTTTTGTCGAGCCTGGTCTACATGACCTACAAGAGCGGGGACTTCTTTATCCGCGGTATCGAGATCACCATCGCGCTTGCCACCTTCGGCACCGTCATCGCATTCTTCCTGGCGCTGCTCTTTGTGTTCCTGCGTATTCAGACCTTCGATCGCGTGGACAACGACCTGGTGCGCTTCTTTAAGAGCATTGGCCGCGGCTTTGCGACCATCTACTCTACCATCGTGCGCGGCACGCCCATGATGGTCCAGGGCCTGCTCATCTATTACGCGGGCTTCACCGTTTTGCGTGGCATGGGCTTCGAGACCGCCCAGGCCAACCAGATTTGGAGTACCTTCACCGCCGGCCTCGTCACTATCTCGCTCAACTCCACCGCCTACATGATGGAGGTCCTGCGCGGCGGCATCGAGTCCATCGATCCCGGCCAGGCCGAGGCAGCACGCTCGCTGGGTCTGTCGCAGTGGCAGGCTATGCGCAAAGTCGTGTTCCCCCAGGGCATTAAAAACGCGATTCCGGCGCTCACCAACGAGCTCATCATCAACATCAAGGATTCGTCGGTGCTCTCGGTCATCGGCGTGTTCGACCTTATGTACGCCACTACCACGGTCGCCGGCGTGTACTACCGCCAGATGGAGGTCTACTGCGTGGCGCTCGTGGTCTACCTGATCCTGACGCTTGTGGCGAGCCGCCTGCTCGAAGCCTTTGGCAAAAAGCTCGGCGCCGAGGCCCCGGCCACGCTGCCCAGCTCCAACTAGGCTCAAGACGAGGAGAATCATCATGGCAGATACCGCCACTACCGGCACCGCGGCCGCCGCACAGACCAATGGGCCGCTTATCCGCGTCGAGGGCCTGCGCAAGAGCTTCGGCTCGCTCGAGGTGCTCAAAGGCATCGACCTGTCCGTTAACCCCGGCGAGGTCGTCACCATTATCGGCGCCTCGGGCTCGGGCAAGTCGACCTTCCTGCGCTGCCTCAACCTGCTCGAGACCCCGGACGCGGGCCGCATCTGGTTTCACGGCCAGGACCTCACGGCCGAGCGCTGCAACATCAACAAGCTGCGCGAGGACATCGGCATGGTGTTCCAGGGCTTTAACCTGTTCAACAACATGGATGTGCTCGACAACTGCACGCTCGCGCCCGTCACGCTCAAAAAGATGAGCAAGGCCGAGGCTGAAAAAATTGCGATGGAGCATCTGACGAGCGTGGGGCTCGAAAAGTTCGCGCACGCCGCCGTGGGCCGCCTGTCCGGTGGTCAAAAACAGCGCGTGGCCATCGCTCGTGCCCTATGCATGAATCCGCAGATCATGCTGTTCGACGAGCCGACCTCCGCGCTCGACCCCGAGATCGTGGGAGAGGTGCTCGAGGTCATGCGCAAGCTCGCTGCCGACGGCATGACCATGGTCGTCGTCACGCACGAGATGGCCTTTGCCCGCACGGTGTCCGACCGCGTGGTCTTTATGGACAAGGGCGTGGTGCTCGAGGATGCCGCGCCGGCCGAGCTCTTCGGCAACCCCAAGCACCAGCGCACTCGCGAGTTCCTCTCGCGTTATCTCGAGGACAAATAACCGACCGCAAACGCTTACGTGGCAGGGCCGCTCCGGTGGGGCGGCCCTCGTCATCACAATCGAAAGGATGTCATGGCCGAGGTTTGGCGCTTCTTTGCGCATGAGAATGATTTTGCCGATTTGGACGAGGCTGGCGCGTGCGAACGCTTGGGCCGTGTGCTGTCGTTTCCGGCCATCTCGAGCATGGATGCCGAAGCGGTGAACTGGCAGCCGTTCGACGACCTGCGCGCCTATATGCAGCAGGCGTGGCCGCACGTGTTCGCGGCGGGCGAGGCCGAGCTTATTGACCATTCGCTATTGGTGACGCTTGGCGGTTCCGACCCCGCCCTCAAACCCGTCATGCTCATGGGCCACATGGACGTGGTTCCCGTGGTACCAGGCACCGAGGCCGACTGGACGCATGCCCCCTTTAGCGGACATGTGGACGACACCTACATTTGGGGTCGCGGTGCTATCGACATGAAGGACCAGGTCGCAGGCATTCTCGAGGCGGTTGAGTATGCGCTGGCGCACGGCTGGGAGCACGAGCGGACGCTGCTGCTCGCTTTTGGCCAGGACGAGGAAACCACGCAGTACGGCGCGGGAGCAATCGGCCGCGTGCTCGAGGAGCGCGGTGTTGAGCTCGAATACTTGATCGACGAGGGTGATTATCGCATCGTTTCGGCTGCCGAGTACGGCGCGGGCGAGGGCTGGCTTATGCATGCCGACCTTGCCGAGAAGGGCTACGCCGACATCGTGCTCAAGACGAAGAGTGGGGGCGGGCATTCGTCTAACCCCTACGGCGGCACATCGCTCGAGGTGCTGAGCCGTGCTATCGCCGCAATCTGCGATATCGAGTGGTCGACGCGTGTGACCGATCTGCTTGCCGCACAGCTTGTCGAGCTGGGGCTCTACACGGCGGATGAGATTGCCGCCAACAAGGACGCCATTGTTCGCGATTGCCTCGCCAGCAAGAAGCTCTATCCGCTCGTGACGACCACCTGCGCGCCGACCCAAATCGAGGGCGGCAGCACCGGCGCCAACGTGATGCCGCAGGATATGTGGGCCAATATCAACCTGTCTCTTATACACATCTGAC
>CABSMX010000133.1 GCA_902478945.1 uncultured Collinsella sp.
ACACTCGACTAGTCGTCGGCAGCGTCAGATGTGTATAAGAGACAGCTGGCACTCATGGCGTTTATGCTCTTTGTGAGCCGCCCCATCGCCGTCGGTCTGCTGTTGGCGCCCTTTAAGACGAATCCTCGCCAGGTTGCGCTCGTAAGCTGGGCGGGCCTGCGCGGCGCGGCTTCGGTCGTATTCAGCCTCTTTGCCGTGGTGGTCGGTGTTCCCGGTGGGCACGATCTGTTTGACCTGGTGTTTGTGATTGCCGTGTCGAGCATTGTGGTGCAGGGATCGCTGCTGCCGGCGGTGGCGAAAAAGCTCGACATGATCGATGCGGCCGGCGATGTACGCCGCACGTTTAACGACTACCGCGACGAGGACGGCATGTCGTTCGTCAAGCTCAAGGTGGGCGCGGGTCATCCGTTTGCCGGACGCTCGCTCGCCGATATTGGCAGCGCGACGGACATGCTCGTGGTCCTGGTGCTGCGCGATGGCGCGCACCCGGTACTGCCAAACGGCGATACCGTCATCGAGGAAGGCGACCTGTTGGTGATGGCCGCGCCGACGTTTGAAGAGCGTGCCGAGGTTACGCTGCGCGAAGTCACCGTGACGCCCCACGGTCGCCTGGCAGGACTGCGCCTGCGCGACGTGCCACAAGGCAAGCACCCCTTTATCGTGGTGATGCTCAAACGCGACGGCCAAACCATCATCCCCGACGGCAACACCCTCATATACGCCGGCGACGAAGCCGTCATTGCCACGCTAGCGTCGTAGCCATCCCCACCCATAACTTGCGGTGAAATAGGGACTGAATAGGCCTTCTAGCAGCCTAAACAGTCCCTATTTCACCGCAAGTTATTGAGGGGATAGGGTTGAGGGGTGGCTATGGCTACCAGCCGTCGTCCGTATCGTCGCCTGTGGCGAAGGCACGGAGGTTAAGGCCTTCGCGTTCGGCTCGGGCTAGGAGCTCTTTGGGCGACTCGTCCTCGATATCCATCACGTCGAGCATGGCGGCCGGAAAGCCCACGCCAGCCGCACTCCCCGCGCGGTCGAGCAAGCTCTCGCGCAGCTGGTCTACATCAACGTCGATCTTCATGGTGAAACCTCCTACCAGGCAATCGCGACCGAACAAACCGCACACCCCAAATGATGTGCAATAAATACCAGATACGGCCATAATAAAACAATGAACATCAGGGAGGTTGCGGACGATGGATAAGCTCGATGCCATGACGGAACAAGTCAGGGACTTTTGTGATGCACGCGACTGGCGCAAATATCACACGTCAAAGGAACTCGCCATCGGCATGGCAACTGAGTCCTCCGAGCTCCTTCAGCTCTTTCGTTTTGTGAGCGACGAGCGCATTGCAGAAATGTTCGAAGACACCGAGCAACGCCAAGCTATCGAAGACGAAGTCGCCGACACGCTCCTTTTCCTTCTGCGTTTCGCAGATTTAAATGAAATCGACCTGCCAGCGGCGCTTTCGTCCAAGCCCAAGCGCAATGGCGAGCGCTACCCCGTCGACGCATCATCTAACGAATACAGAAAGGCGGACCATCATGAGTAATGAGTTCGCCCTTCGGCAATACACGCTTCCCCTACCCCAGCCCTTTGAGACAAGCGAATCGCTTCAGGACTTTGGCACGCCAAAGCCTGGAGCCCATCATGACGAGAGTTGGCCTGTCCTTTACATTCTTACCAACAGCAAAAACAAGACGGCATACATCGGCCAAACAACCAATTACCAGCGCCGTATGAAACAACACGCTGCAAACGTGGACAAGGACTTCGACCGGACCCTTCTGATCGACAATCCCACCTTCAACCAATCCGCAACGTTCGAGTTCGAGAATCGACTTATTGAGCTGTTCTGTGCCGACGAAAAATACCAGGTCACCAATGCCAACAACGGCTATGCCCAATTCGATTATTTTGAGCGGCCTCAGTATCGCCAGAGGTTCCGAGACCTCTGGACAAAGCTTCGCGAAGAAAACTACGCGATTCATCCGATTGAAGAGCTCGAGAACTCCGATCTGTTCAAGTTCTCGCCTTTCAAGACGCTTACGCCCGACCAATACGAAACGATCGAGACGATTTTTAAACGTCTCGAACAGGAGCATGAAGACGTAAAACATGGCGGCTCAAAAAGAGAACGTATAACCGTCGTGAATGGCGCGCCGGGAACAGGTAAAACAATCCTCGCCATCAGTCTCATGTTCAAAATCAAAAATGAGCCCAACCTTTCCGGCCTGCGAGTCGGTTTTGTCACCCCCATGGATTCCCTGAAGAAGACCCTCAGGAAACTCACGCACTTCCTTCCAGGGTTAAAGCCTGGCGATATCTTGAGCCCCAGTGACGTAACCAAAAATGATCGTTATGACATCCTACTTGTCGATGAAGCACATCGACTGGGCAATTATCTAAGCATGGGCTCCGGCATCAAGGCCTTCTATAGCACCTGTGACCGTCTCGACCTTCCGCATACGAGCAACCAAGTTGACTGGATATTCAAATGCTGCGACAAGGCATATCTGTTTTATGACCCCAAGCAGCAAGTCAGGGCATCCGGCCTCAATCGAGACGGTCTTGAGCGGCGACTTAACCAACTCGAAGAAGAGGGCATTGAAACTGAAGAGTTCAGCCTAAGCACGCAAATGCGAGTACGCGGCGGCGATGAGTATCTCGACTTTGTATATGATCTACTCGATAACAAAGCGTATATGCATGCCGGCATGAAGTTTGATGAGCTCTTTGCCTCGCAGCCCTACGACTCGCGAGACAAGGACCCCGGAAGCGATGTGCCACGCTATCAATTTGGCATTGTCAACCGATTCGAAGACTTCTGCTCCCTACAACAAGCTAAGGAAGAAGAAACCAGCCTATCTCGCATGACTGCCGGCTTCGCTTGGAAGTGGGAAACCAAGACCAATAAAGATGCGTTCGATATCGTCATTGAGGGCATTCGCAAACGTTGGAATTCAACTCAAAAGGATTGGGTCAACTCGGCCAACGCCGTCAATGAGGTTGGTTGCATTCACACAGTGCAGGGCTACGACCTCAATTACGGGTTCGTAATTCTGGGTCCCGACATTTACTACGACAACGACAAAGGGGGCGTCTGCGTTAACAAGGCAAACTTCAAAGATACCGTCGCAAAGAAAAAGGCAAGCGACGACGACCTACGAAAGATTATCGTCAACGCCTACTACGTTCTCATGACGCGCGGCATGCTGGGAACGTTTCTTTATGTATGCGACCCAGCGCTCAAGGAGTATTTGTCGCGGTATATCCCGGTGATATAGACACCGCTCGCACATAAAGCAATTACAGCGCAGGCGGACTCGGCCAGCGTATGTGGATTCGTAATGAGCACGGGAAACTTCCCTGCTCGGAAAACATCTAGATTCTCCGAGCGGCAGACCAAATCGTCCTGGCCATTAATAGCGCGCGCTTCGATACCGCAATCAAGCAGTCTACGACGTAAGTCAACCATACTCTTGACAAAGATGCACCAGACAATGACCGGGCGCCCCTGGGACACAAGATCCTCAATCAGAGAGAGCAACGACTCCGCTTGGAGGAAGCTCCTGCTGAACGGGTCATGCCCACAATTTGGTCTGAATAGTCGACTGCCTCAACCTCACCGGCTTCCTCGTCTTCCTCGATAATCCAGCGATATTCCTCGGGATCGAGCGTCTTGAGCAAGTCAGGTTGATCGTTCTCAAGCTGGAGCACGCGCAGCATTAACTAGCCTCTAGCGCACGCGAACAAATCGCGCGCTTGGCCATCGATTCCCTTCCCTATTTATGATATAAAGCTATTGGGCGACTCGGGTTTCAAGCCGCCCAATAGCTTAGGGATTTCCCTAGCATCAGACCCTGAATCCTCGACGAAACAGGGCCGAGATACCTAGCATGTCATTTGGGTATGGCCGTACCGCAAGGGGCGGCTTCCGGAAGCCGGGGGAGCTCCCCGGTACGGGCGAGTGCACCAGCCCTAGTGTTAAACGCCGAGCAACATGCGTAACGCGTTTGATGCGCCTCTTCACTTGGGAAAATCGTAGGAGTCGTTTCCAAACGATGTCACAATTGGCCCTTCTCGGCTCAGCAAATCCGCCAATCGTGGCGTTTATTAAAGCCGGAAAAGAC
>CABSMX010000134.1 GCA_902478945.1 uncultured Collinsella sp.
GTCGTCGGCAGCGTCAGATGTGTATAAGAGACAGCTGCACGGTGGCACCGGCATCCCCGAGGATCAGATCAAGAAGGCCATCTCCCTGGGCATCTCCAAGATCAACGTCAACACCGACCTGCAGCTCGTCTTCGCCAAGGGTGTCCGCGAGTACATCGAGGCTGGCAAGGATCAGCAGGGCAAGGGCTTCGACCCCCGCAAGCTCCTCAAGCCTGGTCGCGACAACATCGTTGCTCGCACCAAGGAGCTCATGGAGGAGTTTGGCTCCGTCAACAAGGCATAAGCGTCGCTAAACTTCCCGCCGGAAGCCCCGTCTCCCTACACTGTTTCCTTTGCGCTCACCTGGCTTCGCCAGAAGTCGCGCCAAGGAAACAGTTCCGGGGGACGGGGCTTCCTTCGTTTAACGCCGCAGAGTTACGAGTCTGAATTAAGATGGCTACTGGCTTTGCCAGAAGTCGCGCAATGGGAAAAGCTTCGGGTGAACGGGGCCTCCTTTGTTAACTCGCTACAGGGTTACTGGGCTGAATTTATTTATTTATTGACTACCGTTCAGCGGTGTTGATGGCTCCTTTGTTGGGGCTTTCTTTTTTATCTCGCTACAATGGGCTTCAAGGGTTCTAGTGACTTGGAGTTTTGGTATGGCTGTTATTAATGTGCTGCCTTCGGATGGGAAGGTTGTTGACGAGGGTCCTGTTGGTTGCTCTGTTGATGTTTGCTGCGATGACTTTCGCCATCTCGATATTGGGCTACCGCCTGAGATTCTTCGTCTTAAGGATGCCGGGTATTTGACGCAGGCTGTTGTCACCTGCGATCGCCTTTTGGAGCAGAACCCTGAGCCTTCGCTGGCTGCCTGTGTTCGCGCCGAGCGGTATCGCATGATCGAGACGCCGCTTCATTTTTCGGTGTCGCGTGATCGGGCTATCGAGATGATCCGCGAGGAGTGGCCTGAGTTTACCGAAGAGCAGTTTGACGACCTGATTGACCGCAAGCGTATCGATTGGCGCTTTATCGATGGCGAGCTGTTCGTTCTTGACAACTTCCTTGATTCTTTGCGCGTGTATCCCAAGGAGGTTCCGGGTCTGCGTCCCGATTCTGCGGATGGAATTGCGCTGCGCAACCAGATGCTCGAGGAGATGGAGTCGCAGGGCGGGCTGTCTCGCACCATTACGCTTAAGGCATGCGTGTCTGTCCCCGGTGCTTTGGAGGGGGAGACCGTTCGCGCGTGGCTTCCCGTTGCCGCCGCCTGCCGCCAGCAGTCCCAGGTCGAGATACTTGATATGACGCCGGAGGGGGCCATTGCTCCTGCGAGCGCCTCGGCGCGTACTGCCTCGTGGGTCTCCTCGACCGATCGCACATTCTCGGTGACCTATCGCTATCAAATCGATGCCGCTTATCGCGATATCTATGGGGGTGCACTTCCGGCGCATCCCTGTATGGACGCGCCGTTGCCCGAAGATATTTCCGAGGACCGTCCGCACATTGCATTCACGCCGTATCTGCAGCAGCTGACGGCCGGTGTTGTTGACGGACTCGAGGATCCGCTCGATCGCACCCGTGCTATCTATGATTATCTGACGCAGCATATCGACTATCGCTATCAGCCGCCGTACTTGCTTTTGGGATCTATTGCCGATGACTGCGCGCATTCGCTCCGCGGCGATTGCGGCGTTATGGCGCTCACGTTTATCACCATGTGCCGTATCGCGGGCGTGCCTGCCCGTTGGCAGAGCGGCCTGTACGTTGCGCCCGATTCGGTGGGGTCGCACGACTGGGCAGAGTTCTATACGCCGCAGACCGGTTGGCTCAACGCCGACGTGTCATTTGGATCTTCTGCTCGCAGGATGGGGGAGGAATGGCGCCGCCGCCACTATTTTGGCAATCTCGACCCGTGGCGCATGGTGGCAAACTGTCGGTTCCAGGCGGGGTTTGAACCTGTCTTTGACGGCATGCGCGAGGACCCCTACGATAACCAGATGGGTGAGGCTTCGGTCGACGGTCGCGGATGCCGTCAGCGCGAGATGCTCCGCACGGTCGAACTCATCGAAATGCTCGAAGTTCCATTTTCGGACTAATCGGTAGAAAGCTGTGATAAACTAACTCACGCATTACGTGCCCGAGTGGCGGAATTGGCAGACGCAGTGGACTCAAAATCCACCGTTGGCAACAACGTGCGAGTTCGAGTCTCGCCTCGGGCACCATACATGCAAGTGAGCGTTCAAGGGGGTTGTAGCCCCCTTTTTCGTGCCGAACTCGCGCGAGCGCGCGGAGCGTTAAGTAAACAGGCCTGTGGCCTGTTTGTAGCGGAGCGTGGCGAGGGCGCCATGCGCCCGAAGCCCGGGGCTTCGCGAAGCGAAGACCCTTCGGGTCTCGCCTCGGGCACCATACATGCAAGTGAGCGTTCAAGGGGGTTGCGACCCCTTTTTCGTGTACGTAATGTGATAACGCGCTGCGCGTGTTATTATCCACATGGCGTTGTTCCCGCAATGCCCTAAAGAGGAACCCGAGGGTTCCCACCTTTTGGCGCCAATGAGCAGCTGACTGGTCATACAACTTAGATTCCCTTCCTCAAATCGAGGAAGTCTATGTGTACGACCTGGTTGCTGAGAAGCGCCGGGTTATTTTTTTATGAATGGAGGTAGGGAAAATAGCTAAGTCTGATGACACCCGCATCAACGACGAGATCACTGCATCCTTGTGCCGTTTGATTGGCGTCGATGGCTCTCAGCTCGGCCTGTTCGCCATCCGCGATGCCCAGCGCGTCGCCGACGATCAGGGTCTCGACCTGGTCGAGATCGCTCCCAACGCGGAGCCGCCGGTCTGCAAGGTCATGGACTACGGTAAGTTCAAGTACCAGCAGGCCATGAAGGCCAAGGCTGCTCGTAAGAACCAGTCCAAGGTCGAGGTCAAGGAAATGAAGTTCCGACCCAAGATCGACGTTGGCGACTACGAGACCAAGAAGGGCCACGTTCTGCGTTTCCTCAAGAAGGGCGCGCGCGTTAAGATCACCATCATGTTCCGCGGCCGTGAGATGGCTCACCCGGAGCAGGGCCTTAACGTTCTCGAGCGTCTCGCCGAGGATCTCAAGCCTTACGCTACGGTCGAGTCTAAGCCTAAGATGGAAGGCCGTAACATGCTTATGCTGCTCGCCCCGATTAAGGGCGCCTTCGATGAGGATAAAGCGGCAAGCGATACCAAGTAACTAGTGTTCTGTAACCGATTAAGGAGTATTTCATGCCTAAGATGAAGTCCCACAGCGGCACCAAGAAGCGTTTCCGCAAGACTGGCACCGGCAAGCTTATGCGCGCCAAGGCTTTCAAGAGCCACATCCTGAGCAAGAAGTCCACCAAGCGTAAGCGTGGCTTCCGTCAGGAGACCGAGATCGCCGCTGCCGACCGCAAGGTCATCAAGTCGCGTCTCGCCTAAGTTCGCGTTCCCGTTTTTCGTTTTACCGTCTAGGAGTTGATAGAACATGGCACGTATTAAGCGCGCTGTTGCCGCCAAGAAGAAGCGCCGTACCGTTATGCACCGTGCGAAGGGTTACTACGGTGCCGCTTCGCGTACTTACAAGCATGCTAAAGAGCAGGTCCAGCACTCTCTGCAGTATCAGTATCGTGATCGCCGCAACAAGAAGCGCGAGATCCGTTCTCTCTGGATCACTCGTATCAACGCTGCTGCTCGTCTGAACGACATCTCTTACTCTCAGTTCATGCACGGCCTGAAGGTTGCCGGCATCGAGCTCGACCGCAAGGTCCTGGCTCAGATGGCTTACGAGGACATCGAGTCCTTCAACGAGCTGGCTACCATCGCCAAGAAGGCTCTCGAGGCCTAATAGATTCTCTTGAATCGCTAGGGGAGTGTCGCGTTGTGCGCGGCGCTCCCTCTTTTTATCTGAAGCGCGGTTTACATTGCTAAAAGCGCGGGTAGATAAACACTTACAGGTGACCGATCTCTATATATTCCTGAACCAAAGGGTCATCATCTGATACGTGCAGTATTTCTGCATCAGCCTTTCTATGACTTATATAGGAAGCAATATATTGTGTAGGACTTGTGAAGAGTGGAATTGACGTCCCACAGGGCCCCTCCGGTCTGGCAATATATCTCCTTGCCGCGCGGCCCGGTGAGACCGGA
>CABSMX010000135.1 GCA_902478945.1 uncultured Collinsella sp.
GGGGCCTTCTGCTTGCGGGGCGGCGTCCTTTTCGGGGGCGTCGTCCTGAGCGGCCGAATCGTCGTTTTGCTCGCCGGCATCTTCGGCCGCAGGGATTTCCGTCGCAGCGCCGTTATCCAGAGTGGCGTCGTCGACGTCGGTATCATTGCAGGTCGCAGCGTCAGTATCTGCGGCGACGTCTGCTGAATCATCAATATGCTGTTGAGTCTGGGGGTCCAGCTCGTCTGTCATAGGCATGTGCTCCTCATCGTTGTTTGTCACCCTATGATAAAGTCTCGCGTCGACATCCCGCGCGCTGCAGCAAAGTTTCAAAACGTGTTCGATGACTCGTTTGGCTGACAAAAATTCGGCCTTCTTATTCAGTTTACGCTTGACATCCCCTTCGCCGAATGACGTTGCGCCGTTCGCCTGCTGCGGTCTTTATTTTTCACTTGGACACGCTAAAGTTGCATTTCAGCTTTTGGCGCGTGAAGTTGGATGCGCGCAGTCGGCGGGTGGGCCCGTCGCAATTTGAAAGGACTTCGTATGGGACTTTTCACTGGTAAGACCGTAATCGTCACCGGCGGTGGCAAGGCCACGCTTAAGGACGGCTCCGCTGGCTCCATCGGTTACGGCATCGATATCGCTTTTGCCAAGGAGGGCGCAAACCTCGTCATTACCGGCCGCAACGTTGCCAAGCTCGAGGCTGCCAAGGAGTCCCTCGAGGCCGAGTATGGCATCAAGGTTCTGCCTGTTCAGGCCGATGTCTCGGCTGGTCAGGACAACGAGGCCGTCGTCCAGAACGTCATCGACAAGGCCATCGAGGAGTTCGGCCGCATCGACGCCGTCGTCAACAACGCTCAGGCCAGCGCCTCGGGCGTGACCATCGCCGACCACACCATGGATCAGTTTAACCTGGCCATTTACTCCGGCCTGTATGCCACCTATCTGTACATGCAGAAGGCCTATCCGCACCTGAAGGAGACCAAGGGCTCCGTGGTCAACTTTGCCTCGGGAGCCGGCCTGTTTGGCAACTACGGCCAGTGCAGCTATGCCGCTGCCAAGGAGGGCATCCGCGGTCTGACTCGCGTTGCCGCCAACGAGTGGGGCAAGGACGGCATCAACGTCAACATCGTGTGCCCGCTCGCTTGGACTGCTGCGCTCGAGAATTTCCAGGATGCTTATCCCGAGGCGTTCAAGGCCAACGTCCACATGCCGCCGGCAGGCCACTACGGCGACGTCGAGAAGGAGATTGGCCGCGTGGTCGTTCAGCTCTGCGGCCCCGACTTTAAGTACATGAACGGCGAGACTGTCACCCTCGAGGGTGGCATGGGCCAGCGTCCGTAGGAGTTACGGCGTTTTGCCAAACGCCGTAACGGGCCGACGCTGCGCGGTCGCCAGGGCGACAACTTGTCATTCAAAGAGGGCGGCATGACCAGAAGGTCTATGCCGCCCTCTTTTCATGCCAATTTGTTCGCCCTGGCGACCGCTCGCTGACATTCCCAAAACATCGGCGTTGCCAAAACATCGGCGTTGGCGTGGCTGGTAAATAGCTCCACTCATTGGGGACGTACTTAAATGAGTACCCGCCGAACGAGAGTGGATAATCTCCCGTTTTTGGTCTGTGTTTCGGGCAAAAGTGGGAGATTATCCACTCTCATGAGATAGGCGTCCGAAAATCCACGCTCGTTTGCTGTCCCCTTTGCACCAGTTTCTGTCGAGTCGGTGCTCCTTGCGGGTTGCCCGTATAATGGTTTGCGTATGAACCGCAACCAAGGAGTTCCAGTTTATGGACCAGAGCCTTTTTAAATTCGACCTGATCGCCGAGGACCCGACGACGCACGCGCGTGCCGGCGTACTGCACACCCCGCACGGCGATATCGAGACGCCAATCTTTATGCCCGTGGGCACCAAGGCAAACGTCAAGGGCATTCCTACCGAGACCGTCAAACAGCTCGGCGCCCAGATCGTGCTTGCCAACACCTATCACCTGTCCATGCGTCCCGGCGAGGACACCATTGCCGAGCTGGGCGGCCTGCACAAGTTTATGAACTGGCACGGCCCCATTCTTACCGATTCGGGCGGCTTCCAGGTGTTCAGCCACAACGACGCCGTCAAGCTCACCGACGAGGGCGTGCGCTTTATCGTCAACGACTACGACGGCCGCCACGTGTTCTGGACGCCCGAGGACAACATGGAAATCGCCATGAAGCTCGGGTCCGATATCTGCATGCAGCTGGACCAGTGCCCGGGCTATCCCGCCACGCGCGCCTACGTTGAGCGCGCCGTTGAGCTGTCGAGTATGTGGGCCGAGCGCTGCTATAAGGCGCATACCCGCGATGACCAGGCGCTCTTTGGCATCGTCCAAGGCGGCATGCACCTGGACCTGCGCCTGCGCTCGCTGCGCCATCTGGAGGAGTGCGGTGACTTCCCGGGTTACGGCATCGGCGGCTATTCGGTGGGCGAAGACCACGAGACCATGTTCGAGACGCTGGCACCGCTGGTTTCCGAGTACATGCCTAAGCACAAGCCGCGCTACCTCATGGGCGTCGGCAACCCTACCACGCTCGTGCGCGGCGTTGGCGTGGGCATCGACATGTTCGACTGCGTGCTGCCGACGCGCACCGGCCGCATGGGTACGGCGTTCTCCAGTGAAGGTCGCCTTAACTTCCGCAACGCGCGCTTTGCGCACGACGACGGCCCCATCGACCCCACCTGCACCTGCCCGGTGTGCACGGGCGGCTACAGCCGTGCGCTCATCCGTCACATGGTCACGCAGAAGGAGATGCTCGGCGGTATTCTGCTGTCGATGCACAACATCTACTACCTGCTCAACCTTATGCAGCGTGCCCGTCAGGCCATTATCGAGGGCCGCTACGGCGCGTTTGTGAGCGACTGGATGAACAGCCCTGCGGCGGTGGATTACTAAGAGCTGCGGGCGCGTTTGCGGGGGCGCTCGCGCGGTGTCGAGGCCACGTGCCAATCGACCGTGCACAACCAGCACCGGGCATCGCATGCGCCGGCATCGGTTGCGCGACCGCTGACCGATGCCTTGCAAGCGCATGATGCATCGTGGGTACCATACCGAATAGTTGATGTTCGGGCGGGTGTTTGACGCATGGCGTCGACCCCGCCCGTTTCTATTTTCGATAGGAGTATCCCATGATTAAGAATGAGAACGTCGAGGGCGAGCCGGCTTACGACGAGACGTACCGGCGCGGTCCCGTGGTCATGCGCGGCCCCATGATTCCCAAGGACAACACCTACGCCAACCTGCTGGCACCCGAGGACTCGACCGACTGGTTGCACACCGACCCCTGGCGCGTGCTGCGCATTCAGGCAGAGTTCGTCGATGGCTTTGGCGCGCTTGCCGAGCTTGGTCCTGCGGTGACCATCTTCGGCAGTGCCCGTACGCCCAAGACAGATCCGCTCTACAAGGCGGCTCGCACGGTCGGCCGCAAAATCGCCCAGCGCGGCGTGGCGGTTATCACCGGCGGTGGCCCCGGCGTCATGGAGGCGGCCAACAGGGGAGCGGCGAGCGTGAACGGCAAGTCGGTCGGCTTGGGTATCGAGCTTCCGCACGAACACGGGCTCAACAAATACGTGAACCTTGGCATGGACTTTCGTTACTTCTTTGTGCGCAAGACCATGTTCGTCAAATACAGCTCGGGCGCCATCGTGTTTCCCGGTGGCTTTGGTACGCTCGACGAGATGTTCGAGGTGCTCACGCTGGTGCAGACGCACAAGGTCAAGCGTATGCCGCTCGTTTTGGTGGGCACCGAGTACTGGCAGGGCCTGTTCGACTGGCTCAACGGCCCGGTGATGGACGCCGGTATGATTAGCCCGCTCGATCCGGAGCTGGTGCACATTACCGACGACCTCAACGAGGCCGTCGACATCGCCCTGAGCGGGCTGATGTAGGGTAGGTAAAATGGGATGGGCTAAAAAGACTGGTCTGAAACGTTTGATAGGGGGTGCGGACGATTTCTTGGACCGCGCCTAGGCGTATCCAAGCTTCCTGCGGTACTCCATCGGGCTGAGCCACCCGAGGGACTTCTTGATCCGCTCCTCACGATAGTATACGAGGTAGGCCTCGAGCCTGCCCATGAACTCCCCGGCCGTCACGCC
>CABSMX010000136.1 GCA_902478945.1 uncultured Collinsella sp.
GGGAAAGTCCCGTGTATATATCGACCTACTTCTTTCTTCACCGGACGGTAAGCGACAGGTGGCCATTGAATGTCAGGGAAAGGCCTCGCACGGACGCGCAGGGGATGGCTTGCGTGACGCTGACCGCATGACAGCCCTTCAGGCCATGGGCTACGATGTACTTCTCCTGACACACAGACAGATATCCGATGAGGATAGATTCCGCGCGATCGTTAAGGCCATATGCAGGATGCTCGATGCTGAATATCGTGATAAAAGCTCGGATGAGCAAAGGGCTGAGACATTACTCCGGTCTGAACTATTCGTTGACTGGACAAAATTGGGAGTAATTGACGGAAAGATGCCCGTTAGACACAAAACAGCTCGATCGTGGACGGCTGCGGTTCTAAGTGAGTAGGCTTTTGGCACTTTGGAGACCAGGCCGTTTTGCAACAAAGCATTTACCTGCGGCTTTATAAAGTGATATGGATGGCCTGCTCGGCAAGTTTCGAAAAGTCTACTCACTTAGTTTTTGACGAGAGACCGGTGCCGAAGATAGCTCTATTTCAGGGCGTTAACGAGTCCTCGAGACACAAAAAGGCCCGAACCAATACGGTCCGGGCCTCATCGAGCTAGAGGTTATGTCTCAAGCGGTTGGCTTAGCCAAAGTAGCGCTTGAGCAGGCCGGCGAAAGCCTTGCCGTGGCGAGCCTCGTCGCGTGCCATCTCGTGCACGGTGTCGTGGATGGCATCGAGACCAGCGGCCTTGGCGCGCTTGGCAAGATCAGTCTTGCCGGCGGTGGCGCCGTTCTCGGCCTCAACGCGCATCTCGAGGTTCTTCTTGGTGGAGTCGGTCACGACCTCGCCCAGGAGCTCAGCGAACTTGGCGGCGTGCTCGGCCTCCTCGTGGGCAGCCTTCTCCCAGTACAGGCCGATCTCGGGATAGCCCTCGCGATGAGCGACGCGAGCCATGGCCAGGTACATACCGACCTCGGAGCACTCGCCCTCAAAGTTGGCGCGCAGGTCGGCAACGATGTCCTCGGAGACGCCCTCCATCTTGGCGACGCCCACGACGTGCTCGGCGGCCCACTCGAGCTGGCCCTCCTCCTGCTTCAGGAAACGAGAACCGGGAACGCCGCACTGGGGGCACTTAAAATCCTCGGGCAGCTGGTCGCCGTCGAACTCTTCCACATAACCGCAAACGGGGCAAACAAACTTCATGATTCGATCCTTTCGATCGATGGCGATTGTGCGCTCGTCCGGTCCCGTAAGGGCCCTCTCCGGACGTGCGTCTTGACGAGTTCTATTATCCATAAATGCAACCAAATGTGAAGCCTATTAGGAATGATTTTTAATAAAACAATTTTGAGATATGAAGATGTTGATTGATTAACGATTGGCGTGCCGTCTGCGATCTCTGCTGAGTACAATCGGTCGAGCAAATGTTGACCAATCAACAAATGAGGAGCTTCCTTTATGCATCTAGCCCGTCGTGCCTGGTGCCGAACATGTCAGACGGTTTTTCGCATTGCATTGCCGATCCTGCCCTATACCGAGCCACGCATTTTGGAGCATGCCGAGGATGTGCCCGCAGTGCTTCAAAAGCGTTCGATCCAGAAGGTCCTTATCGTGACAGACCCTGGTATTGCACGTTTAGGGCTCACGGCATCACTCGAGCGTGCGCTTACGGCTCAGGGGATTGGCGTTACGGTCTATGCCGAAACGCGTGCGAACCCCACGGTCTCGAATGTGGAGGAAGCGGCGGCGCTGTATCGCGAGAACGACTGCCAGGCCATTATTGGCTTTGGCGGCGGTTCGGCCATGGACTGCGCCAAGGGCGTGGGCGCACGCATCGCGCAGCCAAACAAGCCCATCAACAAGATGCGCGGCCTGTTGCGCGTTCATCGTCTCCTGCCGCTGCTTATCGCCGTTCCCACCACGGCAGGCACGGGAAGCGAGGTCACGCTTGCGGCGGTAATTACCGATGACGAGACGCACTACAAGTACCCCATTAACGACTTTGTGCTTATCCCGCGCTTTGCGGTGCACGACCCTGAATTTACGCGCGGCCTGCCCGCCTCCATTACGGGGCAGACGGGCATGGATGCCCTGACGCATGCTGTCGAGGCCTTTATCGGCCGTAGCACCACGCCCTACACGCGCAAGATGGCGCGTCAGGCGGTCCAGCTCATCCGCGACAATTTGCTCGAGGCCTATGAGCATGGCGACGACATGCGTGCGCGCCGCAACATGCTTTCGGCGGCGTATAAGGCGGGCGTTGCCTTTACGCGCTCCTATGTTGGATACGTTCATGCCATCGCACACAGCTTGGGCGGGCGTTACGGGATTCTGCACGGTTTGGCCAACGCGATCATCCTGCCGCACATGCTTCGCGCCTATGGCGAAGCTGCTGCTCCTAAGCTCGCCGATCTTGCCCGCATGGCCGGTATCGCGCCAGCTAACGCGCAGGACAGCTTGGCGGCTGAGGCCTTTATCGATTGGGTCGACCGCATGAACGCCGCCTTGGGCATTCCCAAATATGTAGCGGGTATTCGCCGCTCCGACATTCCCGAAATGGCGGCGCATGCCGATGCCGAGGCCAATCCGCTGTACCCCGTTCCGCTTTTGATGGACCGCCTGGAGCTCGAGCATATGTACGAGGTCGTCGCGGGTGGTATGTTTGAGGACGAGAACTAGGAGGGTCCATGAACACCGAGGAAATTGCGCGCATCGTCGGCGATCAGCGCGCTTACTTTAAGACGCACGCCACGTTTGATGTCGATGCTCGACGTCGCGCGCTCGTGCGCCTGCGCGAGGCGGTGCGGGCCCACGAGGCCGATATTGCCCATGCGCTCAAGACCGATTTGGGAAAGTCGCATGACGAGGCATATATGTGCGAGATCGGCACCTCGCTTTCCGAGATCCGTCATCAGATCGCTCATGTGGCTCGATGGAGTCGTCCGCGCCTGCGTCCGTGCGACCTTGCCAACGCCGTGAGCGTGTGCAAAACGCAAGCCGTGCCCTATGGCGTCACGCTCATCATGGCGCCGTGGAACTACCCGTTTTTGCTGACGCTCGAGCCGCTCGCCGGCGCCCTTGCCGCGGGCAATACCGTGGTCATCAAGCCGAGCGCCTATGCTCCGGCATCGAGCGCGGTGCTCAAGCAAATCTGTGAAGAGGCATTTGATCCGCGTCTGGTGACGGTTGTCGAGGGCGGGCGCGCCGAGAACGAAGCGTTGCTCGATGAGTGCTGGGACAAGATCTTCTTTACCGGTAGCGTTCCGGTCGGCAAGCTCGTCATGGAGCGCGCAAGTAAAAACCTTGCGCCCGTGACGCTTGAGCTGGGCGGAAAGAGCCCCTGCATCGTGGATGCGACGGCAAACTTGAAGGTTGCGGCACGGCGTATCGCCTTTGGTAAATGGCTCAACGTGGGGCAGACCTGCGTGGCGCCCGACTACCTGCTGGTCGATACGAGCGTGCACGACGAGCTGCTGGGCCTCATCAAAGAGGAGGTCCGCCGTATGTTTGGTGACCATCCACTCGATAACGAGGATTACGGACATATCGTCAACGCCAAGCATTTTGCGCGCGTGCGCGGGCTGATCGATCCCGATAAGGTCGTGCTTGGAGGTGCCGCGCGCGAGTCGTCGCTCAAGATTGAGCCGACGATTTTAGACGGTGTGGCGCCTGAGGACGCCGTAATGCAGGAGGAGATTTTCGGCCCCATCTTACCGGTACTGACGTTTGAGAGCCTAGACGAGGCCGAGACGTTTATTACGGATCGTCCGACGCCGCTGGCCCTGTATATCTTTAGTCGGGATCGCGAGGTTCAGCAGCGCTTTGTGCGCTACGTGCCTTTTGGCGGCGGCTGCGTTAACGACACCATCATGCACTTGGCTACGAGCCATATGGGCTTTGGCGGCATGGGCGCGAGCGGCATGGGGCAGTACCATGGCCGCGAAAGCTTCGATACGTTTAGCCACAAGAAGAGCATCGTGAACAAGGCAACCTGGCTGGACGTGCCATTCCGCTATGCGCCCTACGCAAGCTGGAAGCACAA
>CABSMX010000137.1 GCA_902478945.1 uncultured Collinsella sp.
CGTAGTCTCGTGGGCTCGGAGATGTGTATAAGAGACAGAGTGTGGCCTTGGCCTCGGGCGTGTCCTCGGCCTCCTGCGCGGCACGCAGCGCGGCCGTGCACTCGACCACATCGGCCAGCTCGGCATCGGTCATGGCGTCGCGCTTGGCTGCCAGCTCGGCGGCCTCGGCACCCTCCGAACCCTCGGCGGCGTCCACCGGCACCAGCTCGACCAGCGCCATGTGGTCGTTTTCCAGCACCAGCTCGCGCAGCAGGTCCTCAAAGTAGCTGCCGTCCAGCTCGCCACGCAGCTCCTCGTACACCGGGCCGTACTTGAGTGCCAGCGTCGCGGCGTCGTCATCGTAGAGCCAGGTGCTCAGCGCATCGCACGCAATGGCCACGCCGTCGGCGATACCGTAGTCGCGCTGGCGCAGATCGTACTCGTTGCTGCTGATGATGGCTTCCAGGCGCTCGCGCGGAACGCCGTGCTCGCACAGGTCGCGGCAGGCGTCCTGGAACACGCGGCGCAGCTCGCGCGCCACGCCGGGCTGCGCGTTTTGCAGCATGATGAGCTCGTAGGGCTGCAGGCTCTCGGCCGCGGTGTAGCTCACCACGTTGCCGCCCAAGCCAGCGGCCAGAATGGCCTTCTTAACCGGCGCTTCGTTGGAGCCCAGCAGCGCCTCGAACAGAATGTCCGCCGCGATCGTGCGCTTGCGGTCGAGCGCGCTGCCCAGCACCAGGCCCAGGCCCACCAGGGCGTTTTCGGGCGTGGTGGCCATCTCGACGCGCTTATACTCGCAGGTCACGGGCGCCTGCACGTCCAGCGGATTGGGTGCCAGCGTGGACGGGTCCTCGCCGGCGGCAACGGCTGCGTCCATGCGGCAGCTCGCGGCACTCGGCTGCGACAGATAGCGCTCGTCCAAAAAGGCCAGGGCGCGGTCCACATCTAGGTCGCCGTAGAGCGTTATATAAGAGTTGGAAGGATTGTAGTGGCGCGCGTGCGTGTCCAGGAACTGCTCGTAGGTGAGCGCGGGAATCGCGCGCGGGTCGCCGCCGCTCTCGTGCGCATAGGCGGTGTCGGGATAGAGCGCGGCGTTGACGGCGTCGTCCAGCACGCTCATGGGGTCGGAAAGCGCGCCCTTCATCTCGTTGAACACCACACCGTTATAGCGCAGCGTGCCCTCGCGCAGGCTCGCGGAGCTGCCGTCGCCCTCGCCCTCGACGCTCTCCGGCAGGTCCAGCTCGTAGTGCCAGCCCTCCTGCTCAAAAATGGTGGGCTTGGTATAGATGGCCGGGTTGAACACCGCGTCCAGGTACACGTCCATCAGGTTGTACAGATCCTGCTCGTTGGTGGTGGCAACGGGGTAGATGGTCTTGTCGGGGTAGGTCATGGCGTTGAGGAACGTCTGCATGGAGCTCTTGATCAGGTCGACGAATGGCTCCTTGACGGGAAACTTGGCCGATCCACACAGCACCGAGTGCTCAAGAATATGGAACACGCCGGTGGAATCGGCCGGCGGCGTCTTAAAGCCAATGGCAAAGGCCTTGTTTTCGTCGTCGCACGCTAGGTACAGCAGACGAGCGCCCGATGCGGTGTGGCGCAGCACGTAGGCGTCCGAGTCGAGCTCGGGCACGGTCTCGCAGCGCTCGACGGCAAAACCGTGGCAGGTGGTACCGGGTACCAGCAGCGCGGCAGCAGCGGCGCGCGGATCGGTTGAGGTGGTGGTGGGCATATGCAGCCTCCTTTGACGCCCCAGCGGGGGCGAATCGAGTCGAATCCTCGAGAGTATACCCATATGGGGCCGCGGCTCTGCGGCGAACTGGAGACGATGTGGGTGGACTAGCCTAGCTAGGTTGATAACGAATGCCGCGGGTAGCCGCTGCATCCCGCTAAAGTGAAATAACACCCCGTTTACCGAATCATTTAGGAAATATATGGACTCCTAAAAAGTTCTAATACAATATAAGTCATCTATCTATAAGCTGCTGATTCCTTGCAAAGGTATGGTTGATATGGTTGAAGCAAATAGCGTTATCCCCCTGTACAAACAGATTGTTCGTGCGCTTTCTGATTCGATCGCCAACGGCACGTACCGCCCGGGAGATAAGCTCCCGACCGAGGCGGAGCTCATCGAGCAATTTGGCGTGAGCCGAATAACGGTTCGATCCGCAATTAAAGAAATGGAAGATGCTGGGCTTGTTGAGAGGGCCCGCGGCAAGGGCACGTTCGTTTCGTCGGACACACAGATGTATGCCGCGGACGACCGTGAGAGCTTTACCCATTCGTGCCAGCTTGCGGGAAAACAGGCGTCTACCAGGGTTCTCGCAATGGGCTGGGACTTCCCAAGCCTGCGAGACGCGAAGTTCCTGGGCGTAGACGATACCCAAAAGGTATTGCGTAGTCGTCGTCTGCGCCTTGTGGATGACAAGCCCACGATGCTGGAAACCAATAGCTATTCCGCTGCGCTTTCTTTTTTGGAGCATGAATCCCTCGAGGATTCGCTGATGGCGGTACTCGATCGCCAGGGGATCAAGATGGGCCCCAACACGCGTACGCTCGAGGTCTGCTATGCGAGCGAGCTCGAGGCGGCATACCTTAACGTGGAGCTGGACTCTCCGCTGCTTCTGTTTGTCGATAAACGTTATGCTCCAAGCGGCGAGCCGCTTTTCATCTCCCGTCAGGTGTACTGCACTGAGCGACTGAAGTTCTATCTGTAAGCAAGGGCGGCCGTTCTGTAAAAGGAGCGGCCGTTTTACCGACCAATTGTTACCGTTCGCGGAATTAGAGAATTAACGCACCGCAAAAAGGAAATTGCTTATATACTTTGTTATGACAATATAGTACGTCTTATTGATATTGGAGAACTATGAATAAGATATTGCTAGCGAGTCATGGTTATCTCGCCCAAGGTATGAAAAGCTCTCTGGAGATTCTGATGGGCGCCAACGACCGAATCGAGTGTCTGTGCGCCTATGTCGATGACGACACGAGGGATGTCGCAGCGCTTATCGATGCTTGGATGGAGTCGAAGGATCCGGCCGACACGTGGTTTGTCGTAACTGACATCTTTGGCGGCTCTGTAAACAACGAATTCATTCAGAGACAGACCACCGGATCGTTTACGTTGATCGCCGGAATGAACTTGCCGCTGCTGGTGGAAATGGTTACACAGCTGGACTCCCTGGATGCGGACAAGGCCAAAGCCGCGGTCGAGGGGTCGCGTTCGTTTATTCAGCTTTGCGAGGCGGCGGACATGCTTGCCGATGTCGAAGAAGAAGAGTTCTAGCTCAAGCTTCAACGAATAATTCAACCCTGTCATTACCTTTATTACGCGCGGAGATGATTACGATGATTAAGCTTACGAGGGTCGATTACCGATTGATTCACGGCCAGGTCGCCATGTCTTGGACGCATGCGCTGGATGTCGATTGCATCCTGTGTGCCAGCGATGCCGTGGCAAAAGACGACATGAGAAAAGCCGCTTTGAGGCTGGCTCGTCCCAACGGCGTGAAGCTCGTCATAAAAGACGTAAACGCGGCCATCGAGGCGCTCAACAGCGGCGTCACCGACAAGTATTCGCTGTTTATCATTGTCGAGACGATCGAGGATGCTTATCGCCTTGCTAAGGGTTGCAAAGACATCAAGGAGATCAATTTGGGCGGAACTCAAAAGTCTCCCGAGACCACGCTTCATCCGACCCCCGCGATCTTTGCGACCGAAACCGATGCCGAGCATATCCAAGAGCTTGTCAACGATGGCGTGGTTATCGAAATCCGTCAGGTCCCCAATGACTCAAAGGTATTTGCCAAGGACGTTTTCTAGCTGGAAACATGCCATTGTCTAGCATTTATTAACTAGATCCTCCTTTCTTTAGCCCGTCGATCATTTGATCGACGGGCTTTTTATTCAAGACTTTAGTCCGCTGGCCGCGCAGCGGCCAGCTTTAAACCACCCGCTACGCGGGTGGAGACAAACG
>CABSMX010000138.1 GCA_902478945.1 uncultured Collinsella sp.
CCGATATGCGGTGGTCCCAATGGTGGATGAGCCCACGGGAAACCTGGACTCGGCAACCGGGGCGCTCGTCATGGAAACCTTCCACAAGCTCCAGGAGCGCGGCAAGACCATCGTGCTCATCACGCACGACCCGGGCATTGCCGCCGAGGCAGACCGAGCCGTAACCATTCGCGACGGGCGCATCCATGACGGCGCATATATCGCGCATGCGCCGAATACGCTACGCGGCGCCATCAGCAACCTACCCGTGATTTGCGCACCTTCTACAACGCCGAAAGGAGCGAAGGCATGAGCACCCGCGATCTTATCCAAGAAGCCCTGCACTCGCTCGAGGCCAACAAGGGTCGTAGCCTGCTCACCATCTTAGGCATCGTCATTGGCATCGCCTCGGTCATAGCCATGACCTCGCTCATCGGCGGCATCCAAAACAGCTTGGTCAACAGCTTGGGCCTCAACGCGGCCCGCATGGTGCAGATCTACTCATCCCAAGAGCTCACCGATTCGGACGTCGAGAAGCTACGAAAAATGGTGCCGCAAATTGAGCAGATCGGCATCGTCGACAGCGCCTATTCAGAGTACAAAGTTGGAGATAAAAGCTATACCGTTATGGCCCAGGGTGTCGATAGCGACATGCTCGACGCCGTGGGCGCCAGCAAGATCGGCGCCGGTCGCACCTATAGCGACATCGAGTCCAAATCCGGCGCGCGCGTGGCGCTCATTGGCCGCGGCGGCGCCGATCAACTGTACGGCAACGAACAGGACGCGATTGGCAAGACCATCAAGGTTTCAAGCGGAGACGTGCAGATTATTGGCGTCATCGACGGCGGCAACGACTCCATGGGCTCGCTGAGCCTGTACATACCACGAGAAACGATCGCCGAGCTTTTCGGCGATGACAATCCATCGTTTCCCAGTGTGACGGCACTCGCCACCGAGGGCACCGATATGGACGAGCTCTGCAAGACGATCGAGTCCAAGGTGCGCAGCATGAAGGGCATCTCGGAGGACGACGAGTACGACAGCGTGTCGGCAAGCTCCATGAAGAGCGCTATCGATGCCCTCAACTCCTTTATGAGCGCCTTCTCGCTCATCATGGGCGCCGTTGCGGGCATTTCGCTCCTTGTGGGCGGAATCGGCATTATGAACATGATGCTCACCAACGTGACCGAGCGCATTCGCGAAATTGGCATTCGCCGGGCCCTGGGCGCAAGCCGACGCGATATCACGGCCCAGTTCCTGGCCGAATCCTCGGCGCTGTGCATCACCGGCGGCATTTTAGGTGTCGTGATTGGCTATCTGCTGGCCTGGGGGCTCACGTTCTTTGCAGCGAGCTCGGGCATTATGAACGAGTTAGGGGCCACTAGGACGATTACGCCGAGCTTCTCCATTACGACCGTGCTGATCGCGTTTGCCGTATCGGTCGGCATCGGCGTGATCTTTGGCTTCTACCCCGCCCGCCGCGCCGCGAAACTCGACCCCGTGGAGTGCCTGCGCTACCAGTAGAACCTCAACCCTAAGTTGCGGTGAAATAGGGACTGTTTAGGCCGCTAGAAGACCAATTCAGTCCTTATTTCACCGCAACTCAGGGAGGATAAGGCGCTAGTGCTATTCGAAACGAGATTCCAGACTCGATAGTCCATTCAACGTCAGGTCGTTGGCGACCGCCGAGACGCGCTCGATGGGAACCGAGCCATCGGACAACGCCCACGTGCGATAGATGCCGATAATGCCGGACAGCAAAAACGCCAGGTAGTAATCGAACATCTCGTCCTTTAGACCCTCGGGCAGCAGATCGCGCTCAGCGATCTCGTGCTCGAGCGGCACACGCAGACGAGCCATAAAGTCGTCAAGCGGAATGTTTTCGATCAACTGGCGATTAAGCACCAGGTTGTTGCACAGCGCCTCGTTAACGGTCTTGAAAAAGGATGCCGCAGCGTCAAGTGCGCGCTCATTGGTGTCGCCGCCCATGGAGGAAAGCGTCTTCTCGACTGAATCGACGATCATCTCGACCACATCGACGGCAATGGCGTCGAGCAAGCCGTCGACCGTGCCAAAGTGCACATAGAAGGTCTTACGGTCGACATTTGCCTCGCGCGCGATAGCGCTCACCGTAATATCGGCCAGGGGCTTTTCCATGAGCAGTCGCTCAAACGCCGAAAGAATCGCATTGCGACTACGGACGATACGACGGTCAAGGCGCGGTTTGGTGGTAGCCATAGACGTGTCCCCTTCATGCCAACAGCCCACCTGTAAGTCCTCTACATGTGGGAGATAATCAACGTAAGAGGATTATCCTACAACTCACATCGCAATGACGAGCGTCATCAAGAACGCACGACTCGCCCACTGAGTCCTAGGGCCGCTTCTTTTTATTGAGCGCCGCCGGGGAAACGCGAATGCCGTCGCCAGTCTGACGAACGTAGGTCTTGCGAGCCGGCTTAGAGGCCACAGCAGCCTTTTGAGCACGCTGATTGGGGTCCACGGTAACCTGGGACGCAGGATGTGCCTTAACGGGCGCAGAGGGCGCCTGAGGCGTGCGTCCGAACTTTCGCATCACACGGTCCCAGCGCGCATGAATGCTCTCGTTATGGGCACTCTTAAGGCCCAGCAGCGGGGCGGCCAAAATGGTCGGCGCGATAAAGGTGATCAGGCGCCACAGCAGATAGCCGGCAGTCGATGCCGTGCCAAAAAAGTGACCCAAGAAAAGTGCGAAGCCACCCTCGGCGCCACCAGTGCCGCCGGGCAGCGGAACGGCGGAGCTCAGCAGCTGGACAAAGGCGCTCGCGGCCATGACCGAGAAAAAGTCAACTTCGTGGTGGCCAAAGGAGAGCATCAAAAAGTACGGAACCAGGTAGAAAAACGCAAGCTGCAGCATAGTGATGACGACCGTGAGCAGCATGGACGAAAAATGACCGGCAGAGAGTTTGAATTTCTCGGAGAATGAGTAGATCTCGCCATCGACAAAGGTGCGCCAGCCCTCGATCTTTGTAGCCGAGACGCCCATTCGCTCGAGCCAATTGATGATGCAGTGCGCGACGCGAGTGACGGTCTTGGGCATGAGCGCGACGGCAAAAATGCCAAGCAGAATGCAGCAGTGACCGCCAAAGCTAAAGACGCACAGCAGCGTCATGTCGCCATAGCGCTCGGCGAAAAACGGCATGCGGGCAAGCAGCAGAATGGCGCCCCATGCCACCAGGCCAAACTGGTACACGATAAAGCGCGTGAACTGCGTGGCACCCGCTTCGCCCACGTTTTGGCCAGCTTTAGTCAGACGGTAAATCTGGGCAGGCGTAGAGCCCATCATCATGGGCGTCAGGTTGCCAAAGAAGATGCCGCTCGCCTCGACCGAAATGAGGTCGCGGATACCGACGGGCGATTCGGGGTCGAGCCAAACGGCGATCGCGTACGCCACGATGCCAAAAACGAGATACAAAAACATGCAAAAGCATGCAGCAAAGAGCCAGGGCATCTGAACGCTGGACATAGCGGCCCAAAACTGCCCCATCTGCCCGGTCACGACCAGATAGACGATGTAGCCGATCAGCACAACGCCGATGAAGATGGCGCCGCGACGCGCGCTCTTGTTGTCATCGCCGCCAGAAACCTCGACCTGGGGCTTTGGGCTATGCTGAGAGGACTCCGTCATGAGGCTCCTTCTGACCGTCAAAGTATCTGGCCTATTGTACCCGTATGGGAGATGAGCAAAACGTAAAGCAATGGGGCAAATGGGATTAACAGACCAGACCACTTGCAATAAAAAACCCGGCCTTCATACGAAAGACCGGGTATCTAAAACATGGTAGCCCGTACCAGATTCGAACTGGTGATCTCCGCCTTGAGAGGGCGGCGTCCTAAACCGCTAGACGAACGGGCC
>CABSMX010000139.1 GCA_902478945.1 uncultured Collinsella sp.
GTGTATAAGAGACAGCTACGGCACCAACCTGTGGGGCTCGGCCGACTACCGCCGCCGCATCTCGGCGCCGCTGGCGATCCAGGCCGTGTGCCGCGCCGCCGGCATCGAGCTTTCGGCTGCGCTTGCCCGCGAGCTCGAGGGCGTGCAGATTCCTAAGTTTGCCACGGACGAGTATTCCTGCCGCCGCGTGCCCGGCGTCGATTCTAGCGAGGTGCGCTAATGGCTGCCAAACTCATCGATCTTTCCTTTACGCTCAACGGCCGCAAGGTCAAGGTTCAGATTGCCCCCGATACCATGCTCTTTTCGCTGCTGCGTGAGCAGGGCTGCGCGTCGGTGCGCTGCGCCTGCGAGACCACCAACTGCGGTCTGTGCACGGTGTGGCTCGACGGCGACCCGGTGCTGAGCTGCTCGGTTCCCGCCGCGCGCGTTGAGGGCCGCTCCATCACCACGCTCGAGGGTCTCAAGGCCGAGTCCGAGGCGCTTGCCCGCGCCATGGCCGCCGAAGGCGCTGAGCAGTGCGGTTTTTGCGCCCCCGGCCTCATCATGAACGTGCTGTCGCTTGCCCGCGCCGCCAAGGAGGACCCGAGCCTCGTTGCCACGCGCGAGGAGCTCTCGCGCCAGCTTGCCGGCAATCTCTGCCGTTGCAGCGGCTACGAGAGCCAGCTGCGCGCCATCGTGCGCTTCCTTAACGAGTCTGGCGTACAGGTGGGCTTTGAGATGCCCGAGCTGCCGGTCAACGACACCAGCTGCGACGGCGTCACCTACAAGCAGATCACCCACAAGCAGCCCAAGAAGGACTCTAAGGCCCTGCTCGAGGGCCGTCCCGTCTACACGGGCGATATGGTGCCCGCCGGCGCGCTCATCGTTAAGCTCAAGCGCAGCCCGTATGCCCGCGCCAAGATCCGCTCCATCGACACGTCGCGTGCCCTGAAGGTGCCCGGCGTGGTGGGCGTCTACACCTACGAGGACGTGCCCAAGCGCCGCTTTACCATTGCCGGTCAGAGCTATCCGCAGCCGAGTCCCTACGACCGCCTGATCCTCGAGAACCTCGTCCGTTACCAAAACGAGGAGGTGGCGATTGTCGCCGCCGAGACCGAGGAGGCCGCCGACAAGGCGCTCAAGCTCATCAAGGTCGACTACGAGGTGCTCGAGCCCCTACTCGACTTTACCCAGGCGCTCGATAACGACATCGTGGTTCACCCCGAGGGCGACGTGACCTTTATGTTCCCGCAGGGCGGCGATGTGCCCCGCAACCTGGTGTGCAGCGGTACCAGCGACTTTGGCGACCTGGACGAGGCATTCGCCCAGAGCGACATCGTCTTTGAGCGCACTTACACCAGCCAGGCCACGCAGACCGCGCCCATGGAGACCTTCCGCGCCTTTGCGACGACCGACGCGTTCGGGCGCATCTCGGTGACCACCTCTACGCAGGTGCCCTTCCACGTGCGCCGCATGGTCGCGCAGTCGCTCGACATTCCGCAGTCGCAGGTGCAAGTTATTAAACCGCGCATCGGCGGCGGCTTTGGCTCCAAGCAGACGGGCTGCTGCGAGATCTTCGTGGCGTTTGTGACGCAGCAGACCGGCCGTCCGAGCTACTGCTGCTACACCCGCGAGGAGACCATCACCGCGGGCAACTCGCGTCACCAGATGCAGATGACCGTTAAGCTGGGCGCCATGAACGACGGCACCATCACGGCCATCGATCTGCACACGCTTTCCAACGCCGGCGCGTACGGCGAGCACGCCACCACGACGATCGGGCTTTCGGGCCACAAGAGCCTGCCGATTTACAACCATGTGAAGGCGAGCCGCTTTAGCTGGGACGCCGTCTACACCAATACCAACCGCGGCGGCGCGTATCGTGGCTACGGTGCCACCCAGGGCCAGTTTGCCGTGGAGAGCGCCGTCAACGAGCTCGCCGACATGCTGCACATGGACCCCGCCGACCTGCGCCTTAAGAACATTGTGCGCGAGGGCGAGGTCATGCCGCAGTACTACAACGAGAAGCTCAACGCCTGCGCGCTCGACCGCTGCCTGCTGCGCGCGATGGACATGATCGGCTGGCGCGACAAGCCGCTGGCCGTGGACCTGGGCGATCGCGTGCGCGCCCTGGGCTGCGCGCTCACCATGCAGGGCTCGGGCATCTCCAACGTGGATATCGCCGGCATCGACATGCGCCTGGAAGAGGATGGTTTCATTACCATCGGCACCGGCGCCACCGATAACGGCATGGGCGTCGACACGATTCTGGCGCAGATTGCCGCCGAGGAGCTGGGCGTGGAGAGCTCGCTCATTGTGGTGCGCGGCGTGGACACCGATGTGTCGCCGTTCGACGCCGGCTCGTACGCGAGCTCGGGTACGTACGTGACGGGCCTGGCCGCCAAGAACGCCGCGACCGAGCTGCGCGAGAAGATTTGCGCCAAGGCAGCCCAGATGTGGGATGTGGACGCCGCCGACGTGGTTTTTGATGGCCAGTACGTGCGACTGTCCGACGAGCGCGCCGCGCGCGAGCAGAACCGCTACCTCACGCTGCGCGACTTTGCCAACCTGTGCGTCAAGAACATCGCGGGCGGCGACGCGCTCACCTCGCATGCCTCTGCCTGCCTGCCCGTTTCGCCTCCGCCGTTTATGGCCGGCATTGCCGAGGTCGAGGTCGACAAGGCCACCGGTAAGGTGACTGTTGTGGACTACGTGGCGGCTGTGGACTGCGGCACCGTGATCAACGAGGCGCTCGCACGCGTCCAGGCCGAGGGCGGCATTGCCCAGGGTATCGGCCACGCGCTCTACGAGATTGTCGAGCATGATGATCGCGGCCGCCTGCGCACCGGCAACTTTATGAGCTACAAGCTGCCCACGCGCCTGGATATCGGCAGCATTCGCGTGGCCTTTGAGCCGAGCTACGAGCCGACGGGCCCGTTTGGCGCCAAGTCGATCGGCGAGGTCGTCATCAACACGCCGCTCGCCGCCGTTGCCTCGGCCGTGGCGCACGCCACCGGTCACCAGGTTCGCTCGCTGCCCATCACGCCGGAGAAAGCGCTGCTGGGGGAGTAGCGGGTCAGCGAACAAGTCGTAATGGGCGGGGCGGGGCAACTCGCCCCGCCTTTTGCACTCGTGGTGAGGTCGTGAGCCTGTAAAACGTGTGCGTGCGCTTGCCGCTCGTATCTGCTATCATTCCTAATCTGTGCGCTCATGCGGGCGTGGCGGAATTGGTAGACGCGCCAGATTTAGGTTCTGGTGGGATTCCCGTGAAGGTTCGAGTCCTTTCGCCCGCACCAACGCACCCGCGTCGGCTTATGCCCTCGCGACGCTTGTTGCATAAAGGTACCAGCACCTCAGATAAGCTGGGCAGTATGAGGAGGAACGTGTTGAACATCACCGCTTCTGACGTCAAGGACGCCAAGCTCACCGCTACGGTCACCATCCCGGCCGCCGACGTCGACGCCGCGATCAAGAAGGCCTACAAGGACACCGCCAAGAAGTACCGCTTCCCGGGCTTCCGCGCCGGTAAGGCTCCCCGTCCGGTCATCGACTCTGCTCTTGGCGCCGAGGCTACCCTCGCTCAGGCCACCAACGACCTGATCGCCGCCAACGAGCCCGCCGTCCTCAACGAGCTGGACATCGTCCCCACCAAGAGCGGTGACTACAAGGAGCTCGACCTCGCCAAGGATCACGAGGACTACACCTACACCGTCGAGTTCTCCCTGCGTCCTGCCGCCGAGCTCTCCTCCTTCGACGCCGTCGAGATCGAGATGCCTCCCGCAGAGGTCACCGAGTCTGAGATCAACAACCAGGTCGAGATGCTCCTCAACTACCGTGCCACCTTCGAGGACGTCGAGGGTCTGTCTCTTATACAC
>CABSMX010000140.1 GCA_902478945.1 uncultured Collinsella sp.
TCAGATGTGTATAAGAGACAGCACTCGACCTTGGTGGCGCTGTTGGCGTAGGCGCCGTCGATAAGGGCGCGCATCTCGTCGGCGTGGCTGCCGATGACGACCACGACGCGGCTGCAGCCGGCCTTGATGGTGGCGTCGACGATCCACTGGACCATGGGCTTGCCCAGGATCTTGTGCGAAACCTTGCAGTGGTTCGACTTCATGCGGGTGCCCTCGCCGGCGGCGAGGATAATTGCGGTTGCGTCCATGTGATCTCCTGTTACGTTATAGAGACGTGTGTTTGGAAACGATACACGGCACAATATGATACCGCAGGCATATGATGAGCGCGTAACGATTGACGCGCGACGGCCGATGTCGCTGCCGCCGGCGTGGTGTTTGCGCTGGTTGTGCATGGCGGCGGCGCTGCGGCGTTGGCGTTTTGCGCAAGGGGATGGGAGGTGCCCGTGGATATCATGCGAGAGGAATCGGGCAACGAGCCCGTCGCGGCATTTTCGATGTCGCATCCGGCGGTGCCGGCGCTCTACATGGTGCTGACGTTGGGGCTCACCATGTTCTCGATGCAACCGGTGCTGATTGCGCTGTCGCTTGCGGGCGGGCTGGCGTACGGGCTTGCGACGCGCGGCGCCGCGCGCACGTTGGGGGCGCTTCGCTGGCAGCTGCCGGTGATTTTGATCATCGCGGTGCTCAATCCGCTGTTTAGTGCCTCGGGCTCGACGGAGCTGTTCCGTATTGGCATGCGCGCGGTGTATCTGGAGAGCATGGTTTACGGCCTGTGCATGGGTGGGCTGTTTGTGGCGAGCGTGCTGTGGTTTGAGGCCGCGGCGTCGATGCTTGGCTACGACAAGGTGCTTGCGCTTTTGGGTAACGCCGCGCCGGTGATCGCGCTCATGATCTCGATGTGCATGCGGCTTATCCCGCAGTTTTTGCGCCGCGGGCGTACGGTACTGGCGGTGCAGGATGCGATCGATGTTTCGGGGCGCGCTCCGGCCGACCCCGTGCGCTCGCGCCTGCGCGCATCGAGTGTGTTGATGGGCTGGGGCATGGAAGATTCGCTGGAGCGGGCGGACGCCATGCGCTCCCGTGGGTGGGGCGCCGCGACGCGTCGCACGACGTACGCGCGGTATCGGCTGGGGCGCGGCGATGTTGCCGCGCTGGTTGGGCTTGCGCTGTTTGGCGCTGCTACGGTTGCGGTGGCGTGGGCCGCGACGACGCAGTATTCGTTTTACCCGCAGCTATCGGTGCCGGCACCGTGGCCGGGCTATGTTGCATACGCGGCTTGGATGGTGCTGCCCTGTGTGCTGCACGCGATTGACGAGAAGAGGTTTGGCTGATGACCCGGTTGGATAGCTGCTCGGTAACGGGCGTGGCGTGCGGCTCTGATGTACCCGCGATTGAGGTGCGGGGCCTGCACTTTGCCTACCCCGGGGCCGAGGCGCCGGTGCTCGACGGGCTCGACTGGTCTGTCCCCCAAGGTGCGTTTGCACTGCTCGTTGGCGGTACCGGGTCGGGCAAGTCGACGCTGCTCTCGCTGCTCAAGCCCGAGATTTCGCCGACGGGTGAATGCGCTGGCGAGCTGTTCGTGCTGGGCGAGAGCGTTGCCGACATGGATGTCCGGGCGTCCGCGGAGCGTGTGGGCTATGTGTTTCAGGACCCCGAGAACCAGATCGTGTGCGAAACCGTGTGGCACGAGATGGCGTTTGGCCTGGAAAACCTAGGCATGTCGCGTGACGAGATGCGCCGTCGCGTGGCCGAGACCAGCTATTTCTTTGGGTTGGAGGATTGGCTCCACCGCGATACCGATACGCTTTCGGGCGGACGCAAACAGCTGCTGTCGCTGGCGGCTGTGCTGGCGTTGCGCCCACGCGTGCTGCTGCTCGACGAGCCCACGTCCCAACTGGATCCCGTTGCCGAGAAGAGTTTTCTGCATGCGCTGTTTCGCGTGAATCGCGAGTTGGGTTGCACGGTTGTTGTGGCAACGCACCAGCCGCGCCCGATGCTCGAATACGCGACGTGCGCGTACCGGATTGAGGACGGACGCGTGTGCGAGGTGGCTGACATTGCCTCCCTGGGGCACCGTGAAGAGCTGTTTTCTGGCGAGGTGCCGGGGTGGGGTGCCTCGCGGCGTGCAAAAAACGGAGTTTTCAGCAGCGCCAGTGGCCAGCCGGGCTCTTTGGACCCGCGCGGGGGCGCTCCGGGTGCAAAAAAAGGACTGAAATCGGACAAATCGGCTGAATTTGGGGCGCAAATACTGCCGCAGGGTGACTCGGGGGCGCCATCGCGCGCCGGTGGATGCCGAATACTCCCAAAAATGCACGCTGGGCCGGCTACCACCCTGGCAGGGAGCTGGTTTCGCTACGATCGGGCGTCCGGCTGGGTGCTGCGTGGGCTCGATGCGGCGTTCTCGGCTGGCGCGGTGCATGCGGTTGTGGGTGGTAACGGCTGCGGGAAGTCGACAATGCTTTCGGTGCTGGCCAAGACGGTCAAGTTGCAGCGTGGGCATATGGAGCGCGGGGCGGGATCGGCAGCGCTGCTGCCTCAGAACCCCAAGGCGTTGCTGGTTGCCGAGACGGTGCGCGACGAGCTGATGGAATGGGCTTCGACCTGCGGATATGACGAGGCTGCGGCGCGGGAGCGCGCGGCGAGCCTGGGGCTGTCGGGCCTGGATGGGCGCCATCCGTACGATCTTTCGGGCGGACAACGTCAACTGCTTGCGTTGGCAAAGCTGCTTCTGATTGGCCCCGAGCTGCTATTGCTCGATGAGCCCACCAAGGGTTTGGACCTGGCCAGTCGCCGCATCATCGCTCGCGCCCTGCGTGACCATGCAGAGGCTGGCGGCACCGTCATCATGGCCACGCACGATCTGGATTTTGCCGAGCAGGTTGCCGATGACATTGCCATGATGTTCGACGGTGAGATTGCCTGCATGGAGCCGCCGACCGACTTTTTTGCCGACAACGTGTTCTACAGGGCGTGATGGGATGACGGATTATCGCGTCGCGCGCCTACTAGCAAAACTGGAGATCCCGCTGCTGCTGGCGGTGCCGGCGGTAATGGCCGCGGCGTTGCTGGCGGGCGTTGAGCAGGCGGCGCTTGCCATGCTTGTCGTGGTGGCGCTGGTGCTTGCGTTGTTCTTTGCGGGCTACGAGGCGTCGCGACCGGGCCTGCGCCAGATTATGCCAACGCTGGTTTTGGCGGCGTTGGCCGCGGCGGGGCGCATCTTGTTTGGCCCCATTCCCGACTTTAAACCTGTGAGTGCCATCGCCATTATCGCCGGGGCGACGCTCGGTCGTCGTAACGGCTTTATGGTCGGTGCGCTGGCGGCGCTGACCAGCAATTTCTTTTTTGGACAGGGTATGTGGACGCCATGGCAGATGTATGCCTGGGGTCTGGTGGGCTATGTTGGCGGCGTGCTGGCTCATGTGGGCGCGTTCGACCGCGCCGACGGCATCGTGCGCATGCCGGCGCTGTTGGCGTATAGCTTTGCCTCGGGTTTGCTCTATGGCGTTGTGATCAACGCGTATGACATCATCGGTTTTGTGCAGCCGCTCACCTGGGCGGGCGCCGTGGCGCGTCTTGCCACGGCAGTGCCGTTCGACATCACACACGGCCTGGCAACCTGCGTGTTTTTGGCTGCCTTGTATAAACCCTGGTGTCGCCGCATCAACCGCGTTGTCGTGAAGTACGGGTTGTAAGGGGAGCGAGGCAGCTAATTTGGGCCGTAGGGCTACGCCCTCCGAACTTGCGGTGGAATAGTTCCTGTTTTCGGCCATATGGCCTCCAATGGGGGTGCGGACAGAAAGTTGGACCGTGAAGCGGTCCGGACTGGAGGTTCGCATG
>CABSMX010000141.1 GCA_902478945.1 uncultured Collinsella sp.
GGGCTCGGAGATGTGTATAAGAGACAGGGATAAGGGTCCGCTCCGCAGCTGCCCTGGTTGCATCGACGATGCCGTCGAGATCGCCTGCGATGTGCTAAAGCAGCTCGCCGAGTAAACGGCAGCAACAGAAAACGACGGCCGGCGCGCTTGGGATCCATCCAAAAGCACGCCGGCCGTCGCCATTAGAACTCGGCAAATTCGGGAGCGCCGACCTCGATCTCCTCGCGCCCCGCCATAAGCTCGCGCATCTTGGCGCAAAATAGCTCCTGCTCCCCCGCCTTAAACACCAAGTGAAGTGTCACGGCATCCGCGTAATCGGTATCCGAAACCTTGGCACCCGAATCCTGCGCCAAACGAAGCACCTGCTCATACTGCGGATAGGCCACATGCACGTCAACAGGCACGACACTCGTCATCTCGACAATCTGCCCGGCCTCCCGAGCAGCTGCCACCGCCGCCTGCGTCGCCGCAATATAGGCGCGCACCAAGCCACCAGGTCCCAACAGCGTGCCACCAAAATAGCGCGTCACCACGCAGCAAACATTTTTGAGCTCTGCGCCGCGCAACACCTCGAGCGTCGGCATACCGCTCGTGCGGCTCGGCTCACCATCATCGCTCTGGCGCTCGCGTCCCTCGACTAAAATCCACGCGGGAACATTGTGTCGAGCGTCGTAATGACGCTTGCGAACCATCTCGATAAAGGCATTCGCCTCATCCTCGGACTCAATATGGACCAGCTGGGCAATAAACCGGCTCTTGCGGTCAACGAACTCGCCCGTAGCCTCAATATTCGATTGCAGAGTAAAATAGCTGTCCAACAAAGCCCCTCAACAAAATTAAGCGCAGCAACAAACAGCCTCAATAATACGGCAAAGACAGAACCGTTGCCCTTGCCGACAAGAACGGAAACGCCAATAATGCCGTCACCAACAGCGAGAACCCGTCAGCGCGAGCAAGGTGCCTTGAAAGACGAGGGCATTGACCTTATGGTCATGCCCGAAGGCTTGTAAGGCAGATTGCCGCGCTGACGGGTTCGCAGCGTCAACATAGTTGCCAAGTGGGCCTATAAGCCGGGTTCTGTCGTGAACGGTCATTTATCTTGTCTGCACGTTACCGTGCAGCTCCACGCACGCTACCCGAACGCGGACCGGGCCGGCCCATAGCGTTCCTATTCGCGCTTGCTCCGGATGGGGCTTGCCAAGCCGCCGTGTTGCCACGACGCTGGTGGTCTCTTACACCACCGTTTCAGCTTTTCCCTTTACGCCTTGCGGCGCAGGTGGGAGTCTTCTTTTCTGCGGCGCTTTCCGTCGGATCACTCCGCCCGGCCGTTAGCCGGCATCCCGCCCTCTGGAGCCCGGACTTTCCTCACGCGTACTGCAAGCAGCACATCGCGCGACCGTCTGGCCCACTCAGCAGTGCAAGAGTGTAACACACCGTTGCCGCAGGCAATGGCACAACGCAAACGCTCGACACGATAAACCAAGAACCGCCATGCGCTACAATGGTCCTGTCGATGGGCAACGTCGTCAGTCGAGACGCGACCGCGCTCCGCACCCCTCCGTCTACTCGGTGCGTTCCCGCCTCCTCCCCGAGGCGGGATGTCGGCGTTTTTTCATGCAGCGACAACCAAATAGCCTGTGGACAGCATGGGCAGCATCGTGCATCTCGGCACCAAATGCAAAAAGGGACCCGTCCATTACGGACGGATCCCTTAAAACAAGTGATCGTCAAACCGATTTACTCGGCGTCGGTCTCCTCGTCCTTCTTCTCGGAAGGAAGCGGGGTAACCTCGATCTCGACGCCCAGAGTCTCAGCAGCAGACTTCATGGACAGGGAAATACGACGACGGTCGAGGTCGATCTCCATGACCTTGACCTGAACCTTGTCGCCCACGTGGGTGACCTGAGAAGGCTGATCGACGTGCTTGTTGGCCATCTCGGAGATGTGCACCAAGCCCTCGATGCCCTCGCCCAGGTCGACGAAAGCGCCGAACGGGACAAGCTTGGTCACAGTGCCCTCGACGATAGCGCCGACGGGGTACTTCTTGACCAGTGCGCGCCACGGATCCTCGGTGGTCTGCTTGAGACCCAGGGAGATGCGCTCGCGGTTGAGATCGACGTCGAGAACCTCGACCTCGACCTCCTGGCCGACCTTGACAACCTCGGAAGGATGGTTGACGTGGTTCCAGGAGAGCTCGGAGATGTGGATGAGGCCGTCGATGCCGCCGAGGTCGACGAAGGCGCCGAAGTCGACGATGGAGGAAACGGTGCCCTGGAGACGCATGCCAGACTTGAGCTTGGACAGGATCTCGGAGCGCTCGGCCTTACGGGACTCCTCGAGCACGACGCGACGGGAGAGGACGACGTTGTTGCGGTTGCGGTCCATCTCGATGACGCGAGCCTCGATGCGGGTGCCCATGTAGGAGGTGAGGTCCTTGACACGACGGAGGTCGACGAGGGAAGCGGGCAGGAAGCCACGCAGGCCGATGTCGAGGATCAGGCCGCCCTTGACAACCTCGATAACCTCGCCCTCGACGTTCTCGCCGGAGTTGAACTTCTCCTCGATGCGGTTCCAAGCACGCTCGTACTCGGCACGCTTCTTGGACAGGACCAGACGACCGTCCTTGTCCTCCTTCTGGAGAACCAGAGCCTCGATGGGATCACCGAGTGCAACGATGTCTGCAGGGTTAGCATCCTTGCGGATGGACAGCTCGCGGACCGGGATAACGCCCTCGGACTTGAATCCGATGTCAACGAGCACCTCGTCATGCTCGATCTTAACGACAGTGCCGTTAACGAGATCGCCCTCATCAAAGTCGGTAATCGTACCGTCGATGAGGTTGTTCATCTCCTCCTCATTGACATCGTCAAGAGAGAAAATGGACGAGTTCTGAATCTCACTCAAAGGTGGACCCCTTTCGAACTACGGGGCCCCGATTGCTAGGACCTACAGAAGGGTGCGACAAGCACACAACGTTTAGGAACACTCGGGAGCCGACAGATACTAATGTGACGCTTATGCAATCACGTTCGTATAGGTTACGGGGAAATGAGTTCGATTTCAAGCGTGAACTGCGATTTTTTACTCGTGTGGAGACTTTTTCGTAATCTTATGAACACACGTCTCCGCAACTTGACGATAACCAGCCAGGCAATTGGCTTTGGGGTAAAGTATCCGGAGCCAACGACTCTAGATCAAATTTACGAGAAAGGTGCCCGCGTGCTCAAAGCAGTCGTTTTCGATATGGACGAAACGCTTCTTAGCATCAACCTCAACGCGTTCATCCTTCGCTATTTTAAGGATGTCTCATCGATGCTCGCGGATATCGGGCGCCGCAGCCGCGGTGGCACGATGGCGCGCCTCGGCACCATCCTGGTCGACCTCAACGCCAATCGCCGCAGCGGCACGGACAACCGCACCAATCTTGAGTTTTACCAAGAAGAGGTCGAGCGCCGATGCGGGATCTGTCTCTCCGATCCCCTCATCTACGAGGCGTTTACCTACTATGACCATGAAGTTCTTCCGTACAAGAACGACGATGTCATTAACGCTCACGCTATGCCGGGCGCGCACGCCGCGCTCCAGGCCGTACAGGACGCTGGACTGCGTTGCGCGCTCTTTACCAACCCCAGCTTTCCCCAGGGGGCCATCGAGTGCCGCATGGGCTGGGGCGACCTGGCCGACACCCCCTTTGAACTCGTGACGCACATGGGAAACGCAACCCGATGCAAGCCCGATGCCACCTACTATCTAGAGCCTGTCTCTTATACACATCTCCGAGCCCACGAGACTACGCTGCATCTCG
>CABSMX010000142.1 GCA_902478945.1 uncultured Collinsella sp.
TAGTCTCGTGGGCTCGGAGATGTGTATAAGAGACAGAAATAAGATAGAATCCGATATGCCCAAATCAATTGACATCTTTTTAACATGCTCCAGCAGTGGCCCGTTTCCCACAAGTGCGAGCACTGAATTTGGCTCATGGGAAAGAACCTCTCTAAAAACAGCTAATAGAAAGTCATGGTTCTTCTGATCGACAAACCTTCCGACGTGTCCAATAAGGAAGGTATCATCTGCGATGCCGAGCTGTTTCCTAACATGTATTCGAGTATCCGAATTAGGAGAAAACTGGCTTATATCAATGGCGTTATTCATAACAGAAAATGACGTTTTGCGGCCAAACAGCCATTTCCCTGCAAACTCACTACAGGCAACTTTATTCGTGGGATATCGATTTGCCTGGGTTTTCAGCACGGTCTTAAGGGCGTTCTTGGCATACTCACCCTTGCCACTCGTAGAGTGGCTATGGGCGATACGCACAGGAACGCCGGCCTTCTTTGCCGCGCGAAGCGGAAAGACGGAAAGAGCGTTGATGTGACTATGCACGATCTTCCAGCCCTCTTGTCTAAAGACACGGAGGAGCTCTCGCTGGTATTCAATTACATGCTGATAGGGCGGAATCTCGAAGACTCGGCCACCGAGCGATTCAATCTCCTCGCGGGGCACAAGAGTCGAATCGGAATCGACAAGGAAATCGAACTGCACTTTACTGCGATCGATATGACGGTAGTAATTCATAACGACGGCCTCAACGCCGCCGCCATTCATCTTTCCGACTATCTGTGCGACACGAATTGGATTAGCCATCTAACGCCCCGTCCTCTTCTTGCCGAACATGGCGCCAAAGGTGCCAGTAAAACACTTCCAATCCATGCGAAAGCAGCGATTGTGCACGTAATGAAGTTCAATTTTTTGACGCTGACCGCTCTCGAACGTCGCAGCATTGCGGTCGGTTGCCTGCCATAAACCCGTGATGCCGGGCTGGACAGAAAGCAACTCAGCCTTTTCCTCGTCCGAAAAGTGCTGCTCAAGTTCGTCTCTTGTAATGGGACGCGGACCGATGACGGAAAGGTCACCGTTCAGTACGCTGAGGAACTGCGGCATCTCATCGATGGAGCACTTGCGAATGAACTGGCCCACCTTAGTAATGCGGGGGTCGTCGTCGACCTTACGCTCGACTTCCCACTGGCGCAGCTGCTCAGGGCTCAAGTACTTCTGCACGTTGCCGGCATCGGCGACCATGCTGCGAAGCTTAAGAATCTTGATAGTCTTACCGCCCTTGCCGATGCGATCCTGTGCGTACAGCGGGTTGCCGGGAGATTCAAGGCAAATGAACGCACAAACAACTGCCACTGGAATTACCAGTACCACGCTCACGCAAAGACTGAAAACAAGATCAAACAGCCTCTTTAAAAAACGGTAAGCCAGCGTACCGCTCGGTTGTATCTTCTGAATAGCTAGCGTCTCCCCCATGGATGCGCCACTCTCAGTTATCTCTTTAGCAGTCAAGTTCAAATCCACGTCCCTGTTCCCCAGGGATCCCCCAATCGATGAATTCAAAAAGCGGATGAATTGCCGGCGAAACGTCCCCTTACGTTTTGCTGGGCACGTCCAGCGGAAGCAGTTCCCTAAATGCGGAGTCGCCTTCGCCCACGTCCACCAGGCACCAGCGCTTATGACGGTCGATCTTCTTTACACGGGCCTCTTGACCCACTAAGGGCCCCTGCTCTATGTGCAGCACGCCGTCTTCTATGCGGGCTACGCTGTTGCGCACCACGCCGTCGTCGTCGAGCACGCTGCGGTACCAGTCCTGCGCATCGTCCGGCATGGGCGCATAGGCCCGCTCCCTGCTGCCGGCAATGCGGCAGCCAAAGCTCAACTGGGCCAAAGCCCTATCGAGCAGGGCGGCATCGCGCGTGGCGACGAAGAAGTATTCCTTGTACATGGGTTTGGTTTGGAGCGACCAGGCGCCGTCCCGCTTAAACCAGAACTCCTTTTGCATCACAAAAGCGTCCTGCATCAGCTCGTGCGGGATAATGCGGCGGACCTTTTCGCAGGTCTCGCGCTCTTTACCATTGGGGGTGTGGACCAGATACCAGCGGACGCGGCCGTGCTGATTTTTGGTAGTGGTGCCGCTAAAGGCACCGGGCAGCTGCTCTTGGCGCCGCATTGTCTGTTCCATCTCTCGCCCCCTTTTCTTGTCTCCGCGACGCACGCGGATGCAGGGGCGTTAAGAACAGGCTTCTCGCTCGCAGCTAGGCGCAGTCGCAAAAGTACAGGTTTTTGTATCTTTCTACGTTGCTCATTATACGAGCAAACTGCTCGCGTTTTCCCAGATGTTAGCGTCAATCTATTTTTCACCAGTTTCGCTAAACAGGCGCACCGTTCGCGCAAAGGCGGTTTCACCGGTTGCGCTAACGTATTTTCACCGATTCCGGTCACGGCTTGACGGGCCCGTCCCTCGGCAGGTCCTTCAGCCTGTAGGACCTGCCGGTTATCTTGACCAGGTGGCAGTGGTGGCACACCCTGTCCGCGATCGCGCTCGCCGCCACGTCGTCCCCGAACACCCTGCCCCAGCCGCTGATCCCCACGTTGGTGGTGATGATCGTCGAGCGCTGCTCGTAGCGCGTCGATATCAGCTGGAACAGCAGGTCCGCGCCCGCGCTGCCGACGTCGAGGTAGCCGAGCTCGTCGATGATCAGCAGCCTCGAGTGGGCGTAGTACTTGAGCCTCTTCTTGAGGATGCCGCGCGACGAGGCGTCCTCCAGGTCCTCGACGAGCCGGGCGCAGTCCACGAACCTGACCTCGCGCCCCGCCCTGACGGCCTCGATGCCCAGCGCGACGGCGAGGTGCGTCTTGCCCACGCCGGGGCTCCCCACGAGCAGGACGTTCTCGGCCCGCTCGACGAACCTCAGGGTCGCGAGCTCCTCGATCTCGGCGCGCGGGACCGACGGCTGGAAGTCCCAGTCGAAGTCCGCCAGCCCCTTGACGTAGGGGAACCCCGACGACCGTATGCGCTGGTTGGTGATCCTGGCCTCCCGGGCGGCGACCTCGACGCGCGTCATCTCCTCGAGGGCGGAGGCGAAGCTCCGCTCGCCCGCGGCGACCGTCCTCACGTAGTCGGGCAGGGACGCCGCCATCTCGTGCAGCCCGAGCGCGGAGAGGTTCGCCTGCGCCCTGATCGAGGGGCTGCCCTCCGCGACGGCGCCCATCACGCCCCTCCGAGCGAGTCGAGCAGCGCGAGGTTGGCGCGCGCGGCCTCGGCGATGTCCGCGTCGGCCAGGCCCCGCTTCCCCTCGAGGGCCTGCCCGTAGTGGTCGGGGTCGTAGTTGATTGGCCTCGACGGCCCGGACGCGGCGTCGTGGACGGCGACCTCCTCGCCGGCCATCCTCACCACGACCTGGCCGCCGGGCATCGCTATGACGCTCACGCGCCGGCCGATGCAGCGCCTGGGCACGGACCACTCCCTGCCGGCGGCCCTGACGAGCATGGTCGGCGGGACGGTCTGGACGCTCACGTCGCCCACCATCGACTCGAGGAGCCGGAGGTTCCCGATGGGCCGCAGGCTCTCCTTCTCCCGCATGAACAGCGCGTCGGGCGGCAGGCCGGTGGTGCGGTTCGGCTCCGAGTTGGCCTGGGCCTCGACCCGGGCCACCGCCTCGGCGAGGCCGCCCCACCCGGTGAACTCGCCGCCGTAGGCGAGCAGGCGGTTCAGGAAGCGGTTGGCCGACTCGTCCTTGCCCTTGGTCTGCGGCGAGCGAGG
>CABSMX010000143.1 GCA_902478945.1 uncultured Collinsella sp.
CATGCGAACCTCCAGTCCGGACCGCTTCACGGTCCAACTTTCTGTCCGCACCCCCATACCAGTCTTTTTAGCCCCGTCCCAAATGAACTGCTTCTAAGTTGCGGTGGAATAGGGATTGATTTGCGGCTGATAAGCCAAAAACAGTCCCTATTTCACCGCAAATGGTAAAGGTGCCCCTAGTGGATGGGTTGGTAGCGGGGGCAGTAGCTGATGGCGATGGCGTCGACGCCTACGTGGGTGGCGATGGTGCAGCCGATGGGGCCGGTGCCGGCGTCTACGTAATCTTGGCCTGCGAGTGCATGGCTGACGAGCTCCTGCTCCTCGGCGGCGCCGGTCGTGAGCACACGCACGCTGGAGCCCGGATGCTCGGTCAAAAATGCGAGGCAATCGGCCATGGTGTTGGCAACGATGCGCTTGGCGCCGCGGCCCTTTTTGATGGCCTTGATCTCGCCCGATTTCCACTCCGGCGAAACGGCCAGGCGAATGTTGAGCATCTGCGTGAGCTGGCCGGCGAGTTTGGGCGCGCGGCCGTTCTTAACGAGGTTCTCGAGCGTGCGGGGAATCAGCAGCAGGTGGGCGTCGGGCAGCGTCGCTCGGATCTGCGCCTCGGTCTCGTCCAGGCTGCGGCCGTCCTCGCGCATGGCCAGCGCGTACTCCACCAGCAGGCCCTCGGCAGCCGAGCCGGTGCGCGAGTCGATGCAGCGCACGTCGAGCTCGTGGGTATCGGCAACCTGGCACGCGTTGGCGTAGCAGGCAGACCACTCGCTGCACAGCGAGATAAAGATGGCGCTGTCGTGGCCGTCGGCGAGCACGCGATCAAAGAGCGCCTTGAACTCGCCGGCGCTTGGCTGCGAGGTGTGCGGCAGCTGCTCGGAGCCGGCCATGCGGGCGACGTACTCCTCGGCGGTAATCTGCACCTGGTCGAGCAGGTCCTCGCCCTCGATAATCACATGCAGCGGAATCACGTAAATGCCGAGCTCTTGGGCGCGGGCGGGGGAGATGTCCGACGTGGAGTCGGTTATGATGGCAAAAGACATAATTGCACCTTTCGTTGGGGCGCTTGCGCGCCGCCTTCTGAAAGCAAAGTGCGACAAGTATAGTTGAGTCGTTCCACATTACTAGGTTCAATTGTTGAATAGTCAACAGTTTGAAGTGTCGGTGTGGAAATCGTCAACTGGGGAAGAGGAATGCCGATGGAGGCGTTGGAGATAGGCAAACGGCCGGTCGTGCTGTTCGATTTTGACGGCACGGTGGCAGATACGGGCCGGGCGGTGATGACCTCGACGTGCAAGACGCTGGCTGCGCGCGGGTTTTCGGAGGCGCAGATGGGCGATCTGCGCCGCATGATCGGGCCGCCCCTGTGGAAGAGCTTTCACGACTTTTACGGCTTTTCCCGCGAGGAGTCGCTTGTGGTGGCCGACGAGTACCGTGCTTTTTTTGATGAGCTGGGACCGGAGGAGTATCCCGTGTTCGACGGGGTCCCCGAGTTTCTGGATGGGTTGGCCGCCCGGGGCAAGCGTATGGCCGTGGCGACGTCGCGCATGGAGGCAAAGTGCATCGATATGGTACGTGAGCTCGGGCTTTCTCAGTTTGAGGCGGTGGTTGGCATGAATCCGCCGCAGGGGCGCGAGACCAAGGCCGATTCGGTTCGCGATGCCCTGGCGGCCCTGGGTGCGACCGCGGACGAGGCCGTGATGATCGGCGATCGCTTTAACGATGTGGAGGGCGCGCATGCGATGGGCGTGCCGTGCATCGGCATCTATTCGGGCGCGGCGGCGCCGGGGGAGCACGAGGCCGCGGGCGCCGATGCGGTGGTGCACTCGGTGGCCGAGCTTGCTAAACTTTTCGCTATCTAATGACGTAATGTGAGGGGCGGGCACGCTCGCCGCTCATTGCTAAGGAGGTCGTCCATGAATCAGGTGGAGCAGAGCGTTGCCGAGTATGTCGACGAGGTCTGGGAGGATGTCGTCGCCGATATCGAGCAGCTGGTGAGTTATCCGTCCGTGGCAGTTTCTGCTGATGCGGAGCCCGGCGCGCCGTTTGGAGGCCCGGTCCGTGACGCACTCGATTGCGCGCTCGGCATCGCGCAAAAGCTCGGCTACCAGACGAGCGACGACGAGGGCTTTGTGGGAATCGCCGATATTCCGGGCCGCGGCGATAAGCAGCTCGCGACCATCTGCCATGTGGACGTGGTACCCGCTGGCCCCGGTTGGAACACCGACCCGTTTGCGATGGAGCGCCGCGAGGGCTGGCTGCTCGGCCGTGGCGTGATCGATGACAAGGGTCCGGCGGTGTTGTCGCTCTATGCCGGCGCCTACCTGCTCAAGCACGGCATTGTGCCGCGCTATACCTTCCGTGCGCTGCTGGGCTGCGATGAGGAAGTGGGCATGTCCGACGTTCACCATTATCTGGAGAACCACGCAGACCCCGACTTTCTATTTACGCCCGATGCCGAGTTCCCGGTCTGTAATGCCGAGAAGGGCCAGTTTGGGGCGACGTTTGTGAGCCCCAAGATCGACGGCGGGCGCATTGTGTCCTGGAGCGGTGCCGAGGCGAGCAACGCCATTCCGTCGCAGTCTATCTGCGAGCTTGCGATTGCCGCCGATGAGCTGCCGGCACCCGCTGAGAATGCCGACCGCCTGGAGATCACCGCACTCGATAACGGGCATGCGCAGATTTTCGCCCACGGCATTGGCGGTCATGCCTCGATGCCCGAGGGAACGATCAATGCCGTCGGCCTCATCGTGGCGTATCTGCGCGAGGCAGAAGACGCGTTTGGCGCCCGTGACGAGCGCCTACTGACGCCTGCCGAGCACGAGTTTGTCAAGTTTCTGGCCTTTGTGCATGCGGACGCCTATGGCCGCGGCCTGGGTATCGATGCGACGAGCCCCGCGTTTGGCCCGCTCACCTGCAACCCCGGCGTCATCCGTGTGGTGGATGGTCACATCGAGCAGGTCATTGACGTGCGTTTCCCCGATAGCACCAGTGCCGATACCATTTGCGAGCAGCTCGAGCCGCTCGTGGGACGCTTTGGCGTGACGTACCGTGTGGGTCGTGCAAAAGTGCCGTTCTCGGTCTCTGCCGACGATCCGGCCGTGAAAGCGCTTATTGATACCTATAACGAGTTTACGGGCAAGCATGCCGAGCCCTTTGCCATGGGCGGCGGCACGTATGCGCGCAATTTTGCCCGCGCCGTATCGTTTGGCCCCGAGGAGACCGGCCTGGAGCTGCCCGCATGGGGCGGTCAGATGCACGGCCCCAACGAGTGCGCCAACGAGGAACAGCTCAAGCAGGCGCTCAAGATCTATATCGTGGCGATCCTGCGCCTCAACGAGCTGGAACTTTAAGGTTACGCGGTTTTCCAATCTAAGTTGCGGTGGAATAGTTCCTAGAAGGGGGTGCGGACAGAAAGTTGGACCGTGAAGCGGTCCGGACTGGAGGTTCGCA
>CABSMX010000144.1 GCA_902478945.1 uncultured Collinsella sp.
GGCGGCTCTTGAACTCGGGGTGGGCCTGAGTGGCCACGTACCACGGGTGCACGTCGCACGGCAGCTCGACCATCTCGACCAGACGTTCGTCGGGTGAAAGGCCCGAGATGACAAGACCGGCGTCCTCGAGCTGATCGCGGAAGGCATTGTTGAACTCAAAACGGTGACGGTGGCGCTCGTAGACAAGCTCCTCGCCATACGCCTCACGCGCGAGAGTATCGGCAGCGAGCTTGCACGGATAGGCGCCCAGGCGCATGGTGCCGCCCTTCTCGGTCACGTCCTCCTGCGAGCTCATCAGGTCGATTACGCTAAACGGACCGTCCGGGTCAAACTCGGAGGAGCTGGCGCCGGCAAGGCCGACAACGTTGCGGGCGAACTCGCACACGGCAACCTGCATACCCAGGCAAATGCCCAGATACGGAATCTTGTGCTCGCGAGCAAACTCGGCAGCAAGGATCTTGCCCTCCAGGGCGCGCTTGCCAAAGCCGCCGGGAACCAGGATGCCCGATGCGTCGCCCAGAACCTCATTGACGTTTTCGGCATCGAGGCTCTCACCATCGATCAGCTGCACATCTACGTGACGATCGTAGAAAACGCCCGCGTGATGCAGGGCCTCGATAACCGACAGATACGCATCGGGAAGCTGGGTGTACTTTCCCACGACGGCAATCTTAACCTTGTCGGTGTGGTGGTTGGCGTGGTTTTGCTTGCGCAGGAACTCATTCCATTCGCTCATATCGCGCTCGCGCGGATCAAGGCCAAGGCGCTCGCAAATGCGCAAATCAAAGTCCTGCTCGGCAAGCAGCTGCGGCACGTCGTAAATGCTCGCGCAATCCTCGTTGGTAAAGACACAGTCGGTGTCGACGTCGCAGAAACTCGCGATCTTGCCGCGGATAGCGTCGTCAATATGGTGATCGGAGCGCAGCACAATGATGTCGGGCTGGATGCCAAAGCTGCGCAGCTCCTTAACGGAGTGCTGCGTGGGCTTAGTTTTAACCTCATGAGCGGCGGCGATATAGGGAACGAGCGATACGTGGATGTAGCAGACGTTCTCGGGACCGGCCTCCTTGCGGTACTGACGGATAGCCTCCACGAACGGCTGCGACTCGATGTCGCCGATCGTACCGCCCAGCTCGGTAATGACAACGTCGGAGCCAGTCTGCTCCTCAATGCGGCGGAATTTGTCCTTGATGGCATTGGTGACGTGCGGGATCACCTGGACGGTACCGCCCAAAAAGTCACCGCGGCGCTCGCGGGCAATCAGGCTCTTGTAAATAGCACCCGTCGTAAAGTTAGAATCGCGGGTCAGGTTCTCGTCAATAAAGCGCTCGTAGTGGCCCAGGTCCAGATCGGACTCGTAGCCGTCCTCGGTCACAAAGACCTCACCGTGCTGGAACGGGCTCATGGTACCGGGGTCGACGTTCAGATACGGGTCGGCCTTCTGCATCGTTACCTTGTAGCCGCGTGACTTGAGCAGACGGCCCAATGAGGCCGCGGTAATACCCTTGCCTAGGGACGAAACCACGCCACCGGTTACGAACACATGCTTGGTCATATTGAGTTACCTGCGCTTCCCGTAGAAGTTGTCCATACACATCTTACGGGTCTTCATTGTAATACTCGGACCGCAAGCCGTTCTCATCTTTTCTCGCGCGCGCTCGCATTTCTCAATCTCGAAACAAAACGCCGCCCGGGACCCGAGCGGCGTCACAACAACTTAGGCGGCAGATCGCTACCGATCGGCAAGCTCATCCCCGAGCATATCCCGAACGAGCATGCCCGCGCGAATGCCTTTCAGATACCACCCGCCGCGCTCGGTAAGGCAGATACCATTTGCAAGCTGGCCGCCGTCCTCGCTATATCGCGAAACGACCTCGATCAAGCCGTCAGAATCCAAGCGTTCAATTGCGGCACGGGCTCGATACGGAGACACCCCGACGTGCTCCGCAAGCGTTTTGCGCGAGAAACCATATGTCCCACCACTTTCGGATTGCTGGGCAATCTCCATCAACACCAGCACTTCGACACGCTTCATATCGTTGACACTCGCACGACCCTTGCCCGCCATGGCAGCCTCCTCTAACCGAGCACGAGCATCAAGTGCGCCGTGCACGACCGACACACCTCACGATGGCAGGTAATATCCATCATGCGGCATCCCGCTAAGGATGAAACAGTTTTAGGGTCATTGTATACCGCCTAAATCGTTTCCAGGCAGGTAAACGGCTATTTTTCGCCGAAATAGACGCCTTATTGATTAAAAGCCGTACCGGGCGCTAACCCGATACGGCCAAAATGCGACGCAATTAACGCAGTGCTTCAAACTTAGCGATGGAAGAAACCACGACGCTCAAACTTGGGCTCACAGCACACGTTGATGCCCAGTTTACGCAACACCGTCTCGTCCGTCGGCGAGATAATCACGCTAAAGAAGGCATCGCAACCGCGCAGCTGTTCCAGGCCCGAAAGGACACGAGCGGCCGTCTCGCTCGTAGCCGAGGTGATCGACAGCGCCATAAGCGTCTCGTCGGTGTGGAGACGCGGGTTTTTGCTGCCCAGGAAATGCGTCTTGAGCTTGCTGATGGGCTCGATCGCATCGTCGCTGATGACTTCAAGCTCAAGGTCGACGCCCGAAACATGCTTGAGAGCGTTCATAATGAGCGAACTTGCGGCGCCCAGGCGCGTGGAGGTCTTACCGGTCACCACGGAACCGTCCGGCATGACCATGGCGCCCACGGGACCACCCGTCAGTTGCTCCCTGGTTAAGGCCGCCGAGCGCGCCGGTGAGTAGTTCTTATCGATGCCGGCCTTCTTCATAATAATCTTGAGACGGTCGACTTGCTCATCGCCCACGCCGGTACGGCGCACATTTTCGACCGCGGTAAAGTAGCGGCGGACGATCTCCATCTTAGAAGCGTCACGGCAGGCATCGTCATCGGTGATGGCAAAGCCGACCATATTGACGCCCATGTCCGTGGGACTCTGGTAGGGGCTCTTGCCTAGGATCTTTTCCATCAGGGCACGGACCACCGGGAAGGCCTCGACGTCGCGGTTGTAGTTGACCGTGGTCTTGTTGTAGGCCTCAAGGTGAAAGGAATCGATGATGTTGGCATCGTCGAGGTCCGCCGTGGCGGCCTCGTAGGCAATATTGACCGGATGCGTCAGGGGAAGATTCCAGACCGGGAAGGTCTCAAACTTGGCATAACCGGCGGCGGTGCCGTGCTTATGCTCGTGATACAGCTGTGAGAGGCAGGTGGCGAGCTTGCCCGAGCCAGGGCCGGGCGCCGTCACGACAACGAGCGGACGCGTGGTCTCGACGAACTCGTTCTTGCCGTAGCCTTCGTCAGAAACGATCAGATCGACGTCGTGCGGATAGCCCTCAATGGGATAATGCAGCTTGGCGGGAATGCCGAGTGCATTCAGA
>CABSMX010000145.1 GCA_902478945.1 uncultured Collinsella sp.
TCAGATGTGTATAAGAGACAGGTTGATGAGCACCTGCTCCATGATCTTGTTGGCAGCGTCTTTGTTCTCGATCAGATAGGTCGAGAGGCGCTCCTTAAAGAATGCCGTCATGGCCTGCTGGATAAAGCGGTTATTGATGGCCTTCTTGGTCTGGTTCTCGTAGGACGTTTGGGTGGAGAAGCAGTTGGTCACCAGCACCAGACAGTCCTGGACGTCCTGCCACTTAATGCCGCTCTCGTTTTTGTTGTACTTGCCCTGTTGCTTGATGTAGGCATCGATGGCGCTGGTCAGAGCGCTGCGGGCCGCCTTCTCGGGTGAACCGCCGTTCTCGAGCCACGATGAGTTGTGGTAGTACTCTTGCATCGTGAAGGTGCGCGAGAAGCACATGCACGCGGTGATCTTTACGTTGTAGTCGGGCAGGTCCTCGCGGTCGCGACCGCGACGGTCGGCCTCGATAAAGAAGGGCTCGGTGAGGTAGTCGGTACCGACCTTCTCGAGCACGTAGTCCTCGATGCCCTTGGGATAGCAGAAGTCCTCTTCGGAAAACTCGCCATCGTCGCCTTCGATGCGCAGGCGGAAGGTCACGTTGGCGTTGACCACGGCCTGACGGCGCATGGTCTCGCGATACCAGTCGTGGGGAATGCTGATGGAGGTAAAGACCTCAAGATCGGGGCGCCACTTGATGGTGGTGCCGGTGCGGTTCTCGTCGCTGGGCTCGATCTCGAGTGCCTTCTTCTTGGCGCCGACGACCTTGCCCTTCTTAAAGTGTAGGGAGTACTTGTTGCCGTCGCGCCAAACCGTGACATCCATGTACTCGGAAGCGTACTGAGTCGCGCAGGAGCCCAGGCCGTTGGTGCCGAGCGAGAAGTCGTAGTCGCCGCCCTGGTTGTTGTTGTATTTGCCGCCGGCGTAGAGCTCGCAGAAGACGAGCTCCCAGTTAAAGCGCTTCTCGGAGGGGTTCCAGTCGAGCGGGCAGCCGCGGCCGTTGTCCTCTACCTGAATGGAGCCATCGCGAAAGGCGGTAAGGGTGATGAGCTTGCCGTAGCCCTGGCGCGCCTCGTCAACGGCGTTGGACAGGATCTCGAAGGCGGCATGCGCGCAACCGTCGAGTCCGTCCGAGCCAAAAATGACGGCGGGGCGCAGGCGTACGCGTTCCTCGTCCTTGAGCTGGCGGATACTGTCGTTACCATAGTTTGCGGTGTTTTTTGCCATACTCGCTCTCTCGGTGCTCCTTTGCTGCGTTTAAGTCATATAGATAGTCAAGGTAGCATAGCCCAGCCCTTGGGCGATTCCATCCAACACGAAATCCATCGAACGCGCGTTCGTTATCGGTATGGAAACTGACGGCTTATCAAATGATAGAATTGCCGCCACAAATGTTTTTATTAAGGGGGCTCACAGTGACCGAGAAAGAGAAGATGGAGCGCGGGGAGTGGCATGATGCCAACTTTGACGAGGAGCTTCTGGCAAAACGGGCGAGGGCAGAGGAGCTCTGCTATGACTTCAATATGGGAAAACCCGGAAGCAACGCGCAGCTTGACGCCCTAAAAACCTTGCTCGATACCGATCTTCCGGCGGGGCTGACGGTCCTTTCGCCTGCCTACTTTGACTACGGGGACAAGACAACCTTTGGTGACGGCTGCTTCGTGAACCATGGCTGCTACTTTATGGACGGTGGTTCTATTACCTTTGGTGACAACGTGTTTATTGGGCCGTTTTGCGGCTTCTATACCGCTTCGCATCCCCTTGGGGCAAAAGAGCGCAACTTGGGTCTCGAGAGGGCTCTGCCCATTGTTGTTGGCGATAACTGCTGGTTTGGCGCGAACGTGTCCGTACTCCAGGGGGTTACCATCGGCAGCGGCTGCGTTATTGCTGCGGGAAGTGTTGTGACGGAAGACCTTCCAGACAACGTGATGGCGGCAGGCGTTCCTGCGGTCGTCAAGAAGATCATCGAACAATAACGGAGCTATTAAACGATGGGGCACGCATGGTTCCGGCAAATCCGGTTATTGGCGTGCGCGTTGGCCATGCCGATAAGTCCCACTTACTCGGTTCCTTCCGACTCGGTTCTGCCCGAGTAAGATTGAAAAGCGAATCGAAATCGCTGTGCCGTATGGCGATGACGAACATGATTTCCATAATGACAGATATAGTTGACATCTTTTGATTGATGCAATATATTTCTGTCATGTTGCAACGGATATCTGTCCACATTTACGAAAGGAACTCCATGCCGGGCAAAAAGAACCTACGCATGAAGGCGGCGCGCGCGGCGGCTGGCCTTTCGCAAGCTGACTTAGCCCAAGCCGTGGGCGTTACGCGCCAAACCATCGGCCTTATCGAGGCGGGCGGCTACAACCCCACGCTCAATTTGTGCGTGGCAATCTGTAAGGCGCTGCGCGTTACGTTGAACGACTTGTTTTGGGAAGACGAAACCGACGCCGACCCTAATGCTCTTTAGGAGTTCACTATGAAATATGAAGATCTGAAAATCGTGCAAAAGTGGCGTGAATATGCCGGCCCAAAGGATGAACGCCTGGAGGCTGAGAACGCGAAGATCTACAAGATTGGTTTCGTACTGCTTTCGTTTGGCATGTTGATGATCTTTTTCTACCAGTTTATAGCTCGACAGGTTGCGTGGGTTCACAGCGACGCCAGTGAAATGCCGCATGGCTTTGCAACGCCGTTCGAGGCAGCCATCTATTTGTGGCTCGTTCTTGTGATGTTGATTTGCGCAGGACTGCAAACGCGGAAGGGCTATGTCGATACCAATCGTTTTGGGCAAACCGAGCATCTTCCTGTTGGATATTTCCTGCTTATCAGTGGTCTTAGCGGCGCCACGTTCGCGCTTGTTATTGCCGCAATGCGCTGTATCGCTGAGGCGCAGATCGTACCGCTCGAAAGCGTCTTTTGGTTGGCGAACCTGGCCACGGGCGTATTCTGCGGTGCGACGATTTTCGCGGCCACGTTTGCTGTCCTGTGCGCAACGTTTTTCACGGCGAAAAGACGTCGTGCCAAGCTCGAGGCAGAACTCGACTCCTCAGACGACATTTAATGCGTAATGGGCCGGCTCTGGGTATCCAGAACCAGCCCTTTTTTGATGTTCGATGAGCCGAGTCGGCGTCTCTCACAAAAGTAGCTAGGAGCTAGCGAGGTCTATCAGAATTGACCTCATTGGCGGTGTCGGTTTCGAGCGCCGTGCGGCGGGCACTGTAGGCGACGAGGCCGGCGCCTGCCGCGGCGAGTGCTGCAGCGGCTGCCGTGAGGGGAGCGTTGAGATCGCCCGTGCCCGCAAGCGCGCCCGCTTTTCCGGAGCGC
>CABSMX010000146.1 GCA_902478945.1 uncultured Collinsella sp.
AGTCTCGTGGGCTCGGAGATGTGTATAAGAGACAGCCAGCTCGACCGGAACCTGCAGTTGCTTGGCTGCCTCAAAGAGCTCGTCGTCGCGCAGGGCAACAACGTCGCGGATCTGCTTTTGGATCTTGCGCATATGGCGCACAGCCTGGACGACGTCGCCCGTGCCCGGCTCGCCCTTGGTGCGAATCATCGTGGCACCCTCGGCAACACGGCGCAACGCCTCGCCCAGATCGCGGGCGCCGCAGACAAACGGGACGTCAAACTGGGTCTTGTCGATGTGGTAGACATCGTCGGCGGGGGAGAGAACCTCGGACTCATCGATGTAGTCGATCTCGATAGCCTGAAGGACCTGAGCCTCGACGATATGACCGATGCGGCACTTGGCCATGACGGGGATGGAGACGGCCTCTTGAATGCCCTTGATCATCTTGGGGTCACTCATGCGCGAGACGCCGCCTGCGGCACGGATATCGGCCGGGATGCGCTCGAGTGCCATGACGGCGCAGGCGCCTGCCTCTTCGGCGATGCGCGCCTGCTCGGGCGTGGTGACGTCCATGATGACGCCGCCCTTGAGCATCTGCGCGAGCTCGCGATTGAGTTTGACGCGATCGGCCTTGCTGGTCTGTTCTGCCATGGTTGCTCCCTTGGTTGGCATGTGCATTGCTTGACGGAACATCCTATCGGGGAGCTGGGTATGGCGAAATACTCAGTTTTCGAGATAATAACAAGGTCAGACTAATACCAGATTGAACAGCTCGATAAGGTCAGGTGGCAAACTCATGCTTGACTACAATTTGGAAAAACGCGGCGAGGCATCGCTCTACGAGTATGTTTACCAGCAAATTCGAGATGATATCGTTGCTGGACGCATTGCGGCGGGGGAGCATTTGCCGTCTAAGCGCGCCTTTGCCAGTCATCTGGGAATCAGTGTCATTACTATCGAAAATGCATATAGCCAGTTACTTGCCGAGGGCTATATTTGCTCAATGCCGCGTCGTGGCTACTACGCTTGCGAGCTTCCGGATGCACCGGTTTTGGCTTCGGTTGCGGAGGGCATCGACCGAGATGCTGTTTCTGTGGGTCCCAGCGCGCATGATGTCAACGGACAGGTTGAGCTGTTCGATGCTCTTTCTCCTTCCGCTTTGGAGGCGGCGCAGCTTTGGCAAAGCGCGCTACGTGCGACGCTGGCATCCGAAGATGAACGCGAAATCTTTTCGACCGCGCCGGCACAGGGCACCGCTCGGCTACGACGCGCAATTGCTCACCATCTGCGCGGGACAAGGGGTATGAATGTCGACCCCGACAACATCGTTATTGGTGCGGGCGCCCAGCTGCTCGATACCATGTTGGTTCAGCTGCTTGGAGCCGACAAGGTGTATGCCGTTGAGGATCCGGGCTATTTACGCCTGACGCGCATCTATCAGGCTATGGGCTGCAAAGTTCGACATATCCCGTTGGATGATGAGGGCGTGGACTTGAGCACTCTGCAGAAAAGCGGGACCGATGTCCTTCACCTGATGCCGTCCCATCAGTATCCGACCGGCCTTGTGACGAGCATTGCGCGTCGCTACGCGCTGCTCAGCTGGGCAGCCGAGCAGCCGGGCCGGTATCTCATCGAAGATGACTTTGATTGTGAGTTTCGCCTTGCCGGCAAACCGATTCCCGCGCTCGCGTCAATCGATGCCGCTCAGTCGGTTATCTACACCAACACGTTTTCGAAGAGCCTGTCATCGGCGTTGCGTCTAGCGTACATGGTGTTGCCCGATGAGCTAATGGAGCGGTTTAGGCGCAACCTTGGTTTTTACGCCTCATCGGTGAGTTCTGTTGACCAAGTCGCTTTGGCTCGCTTGCTGGAATCGGGTGATTATGAGCGGTATGTGAACCGTGTGCGCGTGCGTGCTCGCGAGGCGCGCGATGGCCTGGCGTCGCTTGTACGGAAAGCGTTTCCGGCGGGGGAGGTCTCGATTGAACATGCAGACGCAGGCCTTTACTGCACCGTGGCTGCAAAGCGCGGAGCGGGTGGAAGCTCTTTTGTGCGGGCCCTCACGCGCTCGGGTATCCCGTTCGTCGATGTCAGTGACTGCTATTGGTGTGCCGATGGCGCATCTGTCCCTGAAAACTCAAGTCAAATTCTTGTTCAGTATGACGATTTGAGTCCAAAAGTGCTTAATACCTTGGAATTGCAGCTAATGGGAGCACTCTGCAACCTAAGTGAGTAGACCTTTGGAACTTTGGCGACCAGGCAGTTTTGTAACAAGCTATCTACCTGCGGTTTTGAAAAGCAGGATGACCGGCCTGCTCGGGATGTTCAAAAAAGTCTACTCACTTGCCGCGCAAAGTTTCTGCATAAGAAAAAAATGGGGTTTTCAACAGGGCTTCGTCCAGCTTTTGGCAAGCTTTTGGCCAGTTGGGGAGGGCTGTTGAAAACTTAACAGTCCGTTCGGTGCCATTTTTGGTGCGTTCGCCCCAATGCGAGACAGGCTGGGTTGAAATTCGTGTTTTCCTGTGCCTATGAAGGATTTACTTTGTGACATATCGGCTTTTAGATACTGGCGTTTGCCCCCTCAAGTCCGCGCTTTGTGTCCGCCGCTTCCGCGACCGGAAGAAGACCGGCAGCGATATGACCTCGCCCGTAACCCGACGGCTGCGGTTGCACTCGGCTTTCCGTTGTATACATTGGTTCGGACGAGAAGCAAACGGACATGCTCTGCCAGCATTAGGCAGCGGCTGTTTCTGGGCGAGCTTCCCAGGGAATCCGTGCTGGAAACGGAGCATGGATTTTTGATTACGTCTCCTCTACTGACGGCATTCATCATGTCGCGGCATCTGACGGATCTTCAGCTTCTTTTTGTGTTGGCGGAGATGTGCGGCCTGTTTGCGGCGTGTGCCCTGCCGGCGGCACTTGAGGCGGAGCTTTCGCGTGCAATTGATTCGGGCGCGATTTCGACAACGTTCGGTTGGGTGCGCTGCCCGTCCGAGGACGGCACCGCCTCAAATTTATGGCGTCGAGACGCTTTGGTTTTGGGCGGAGACCTTGACCGTTTTTGTTCAGATGTTTGCGGGATGCGTTACGGCAATAGATTTATGGCGGTATCGCAACTCGTTCCATTGGGTGCCGCGTCGCCTTTTGAGGTCGAGGCGTATTTGCTACTTGCACTGCCGCGATCCCTGGGAGGCGAAGGTTTTTGCGGCATAGAGCTTAATGTTGAAGTGACGTTAAGCACAAGTGCCCGAGCGATTGTGGGAAAGTCCCGTGTATATATCGACCTACTTCTTTCTTCACCGGACGGTAAGCGA
>CABSMX010000147.1 GCA_902478945.1 uncultured Collinsella sp.
AGTTTCTTGAACGGATAGCCAAAGAACACCACGACGCGCACGGTAAGCGCGAGCTTGTCGCCGATGACCTCGGCCTCGACCGCCGGCTCGGAAGCCGGGGCCTTGGACGAAAGCATCATAGAGACAAGGTTGGTGGCAAGGTCCTTGACGCCCACGGAGGCGATGCCCTCGACATCCGTGACGGCGCGCGAGACGATGGCGGTCAGAACATCGGGCGAAATGCCGATGCCGTCAATCTTGATTTCCTGGGGCATGAGTCCTCCTAGAAGAGTTGGTTGCTAGACGCGGGAGACGAACTTGCCGTCGCGGGTGTCAACCTTGATGACCTCGCCCTCGTTGAGGTACATGGGGACCTGGATGACTGCGCCGGTGTCGATGGTGGCCGGCTTGGTGGAACCCTGGACGGTGTCGCCCTTGAAGCCCGGGTCGGTCTGGACGATGGTGGTCTCGATGAACATCGGCGGGGTCACGCCCATGAGCTCGTCGTCGGCGAAGAGCAGCTGGCAGGTGTCATTCTCGCGCAGCCACTTGGCGTTCTCGCCCACCATATCCTCGGGAACGGGAACCTGCTCGTAGGACTCGTTATCCATGAAGATGTAGTCGGCGCCGTCGTTGTAGAGGTACTGGAACTCACGGGTGGTGAGCATGACGCTCTCGAACTTGGTGCCGGCGTTGCAGGTGTTCTCGACGACGCGGCCGCTCTTGATGTCGCGGGTCTTGTAGCGCACGAAAGCGCCGCCCTTGCCCGGCTTGACGTGCTGGAACTCGACGATGGTGTAGACCTTGTCCTTAATGCGGAGACCGAGGCCGTTCTTGAAGTCGGCGGTAGAGATAGTAGGCATAGCGACCTTTCTTGTTATTGGCTAGACGCACAAACGTCCAAATTACATACGAGCGAAATTATACACTTGCAGACGGCGGCTGCGGCGAGCGCATAAAAAGAGAACGCGGGACGCCCGAATCGATCCGGACGCCCCGCCTCCAAAAACCCAAATGGATGGTTTAGCAATCGATAATATGCAGGTCGTGCGGGGTCTTGGTGAAGGGCTCGTAGCCGTTCTCGGTGACGACGCCGTAGTCCTCCAGGCGCACGCCGCCCACGCCGGGCAGGTACACGCCGGGCTCCATGGTGATAACCGAGCCGACTTCGATGATATTCTTGCTGCGGTTGAAGTTAGGCAGCTCGTGGATGTCGATGCCCACGCCGTGGCCCAGACCATGGTTGTAGTAATCGCCATAGCCGGCATCGCCAATAATCTTCTTGGAAAGCTTGAAAATGTCGTTGCCCTCGACGCCCGGATGGATAGCGGCGACGCACTCCTCATGGGTGCGGCGCACGAGCGCATGCAGGTCGAGCTGCTCCTGGGTGGGCTCGCCCATCACGACAGTGCGCGTCATGTCGGAGCGGTAGTCGCAGTAGCCCGCACCGTAATCCATGAGGACAAAGTCGCCCTTCTCGATCACGCGGTCGCTCGGGACGGCATGCGGATTGGCGGTGTTGGGACCGCTCGCCACGATGGAGCCGAAGGCCAGGCTGTCGGCGCCATTGGCGAACATAAAGTTCTCGAGTTCGTTGCGAACCTGCTTCTCGGTCATACCGGGCTTAATAAAGCCGAGCATGTGCTGGAAGGCGGAATCGGTGATCGACTGCGCATGGCGCATGAGCTCGATCTCCTCGGCATCCTTGATGGCGCGCATCTTGCGGATGTCGTCGTGCATCAGCGGCAGCATGCAGGCGACGGAGCGATCCTCCAGACCACGCTGGATACCCTGGTAGAAGTTAATCTGCATGTCGTCCTCGACGGCGCAGACACGGCACTTGTTAGCCGCGATCTTGCCGGCGACCCAACCGGGGATGGTGCCCTCGTCCATGTCATAGACCCAGGGGCTGCCGGCGGGCGTGTTCTCCTCAAAGCTGTTGAGATAGCGCGAGTCGGTGTGGAACAGGCACTGATCGGCCGTAATAAACGCGGCGTGCGGGAACTCGAAGGTGTAGTCGAAGACGCCCTTCACGCCCGTGAGCCAACGGAGGTTGGCCTCGTCGCGCACGACGATGGCGTCGTAGCCGCGCTCGGCCATCAGGGCACGGACACGCTCGATACGACCGGCAGGACCGGCAGCAAACTCAGACATGCAGATTCCTTTCTTGTTGTCCTCATAAAAGCGGGACGGGCCTCGATCGAAAAACGGATTCGCACGCGATCCGCAACCGATTGAAAACCCGTCCCTCAAAATGATACGAAAGACGATGGATGTCAATAAAGTTAGAGAAGTTCCTTGCGAGAAGCCAAATACGCCTGCGCATGACGTTCGAGAACCTCGTCCTCGACATTTGTCAGGCGGATAGCACCGAGTGCTGCGGGCAGCGGCAGCATGCTGCGGTTTGAGCGAGCGAACTGCTTCTTGCGGAACTCCTCAATAAACGCGGTGGGCTCCAAGTCGAAGCCAAGCTCCTCGATGCCAAAGTCCTCCAAGCAGTCATCAACCTCAAACACGTAGTCGATATCGAAGTCGCAGGCATCATGTGCTAGGCGCGCTTCAAAGCGCATGCCCTCGGAAAGGAGCTGGTATACGGGGACGTGTGCCGCGGCATCGCCCAGGCAGGCGCGCAGGGTACACTCCCCCGTCTTGCCAAAATCGAGCGCATGGCGGGCGCTCGGGTTCGTGGCCATCAGTACGTCCTTGCGGGCAGTCTGAGACCACTGAACGGCATTGACAAGCGCGACTTCCTCGCCAGCGAGAATCTCGGGGACGGTCTCGGTAAACTGATTCCAACGGGACTTGCTGCTCGAAAGCATGGTGCCAACAAGTACCGCATAACCGAGCATGAGGTCCTCGGGGTCCGCTTCGCGAACAAGTTCGAGGTCACACACGACCAAGCCCGGCTCGGGACGGAACGCGATAGCGGGAAGCGCATTCGCCGACGAGGCGACGAGTGGCTTCATAGTCGTCGCGACCGTGAGCATGGCGTCAAACGTCGTCGGCAGCAAGGCGCACTCGGTGCGACCGCACCACTGATTGGCACACCAGCAAACGACCGAGCAGGTCGCCGTGTCGCCGACAGCGACAACGAGATCGTCGCAGGTAATGCCGTTAGCCGACAGGGCGCCAAAAACGGTATCGGCATCGGCCAGCGTGGCACCGAAAGCCGAAACCTCAAGGGGGAGCTGCGACACGGCAAAACCGGCGTCGACCAGCGCATGCTCGACGACCTCGCCAAAACGCTCTGACGAGGCGGTGTTCCAAACGACCAT
>CABSMX010000148.1 GCA_902478945.1 uncultured Collinsella sp.
ATCTGGACCAGGTGCTCGCCATTACCTTTACCAAAGATGCCGCGGCCGAGATCCGTGACCGCGTGCGCCGCGCGCTCATCGACGAGGGCATGGACGAGGAAGCCCTGACCGTCGACGACGCGTGGATCTCGACCATTCACGGCATGTGCTCGCGTATCCTGCGCGCGCACGCGTTGGAGCTGGGCATCGACCCCGAGTTCACGGTGCTCACCGATACCGACGAGCTCATGGACCAGGCTGTTGAGCATGTGCTGGCCCGCGCGACGGCACCCGATGCCGCCCCCGAGCTCGCCGCATCGCTCAAGGCCCTCTACGCCTGGTATCCCATGGCGGGCGAGGGCGGGCCGTTTGGTGCCGGCACCACCATCAAGGGTCTGGTGCGCGAGCTGCTGGAGCTCTCGAGCCAGTTGCCGGGCGGCATGGACGACGTGCGCGTGGCACGCGGCCAGGCCGATACCTCGGCACTCGCCGATGCCTATCGCGCAGCACTGGGTGCGAGCAAGGCCGCGACCGAGAAGGCGCAGGTGGCGCTCGACGCCATCGATGCATTCGAGGCCAGCGGCAAGACCATGGCCGATGCGGCGCGACTCATGATGTCGTGCACCATGCCGCGGGCGAGCAAGGCATTCCCTAAGGAGCAGGTCGAGCTGCTCAAGGCCGAGGCCGCCGATGCGTTTATCAATATCGTGCTTGCCTGCGGTGGCCCGGCGCTCGATGCGCTGGTGGGCCTGGCCCGTTCCGTGGAGGCTGAGTATCGCGCGCTGAAGGCTGCCCAGTCTGCCCTCGACAACAACGACCTGCTGCGCATGGCCTACGAGGCCCTGCGCGATTACCCGGCCATCCGAGCGGCATACGAGGGCCGCTTTAAGATGGTCATGATCGACGAGTTCCAGGATACCGATCAGATGCAGGTCGATCTAATCCGCTACCTGACGGGTGCGGGGGAGCGCGCGCTGTGTACCGTGGGCGATGCGCAGCAGTCGATCTATCGCTTCCGCGGCGCCGAGGTCGAGGTGTTCCGTCGCCAGGAGCGCAAGGTGGGCTCGTCTGCCGCGCCCGAGGCGACTGCCGTGGCCGACGCCCCTGCTGGCGAGCTCGTCAAGCTCGTGCGCAACTTCCGCAGCCATGACGAGGTACTGCGTTACGTGGCACGCGTCTTCGACGGCGATGACGGCGGCCTGATGCAGGGCTTTTTGGACCTTGAGGCGAGCGACGGCCGCAAGGACACGCTGGTGGCAGACGCCTCGCGTCGCCAGGCCCTCTTTGTTGCCGGCGGCAGTACGCAGGAGCGCACACAGGCCAAGGCCCGTGCGATTGCCGAGCGATTCCGCGCGCTTGCCGATGCCGGCCAGCCCCAGGGCGGCATGGTGCTGCTGTTGGGCCGCATGACCAACGCGGACGTCTACGCACAGGCCTTCCGCGACCAGGGGCTCGACTGTGTTATCGCGGGCGGCTCGGTCTTTGCCCAAGCCGCCGAGGTGCAGACGGTGCGCGCCCTGGTTTGTGCGCTCGCCAATCCGGCCGATACGGCGCAGGGCCTTATGCCGCTGCTCGCCTCGCCGATGTTTGCGCTCGGCGCCCAGGAGTTCCTGGCGCTGGCGACCAAGCTCGATAGCGAGACGGGGGAGACCTCGCGCCGGAATATCGACGTGGGCATCATGAGCGATTCCGATGTGCCGGGTTTGCAAGACTTGCCGCTCGTGACGCGCGCCCGCGAGGTGCTGCGGTATGCGCTTCGTCGCGTGGGCCGCGATTCGTTCGCCGCCATCGCGCGCGACGTGGTCAACGCCTCCGGCTGGTTTGTGCGTCTGGCACAGCGTGGTCCCGAGGGCAAGGCCATTGCCGCCAACGTGCTCAAGGCGCTCGACTCCGTGGCCGAGGCGGAGACCGAGTTCGGCAACTCGCCGCGTTCCATCGCGCTTGCTTTCGATCGCTTCTTGGCGGGCAAGGAAGCCCCGGGTGCCCTCAACGAGGAGGGCGACGGCGCGGTGCGCATCATGACGGTGCACGCCTCCAAGGGTCTGGAATATCCGGTCGTGGCGGTTGCGGAGTGCTTTGGTGTGCGCAAATCGTCCGGTGCGGCTCAGATGGGTCGCGTTGAGGGCGGAGCGCAGGTCGTGGCGCTGCCGGCACGCTTCGACGGCGTTAAGCTCGCCGACGGAACCTTTGTGAAGGGCGACGACGTTAAAAAGCAGTTTGAGCATGCGTTTAAGGGTAAGGGCACGTCGCTATGGTTGCCGCCGGAGCTCATGGAGGATGTCTGCGCGACGGGTTCTCCCGCCGAGGCATTCGTTCACCTGCGCAACGACGACCTGCAGCTTTCGCTCGAGGAGCGGGCCCGCTTGCTCTATGTTGCCATGACGCGTGCGCGCGAGCTGGTGATTTTGGCGATGGATGTCGGCGTGAGCCGTGGCAAGGTGACGGCGCCGGCCTTCGACGTCGAGACCGATCTGACCTACGACGTGCTGCGCCGTATTTTGCCGACCGACGCTCTGGACATGCCGCAGCTCGATGCCGACCGCCTGGTGTTCGACAACTCCCAGCCGGGCGACTACGAGCTCATTTCGCTCGCGGACTTTACCTTTGGCGAGCAGGCGTTTGAGGCCAACGCTTCACTGGATGCCGAGGGCAGGCTTGTCCGCAGCGATGCGGGGCCGGAGGGCGCCGGTGCAGATGCCCGCGCCGCCGTTCCCGGTCCTGCCGACCCCGAGCCCGATGCGTTTGAGCTCGTGTATCCCCAGGCGGTGGGCGTGCGCATGGGCATCTGCCCGTATCCGGCGCGCGATTCGTACAGCTACTCGTCAATTGCCGCGGCGCTGCATGCCGAGTCCGAGGACCGTGCCGCCGAGGCGCACGTGCCCATGGACGAGGCTGGCGATGATGCGGAGTCGGATGGTTCCGAGATGACGGATGCAGACGTGGCCGCCGTTGAGCTCGCCGGCAACCCCATGGCGCTGGGCTCGGCGTTCCATGCCGCCTGCCAGTGGCTGATCGAGATGGGTGCCGATGCGCTGCCCGCTGAGCGTGCCGATGCGCTGGCGCGCCTGTGGCGCCTGACGCCGGAGCAGCGCGAACGCTTCGACGTCGCCCTGGACCGCTGGCTCAAGTCGGCTGTTCGTGCCGACCTGCTCGCGTGGCCGTGCGTTCGCGCCGAGGTGCCATTCTTTTCGCTGGGCTGCGAGGACGAGGACATCGCTCGCTACGGTGCCTATGCC
>CABSMX010000149.1 GCA_902478945.1 uncultured Collinsella sp.
GTACATCATGAGCGAGGGCAACGACAACGTCATCCTGTGCGAGCGCGGCATTCGCACCTTCGAGACCCGCACCCGCAACACCTTCGACCTCAACGCCGTGCCGGTGCTGCACCACCTATCGCACCTGCCCGTCGTCGCCGACCCCAGCCACGCCACCGGCTACACCCGCTATGTCGAGCCCATGGCGCTCGCCGCGACTGCCTGCGGCGCCAACGGTCTGGAGATCGAGGTCCACGACGACCCGAGCCACGCTTGGTCCGACGGTGCTCAGGCCCTCACCCCCGACCAGTTCGACGACACCATGCGCCGCATCCGCGCCATCCGCGAGGTCGTCTGCCAAGAGACCGTTCAGGAGTAACCCATGGGTACGGTGAGAAACGCACGCGTCAACCAGGGTGGACCCAAGTGCGCCGGCATCGTGGGCCTGGGCCTCATCGGCGGCAGCTTTGCCCGCGGCTATGCGCAGGCGGGCGTTCGCGTGCTTGCCTGGGACCCCGACGATGACGTGATGACGGCCGCCAGCATGGGTACCGTCGCCGGCGAGCTCAACGACGAGACGCTCGGCGAGTGCGACATCATCGTCCTTGCCTGCTATCCCGAGGCATGCATCGAGTGGCTCGAGGCCCACGCTCAGGCGCTCGCCGACGCCACCGACACCGATGCCATCATGGGCCCCGTGGTGATCGACACCGTGGGTGTGAAGGGCATCGTGTGTGAGCGGGCCTTTGAGCTCGCACGAGAGCACGGCTTTTACTTTGTGGGCGCACACCCCATGGCGGGCACCCAGTTCTCGGGCTACGCCCATTCCAGCGCCGACCTGTTCCAGGGCGCACCGCTTGTGCTCGTTCCGCCCGCGGTAGACGATGCTCTTAAGCTGGAGCTCTTGGGCCAGGTTCGCGAGATGGTGCGTCCCTTGGGGTTTGGCAAGTTCAGCGTGACCACCGCCACCGAGCACGACCGCGTGATCGCCTTTACGAGCCAGCTCGCGCACGTGGTGTCCAACGCCTACGTAAAGAGCCCCACCGCCCAGGTCCACCACGGCTTCTCTGCCGGTAGCTACCGCGACCTCACGCGCGTGGCCCACCTCAACCCGCAGATGTGGTCCGAGCTCATGATTGACGACGCCGACGCTCTCGCCTTCGAGATCGACCATCTGATCGATTCGCTCGGCGCCTACAGCCGTGCGCTCAAGAACCGCGACCAGCGTTATCTTGAGAATCTCCTTGCCGAGGGCGATCGCATCAAGCGCGCACTCGACGACGAGAGCGCCCACTAGACCACCTATCACGCCAGGTCGAAAGGACCATAGCTTATGGCGATTACCATCGATATCGACACCGCACGCCCCTACCAGGTACACGTGGGCACGTTTTTGCTGGAGCAGGCAGGGCCACTCGTTCGCGCCACCGCCGGAGGCACCCGCGCCGTCATCGTGACGGACACCAACGTGGGCCCGCTCTACCAGATGCCCGTTAAGCAGAGCCTGGAGGCGTCAGGCTATGAGGTAAGCATTTGCACCTTCGAGGCCGGCGAGGTACACAAGCGCGCCGAGACCTACGTTGCCATTCTTGAGTTTGTAGCCGAGCACGAGCTTTCGCGCTCCGACGTGATCGTGGCACTCGGCGGCGGCGTCGTGGGCGACGTGGCTGGCTTTGTGGCCGCCACCTACATGCGCGGCTGCAAGTTTGTGCAGATCCCCACGAGTCTGCTCGCTATGGTGGACTCGTCGGTGGGCGGCAAGACGGCCATCGACCTGGCTGCCGGCAAGAACCTAGCTGGCGCCTTTTGGCAGCCGAGCGTAGTTATCGCTGACGTGGGATGCCTTGCCACCCTCACGCCCGAGCAGTTCGCCGACGGCTGCGGCGAAGTCGTCAAGCACGCCGTGATTGCCGATCCGGAGCTCTTCGATGAGCTCGAGAAGACCCCACTCACGCTGGAGCTGCTTAACCAGGACGTTGCCCGCGTGGCGCTCATAATCGCCCGCAATATCGACATTAAGCGCGCCGTGGTCGTTGCCGACGAACGCGAGACCAACCAGCGCAAGCTCCTCAACTTTGGACACAGCGCCGGACATGCCGTCGAGGCCTGCGAGCACTTTGAGCTGGGACACGGCAACTGCGTGTCGATCGGCATGGGCATCATCACGCGTGCCGCGGCCCTGCACGGCATTTGCGATGCCGAGCTGCCCGGTCGCATCGAGGAGCTCTGCGCCCGTCATGGCCTCAAGACCCGCTGTGAGCTTTCGGCCGACGCCATCTTTGCCGAGGCGCTGCACGACAAAAAACGCGCCAGTGACACCATCGATCTGGTGATTCCGCACGGTATTGGCCGCTGCAGCATCGACCGCACGCCGCTTTCCACCTTCCATGATTTAATTGCCGAGGGCCTCGGCCAGAAGGGAGACGCATCCGTATGCTAGCCCGCATCACCCCCTCCCCGCTCAAGGGCACCGTTCCCGCCATCGCGTCCAAGTCGATGGCGCACCGCCTCATCATCTGTGCCGCACTCGCCAACGGCGAGACGCACGTCACTTGCAACACCACCTGCGCCGATATCGAGGCCACGGTGCGCTGCCTCACGGCCCTGGGTGCCCGCATCGAGACCGTCGAGGACGGGTTCCAAGTCCATCCCACCATGAAGAGTATTGAGTTTGGCCTGCTCAAGGCACTTGCGGGCGGCACGCTCGACTGCGGCGAGAGCGGCTCCACGCTCCGCTTTATGCTGCCCGTCGCCTGCGCGCTGGGGGCAGAGGCCACCTTTGTGGGCCAGGGCCGCCTGGGCGCACGCCCCCTCTCCCCGCTCTCCGACGAGATCATTGCCGCCGGCTGCGACCTGCAGGGTCTGGGCGGCTTCCCGCTCAAGACAAGCGGCCGCATGCGCCCGGGCACCTTTATCCTGCCGGGCAATGTGAGCTCGCAGTACATCTCCGGCTTGCTGCTGGCAGCCCCGCTTTTGGCCCAGCCCTCCTGCGTGCAGGTAACCGGCCTTATCGAGAGCCGCCCCTATATCAACCTGACCATCCAGGCCATGAAGGCCTTCGGCGTCGAGGTCAACGTCGAGCGTATCCCCGCCAAGGACGGCCAGCCCGAGATCACGAACTTCCGCGTGGACCTGTCTCTTATACACATCTGACGCTGCCGACGACTAGTCGAG
>CABSMX010000150.1 GCA_902478945.1 uncultured Collinsella sp.
GAGATGTGTATAAGAGACAGCCACGATCGCCACCGCGACCCCCACGGTCGCCGCCACGGCCACCACGATCGCCAAAGCCGCCGCGACCGCCACGGTCGCCGCCACGGCCGCCACGGTCGTCACGGCCGCCGCGAGGACCGCGGTCCTCGTCCAGGCCCATAGCGACGAGCGGAGCAATAACCTTATCGAGAGCGGCCATCAGCTCGGTGGCCTCCTCGTAAGAAAGCTCGGGCAGGAGCTTCTCCTTCTTGTTGGCAAGCTCGACCAGGCCCTCAGCGGCATCCTCGGCGGCGAAGACGACGATCTTGCGCATATCGCCCTCGGCGTCGTCGATGCGGCCGACCAGATCGGCAGCCTCGGCCTCGGCCATCAGGCCATCGAGCTCACGGAGGCGCATGCCCAGCAGGTCAGACATTTCCTTCTGCTCCATCTTGGGCTTGAGGTCAAGAAGCTTGATGGCGCGCTCGATGTTCGCCATGCGCTCGGCCTTGGCCTCCTCCTCCTTGGAAATAGCAAAGCGACGGCTACGCAGCAGGCGGGCGGCCTTCTGCATCTTGTCCATCAGCTCTTCGTCATCGTAATCAACGGCGGCCTCGACAACCTCGGCCTCCTCCTCGGCGGAAACCTCGTCAGCAGCCTCAACCTCGGCAGCTTCGGTCTCCACGGTCTCGACTGCCTCGACCTCGGCAGCCATGGTCTCGTTCTCGGTCTCGTTCATGATCTCTTCGTTCTCGGACATGAGACTCCTTCTTGGCCCTCTCGGGCATCATCGCCCCATTCGCGGGGCCCGTCGCGCACTCTTTGCGCTTTAAACAATCATGCCTCTCGGCAAAACGTCCATTAGTTTATGGTGTCGCCATCCAATCTAGCTGCAGAATCTATGTGCACACATTAATGCGACATGTGCGACTCGCGACGAGCGTACACCAGCGACGCCACGAACCCGACCGCGGCAATTACAGCCGCCACACGCACGGCAGCTGCAAATCCAATCGCCTGGGCAACGTCCGTCGCAACGCCAGCGGCGCCGGCAGTCGCCGCAGAACTCGAGAGCAGGCCGATAAACAGCGACGGGCCAAACGATGCGGCAATCATGTTCCACGTATTGAGCAATGCCGTTCCGTGAGGATGCTCGGCGGCAGGCAGCGTCTCCAAGCCAGCCGTCTGCGAGGGGCTCAGCACCAAACCGACTCCGGCATACACCACAACGGTCAGTGCCACGACGACGCCGATGTTCATACTCGCCGCCGTCATCGAGGTTGCAGTCTGCCCCACGGCAATCAGGGCAAAGCCGACCGGCAGCAGCGGCCATGCGCCGCGGGCGTCCATCACGCGTCCGCCAACAATCGAGGTCACGGCGTTGCAGGCAATCGCAGGCAAAATGAGCAAGCCCGCAACAAGTGCGGTCATGCCGTATGCGCCCCCAAAATAGAGCGGCAACAAAACGCTCATCGAGAACGTCGTCATCATCGACACAACGACGAGCAGACACGCCGGCCAAAAGCGAATGCTCGCCATGGGATGCACGTTAAGCACCGGATGCTCGAGCTTGAGCTGGCGGGCCGCAAACAGGCCGAGCAGCACAATGGCGGCGAAAAGCGCCGCGATACCGGCAATCAGATTGGTCGAGAACTCGCCTACGGAATACACAAATGCCGTAATGCCGGCGGCGAGCAAAACAACCGACAGAATATCAAGCGTGGTGTTCGAGCGCTCTCCGACATTCTGAACATGCTTTACGCCCGCCGCAGCGACCACAATACCGCCCACCAGCGGTACTACGAACACCGCCCTCCAGCCAAACAACGTGCACATAAGACCGCTGATCACGGGTCCAAACGCCGGCCCTAGCGTAATGCAGGCACCGCCTAGGCTCAGATACAGACCGAGCTTCTCGCGCGGGGCGCAAGACAGCACCACGTTCATCATGAGCGGGAACAAGATGCCCGATCCCGCAGCCTGCAAAATACGGCTTGGCAGCAAAACGCTAAACGACGGAGCGAACAGGCACAGGACTTCGCCGGCGACCATGCATCCGCATGCGAAAAACAGCAGCTTGCACGTCGAGAAACGGCCGGACAGGAAGGCCATGATGGCCGTAAAGATCGACGTCACGATCATGTAGCCCGAAACGAGCCACTGCGCCGTGGTGGCACTCACCGAAAAGGCCGCCATAATGTCGCGCAACGCCACGTTAATGATGTTCTCGTTAAACGCGGCAACAAAGGCTGCAATATACATTACGACGAGAATTGCCGCAGTGGCCGATGGCGGTGCTTGAACTTGTTGCTGAGATTTGCTCCCCATGCATTTCCTTCCTCTTGGAACGACAGTCGCATCGCCCCAGAGGAACAGTCCAGGGCGAAAATGAGCCCTAGACTTACGCCAGACGCCGCACACGACGAGTCTGGCAACATGGTCCAACGTCGAAAAATTGTAACGCGAACGCGCAGCTTTCCTTCCGCGCTATTATTAAAAGTCCACGAAAGCATGAGACATGAGGAGCCCGCCATGATTAAGCCCATCATGAAATCCGAGTTCTTTTTGCGCCTACCTTCCGAAGACGCGGGGCCCGACGACACCGCGACCGGGCAGGACCTCCTGGATACGCTCCACGAGCATGAGCACGAGTGCGTGGGCCTCGCCGCCAACATGATCGGCGTGCGCAAACGCATCATCTGCGTAAAGGACGGAAACAGGGCGCTCCTGATGTACAACCCTCAGATTCTTGAGCAGGTCAACGCCTATCAGACGAGCGAAGGATGCCTCTCGCTGATCGGCGAGCGTCCCTGTACCCGCTATCGCCGCATTAAGGTTGAGTATTTGGATGAGAACTTTGTCCACCGCATCAAAAACTTCTCGGGCTACACCGCCGAGATCATCCAGCACGAAATCGATCATTGCTGCGGAATCGTGATCTAGTTCCGCGAGTCAAGGAAAATGATCTGTTTTCCTCCGTCCCTAATGGACCATGGTAACGACGCAGGCTGAGCACACGACAGCGAGCGAGCCGCATTTATATAAGTTCCGCCGTTCTACCGAACGGCGGACCACTTGACGCTGCGCGAGCCGCATTCACGCCAATCTGACGTTCAATTTCGAGGGCGCGAC
>CABSMX010000151.1 GCA_902478945.1 uncultured Collinsella sp.
GGCGTGACGGCCGGGGAGTTCATGGGCAGGCTCGAGGCCTACCTCGTATACTATCGTGAGGAGCGGATCAAGAAGTCCCTCGGGTGGCTCAGCCCGATGGAGTACCGCAGGAAGCTTGGATACGCCTAGGCGCGGTCCAAGAAATCGTCCGCACCCCCAAACAGTCCGTATTTCACCGCAACTGACGAGATGGGGCCGGCTACTTGAGGCTGGTGGCGATGAGGGGGCGGCCGAGGGCTGCCTCGAAGCGGTCGGCCATCGTGGGGTCGCTGAGCGTGTCGAGTTGGTTGAGCATGACGCGTGCGGTGCTGAGTTCCAGCGCCTGCATCTCGGCATTGAGCACCTGGGCGACGCGCTCGGGCGTGGCGATGTCGGTGAGCTCGCAGCCGCAGCGCTCGCAAAAGAGTTCGGGACGGTGGACGGCTTCGTTGATGGGCTTGCCGAGCCCCGAAGCGCCGACGATCCAGGCGATGTCGGCTGTGCCAGAGGGAATTGCCGGCTCCCAGGCGGCGTGGGCCTTGAGCGGGAGCCGCTTGCTGCCGTCCGCCTCGGCCAGGACGTAGTCAAAGCGCTGCGCCAGCTGGTCGAGCGGCTCGGCAGGGGAGGAGAGCTTGCCCGTCTCCGGGTCCAAGACACCAGCTTGGCAGATGCTTCCCCGCACAAGCCCCGCGCATGCCTCGCAGATGCAACCAGGGATATGTGCGGCACCTGGCTTCCAGGGCGCAGCGTCCAGGCGACGGCTCGACCCGTCCCATGGCACGCCGGCGACAGGAAACATGTGCGTGGTGGTGCAGAGGAGCACGCGGCCGCCAGCGCGCATAAGCTCAAGGCCGAGCGTCTTTAGCAGGGTCGACTTGCCACCGCTGCCGATGATCGCGGTGATGCCCGGCTCAATCTTGAGCGTGGAGGCAAGGCTGCCGTTAACCGTTTCCATCTGTTCACCGCCGTATAATGCTGCGATAAGAAATAATCATTAGCGTAGCGGTCGAACCGCTTTTGCTCTGCTCAAACCGTAGCACAGGGAGGTGCCCCGGGAATGCTCGTTTATGTTCGCGGCGCAGGCGATATCGCCACGGGCGTGGCTGCTCGTCTGGTGCGCGCCGGCGTGTCGGTCGTCATGGCCGATATCGCGGTCCCCACGTGCATCCGTCGCACGATCAGCTTTTGCGAGGCCATTCGCTTGGGCGAGGTCGAGGTTGAGGGCATTCGCGCCCGCTTGGCGCAGACGCCGGCCGAGGCGCTTGCAGTTATCGAGGCGGGGGATGTCGCCGTGGTGGTGGACCCCCAGGCACAGATGCTCGGCGAGCTTAAGCCCGCGGCCGTGGTAGACGCGATTCTGGCCAAGCGCAATCTGGGCACCACGCGCGACATGGCGCCTGTCGTCATCGCCGTGGGGCCGGGCTTTACCGCGCCGGTCGATTGCGATGCCGTGGTCGAGACTATGCGCGGTCATTTCCTCGGCCGCGTCATCACCCAGGGCTCACCCCAGCCCAACACGGGCGTGCCGGGCATGATCGGCGGATACGGCAAGGAGCGTGTTATCCACAGCCCCGCCGCCGGTGTGTTTAGGTCCGACCATGCGATCGGCGACATCGTGAGTGCAGGCGATGTGATTGGGTATGCGGGCGATACGCCCATGTTCACGACGATTGACGGCTGCCTGCGCGGCCTTTTGGCAGACGGCGTTCAAGTCACCGAGGGCTTTAAGTGCGCCGATGTCGACCCGCGCGGTGACGCCAGCTACATCAACTATATTTCGGACAAGGCGACGTCGGTCGGCGGCGGCGTGCTCGAGGCGCTCGCTATGCTCACCGGTGTATTCCAGGGATAGGAAATTGCAATGGAAAAGCTCGATGTGGTGAATGCTGCGCTTGGCGCTCTGAAGGCTGGTGAGACGTGCGAGCTCGTGGTCGTGGCCGGCACGGCAGGGTCATCGCCGCGCGGCGTGGGCGCTTGGATGGCTGTCTTTGCCGATGGCAGCCAAGCGGGCACCATCGGCGGCGGCAAAATCGAGCTCTTTGCGCTGGGTGAGGCCCGCGAGCTGCTGGCCGCGGGGCAGTCGCGCCTGGTCCGCTATACCATGGGCGGCGAGAACTCCGATACCGGCATGATCTGCGGCGGAGCCATCTGCCTGTGCTATCTGCACCTGGACGCGACCCAGGCGCCGTTGTTCCAGTCGGTTGCCGACGTCTTGGCGTATCGCCGCATCGGCGACTTCGTCATCGATTTTGAGCCGTTTATCGCAAGCGCGCTCGAAGGCGACGCTGCCGAATACCATGGCGAGGAGTCGCGCCGCACCATGGTGGGTTGCCCCGAGCTTTCGCTGAGGGAAGAGGGGAGTAAGGTCACCTACACCAACGTTGCCTCCGAGATTCCCCCGGCGCACATCGAGACGCTCTGCCCCGAGGGCCTGACCTACATCTTTGGCTGCGGACACGTGGGCGCCGCGACGGCTCGCGTGCTCACGGTGGCGGGCTTTGCCGTTGTGGCGTGCGATGACCGTCCTGGAACACTGACGCCCGAATGGGTACCCGGCGTCTACGACCGTTGCCTGGTCGACTACAAGAACCTGAGCGAGCTGTGTCCCATCGGCCCGCGCGACTTGGTGGTCGTGGCCACAGCAGGCCACAAGTCCGATATCGACGTGGTGATTCAGGCCATGCGTGCCAAGCCCGCCTACCTGGGTTGCCTGGGCTCGCGTCGCAAGACGGCCTTTGTGCGGGCCCGCTTGGAGCAGGAGGGCTTTACGCAGGAGCAGATCGACGGGCTGCACCTGCCGATCGGCGTTGCCATCGAGGCGGAGGACCCCGAGGAAATCGCCATTTCCATTGCCGCCGAAATGATCCACCTGCGCCGCACCAAGCTCGTCCCCCGCAAGCGCTAATCGCATCCCCATATATGAGTTGCGGTGAAATAGTCCCTAGATGGGGGTGCGGACGATTTCTTGGACCGCGCCTAGGCGTATCCAAGCTTCCTGCGGTACTCCATCGGGCTGAGCCACCCGAGGGACTTCTTGATCCGCTCCTCACGATAGTATACGAGGTAGGCCTCGAGCCTGCCCATGAACTCCCCGGCCGTCACGCC
>CABSMX010000152.1 GCA_902478945.1 uncultured Collinsella sp.
CGGATCTCGGCCGCGGCATCTTTGGTAAAGGTAATGGCGAGCACCTGGTCCAGATGCTCAACGAACGGACCGGATTCGGGCGAGAGCGCGTAGACGATGCGGCGCGTGAGGGTAAAGGTCTTGCCCGAACCGGCGCCCGCCGAGACAAACAGCGGACGGTCGAGCGTCTTGACGATCTGCAGCTGTTGCGGCATCAAGGTCGAAAGATCCATGGTCTACACGTCCCTCCTTACAAACGTACCTTCGTGGTTATACGAGCAGCGCGCATGCGCGGCCTGAGCCGACGCCGGGTCGACGGCGGCAACGTTGCCTGCCTCGAGCTCGCGCAGGCGCTCGGCGATGCCGGCCTCCACGCGATCGAGCAGAGCGTCGAAGTCCATGCTGCCACCCTCGCCGGGGAAACCTTTCTTAAGGCCTGGAATGCGACCGTCACCACGCTCCTCCTCGAGCAGCTCGGCACTCGCGGCGCCTCGCAGCGCCGGTTTGCCGCCCTTGGTCGAAAAATAGAGCGCCGCACGGGTATCCAGATCCAGCGCCCGGCGCATGGCCTGCGCATAGATAAGCGTCTGAGTATGGGGCGGCAACCAGCGCGGATCGTCGATGGGCGCCGTGCCCGATTCCTCGTCGCGCACCGTAGGGTCGGCGAGCTTAAACTCCTCAACGCCCGTGCGATGCTTGTAGTCGATCACCACGGCACGATTCTCGGCGTCCACGTCCACGCGGTCGATGCGCCCGCCAAGCGGCCAACCGGCATACTCGACCTTGAGCTCGTTGAAGGCGAACTCCAGGTAGCGCGGAGCAAAGGGGGCAAGTGCCTCGGACTCGTAGGCAAGCACGCCCTCCAGCTGCGGCAAGATCTCGGCCACCTGGCGCTCCTCCACCGCAGAGAGCGGCACCAGCGGGCCCTCGTTGCCGCGCTTGGAGGCATGCTCGGCCAAGGTCTCGTCAAAGACCTCGCGGAGCAGCTCCTGAGCGCGCGGCAGATTCTCGGGCGTCACGCGCTCCATGCCCTCCTGGGGCAGGCGGGCATGCAGGTGCTCCAGCACATCGTGGACAAAGTTGCCCTTCTCCATGTTGCCAAAGCCCGCATCGATGGACTGGGGCTTCACGCGATATGACACGAACCAGCACAGCGGGCACGTCGAATACGCCTCAATCTGCGAGGCGGACGTCAGACGCGGCACGAGCGGCGCGTTCTCGCCCTCGCCATCGCGGCGACGCAGAACCAGGTACGGCACAGCCGCCTCACTCAAATGCTGAGGAGCCTCGCATGCGACGCGCTTGCACTCGATGCCCTCGCCTGCCGCTGGATCAAAATCGGCGACGATACCGCCCTCGCCCACGCACGTAACCTTGGCGGCGCCAGCGGCCTCGGCATGCGCCCGCAACTCGGTCCACACGGCAGCCGGATAGCACTCGCGTGCCTGGCGATTGTGCGTCACGCGGGCGAGCACAACGGGGCCGTGCGCCGCCTGCATCGCGCGGCCAAAGCGCACGCGCAGCAGGGCCGCGGGCTCAAGCGTCACACCGCTGCGCCCCAGCTCGGCCGTCAACGTGGCCAGCGGGCCCTCCTCGTGCGAAAGCGGGTAACTGTCCAGGTCGACGTCGGCAAACAGCACGGCATCGTAGCTGGCGGGGCGCAGGACTGTCGCATCGGCAAGCGACGCAAAGCGCACCTGGGCGCGCGGCGTGCGGTCGACCTCGTAGGTCTCGTAATCGTATGCGGTGCTGCGCTTGTCCACCTTGGTGCGAACGTCGTCGAGCACGGGCACGGTCGCGGCCTGCGACACGTCGAGCGCACGAGCATCGTTCATAAGGATGTCGATGGCATGTCGCAGCAGGGCGGTCTCCGCCTGGCGACGAGCCTGACCGTCAAGGCCCCCAAGGGCGCGATCGGGCAACGCCTCGGCGACGGCGAGCATGGCCTTGAGCGCCGTCACGGGTTTGTCGCGCCACAGCGCTTGGAACACGTCCGAGACCACGCACGGCACGTTCTTAAACCAGTTCTCATCGCTCGCCGCCTTGCGCGTGCCCCTGACCTGGCCCTGCACGCTCTGCAGCAGGCTCTTGACGGCCGTGGTGGTCTTGCCGCGCGACAGGCGCATGTTCTTGTCGAAGGTGCGCGCGCTGGCGGCATCGGCACCTGAAAGCGGACTGTAAATCCAGTCGGTAAGCTCCGGCGCGGGCCACCACTCGGTCTTGGAGGCGGTGCCCTCGTCGGCGGCCTTCATGCGCTCGATCAGATTGGCGAGCGCCGTGAACTGCCCGCCCGCGATGGATTGGGAAAACGCCGTGAACTCGGTTGTCTCGGCCGCAATATGACGTGCCGCCAAACGGGCAGCGAGTTCACCAAACAGCTGGGGCGCCCGGGCAGACACCACGAGCACACGCACGGGGTCCGCGGACGCCGTGACACCGCCGTCGACCGCGGCGTCCTCACACGTTTTTACCAGCTCATCGATTGCATCCACATAGGCGTGGGCGCGGGCGTGAGGGCCGGCAACCTCTACAAAGGTAGGCTGAGCGGCGGACTTGGAGGCAGTCTGGGGCGCAGCGGCGTCCTCCCCCAGCGACGCGACCTCAAACAACACAGCGCGGGCATCAAAGGCGGCAGCAAGTTCCTCGCGCATTGCCGCCTGCTCGCGGGCGAGCAGCACAACGACCTCTCCCCCATTGTTCGCCACGGCCGACAGCAGCTCGAGCAGGCCGTGCGTAAACGACGTGACGCCGCGCACACATACCGCGCGGGCGCACGCCGGAAGGTTGTCGGTCAGCACCTCGGCCATAAGGTCAGCCGCCTCGCAGGGCTCGACCATGCCTCGACGGTCCAAGCCGCTCGCATAGGCACTCAACAGCTCGAACACGCGAGCCTCGGCGTCGCTCTTGGGATCGGGCTGGCAAACGTCGCCGCAGCAGCGCTCGGCAGCCGTTCCTGCTACGCCCGGCAACACATCGCGGGCCATGCGCGCGAGCATGCGCACC
>CABSMX010000153.1 GCA_902478945.1 uncultured Collinsella sp.
CTACACTCGACTAGTCGTCGGCAGCGTCAGATGTGTATAAGAGACAGCTCATCAAGTCGACCTACGGCTTTGCCTACTCGCAAAAGTGCCCGTTTACGTACTTTAGCGACATGATCATCGGCGAGACCACCTGCGACGGCAAGAAGAAGATGTACGAGCTACTCAACGAGCTCAAGCGCACGCACATTCTGCATCTTCCGCAGGGTCGCGATCGCGCCTACGAGCGTGAAGGCTGGTACGAGGAGTGCCGCCTGCTCAAGGAGGAGCTCGAGGGTTTCTACGGCATCACGATTACCGACGATGACCTGCGCGCTGCCGTTCGTCGTCGCAACCGCTTGCGTGCGGTCCAGCTCGACATGTTTGCGCTGCAGGCTAACCAGCCGGCGGCCATGAGCGGCGTCGACCTGATGAGTACCATGTTTGCCGGTACGTTCAGCTTTGATATCGAGGCCTATACGCAGCAGCTGGAGCAAAAGGTTGTCAAGCTGCGCGAGGCCTACGACGCGGGCGAGCGCCCGGTTGCGGCGGATGCCAAGCACATTCTGATCACCGGCTGCCCGGTGGGCGGCGTAATCAACAAGATCGGTCGCACCATCGAGTCCAACGGCGGTGTGGTCGTGTGCATGGACGACTGCTCGGGCGAGCGCACAGCGGCCATGATGATCGACCCGGAGGCTCCCGACATCCTGCGTGCCATCGCCGACCGCTACCTGGATATCAACTGCTCGGTCATGACGCCCAACTACGGTCGTATGGAAAACACGCTGGCCATGTGCGAGAAGTATCACGTCGATGGCGTAGTGGAGAGCGTGCTCCAGGCGTGCCACACCTTTAACGTGGAGAGTGCCCGCATGCAGGAGGCCGTCGAGGGTGCGGGTATTCCGTACATGAAGATCGAGACCGACTACAGCAACGGCGACATGGGTCAGATTGAGACGCGCATCGCCGCCTTCATCGAAACCCTCTAGCTTCCTCAGGCACCGGATCTTGCCCCTCAAACCGTCGCTTGCGTACCCAAAGTACGCTGCGCTCCTCTTTCGGGGCAATCTCCGGCACCTGAGAAACCTAGAGCTAAGGCGCCTGAACGCGCCGCTGTCTTTGATGTTTAGATTGGGAGAGAGCCATGATAGGGATCGGGATCGATATCGGGTCTACGGCGGCTAAGGCCGCTGTGGTCGATGGGGATGGTTCGGTGGCGTGGACATGCGTGCAGCCAACCGGGTTCTCCTCGGTCGATGCTTCCGAGCGGTTGCGCGAGGCACTGGCAGCGGCGGGTTATGACGTGGCGGCCGACGACGCGCGCGTGATCGCGACCGGCTACGGTCGTGTCGCCGTGCCCTATGCGCACAAGGTCGTGACCGAGATTACCTGCCACGGTACCGGTGCCGTGCGCCTGTTTGGCGATCACGGCACGGTGATCGACGTGGGCGGACAGGATACCAAGGTCATCCAACTCAAGGGCGGTCGCGTGGCCAAATTTGCCATGAACGACAAGTGCGCCGCCGGCACGGGGCGCTTTTTGGAGATCATGGCCGACCGCCTAGGCATTTCCCAGCAGCAGATGGCCGACCTTGCGCGTTCCGGCGAGCCCACCAAAATCAGCAGCATGTGCACGGTGTTTGCCGAAAGCGAGGTCATCAGCCTGATCGGTCGCGGTGAGCCGCGCGAGAACATTGCGCGTGGCGTGATCGACAGCGTGGTCTCGCGCGTGGCGACCATGGCCGGGCAGGCCGCGGGCGCCCCGTACTACCTGACCGGTGGCCTGTGCGAGAACGCCTTCGTGGTGGAGCGGTTGGGCGAGCTACTGGGGTCGCCGGTGACCACCTCGCCCCAGGCGCGCTTTGCCGGAGCGATCGGCGCGGCTGTCCGCGCGCGGGCGCTGGTTTAAGGGGCCCTGTCGATGCGCATCCTCAACATCTCGGCACAAAAACCAGATAGCACCGGCAGCGGCACCTACCTTGCCGCGCTTGTGCGCGAGCAGATCGAGACGGGGCATCGCGCCGCCGTGCTTTGCGGCGCGGCACCGGGTGATACCCAAGGCGAGCTGGACCGGCGTGCTGCCGTGTTTACCGTGCCGTTCGAGTCGCCCGAGCTGCCGTTTCCCATCTGCGGTATGTCCGATGTCATGTCCTATCCCTCCACACGCTATCGTGACCTGACGCCTTCGATGCTCAAGGCATTTGAGCGGGCATTTGCTGCTGCAATCGATCGGGCGGTGGCTGAGTTTCGGCCCGATCTGGTGCTTTGCCATCACCTGTATCTGGTGACCGCATTGGCGCGCGAGTGCGTCCGGGGCGTGCCGGTTGTTGCCGTGTGCCATTCGACCGATCTGCGCCAGCTTCGTTCGCATGCGCTCGAGCGCGATCGCATCGTAAGTGCGGTTCGTCGGCTCGATGCCGTCTTTGCGCTCCATGCTGAGCAGGCTGAGCAGATTGGCCTGGTGTGCGGCGTCGATGCCGATCGCATCCACGTGATTGGGACGGGCTACGACCATCGCGTCTTCTGCCGCGACGCAAGCGTGGCGAGGCGGCCGGGATCGCTTGTGTACGTGGGCAAGATTTGCTTTAAAAAGGGCGTCGAGTCGCTGGTTCGAGCCGTGTCATTGCCGATTGACGATGACGTCCGCCCATCTGGCTTGGTGCTTGTGGGCGGTCGCGGGGACGATGCCGAGTACGCGCGTGTCGAGCGCTTGGCCGCGGCCTCGGATGTGCCGGTGACGCTGGCGGGGCGCCTGGATAGCGATGGGCTCGTGCGCGCCTACCGCAGTTCCGACGTCTTTGTGCTGCCTTCGTTTTACGAGGGTCTGCCGCTCGTGACGATCGAGGCCCTCGCGTGCGGCTGCAAAGTTGTGGCGACCGATTTGCCCGGCGTTCGTCCCTGGATGGAGGCTATGCTTCCCCTGTCTCTTATACACATCTGACGCTGCCGACGACT
>CABSMX010000154.1 GCA_902478945.1 uncultured Collinsella sp.
GTCGTAAGTAGGCGAGGGGCGGGAGAGGGGCGGCTTGTGCGATGGGTGCGGCGCGGCTGCGCTTGGCCAGCGGCGCCTGGGCGCACCCTCGGCAGCTTATCCTAGAGCTTGTGGTGGCGCTCTTCTTTACGTTCCTCGGCTGCTTGCTCTTCTTGCTTAAAAGCGGGGTCGTCGGGGGTTACCAGCTCGTCCTCGTGCGTGCGCTTGTTGTAATGGTGGCGCAGCACGGGCTCAAACAGATGCAGGTGCTTGGCGAAGGCCGCCGAGCCAATGGCGAGCACGGTAAAGATGAGGACGCGCATGGGGACCTCGACGTGATTGATGGCGGCGGCGCCGGCCGAAAGCATAATGCACCAGGCGTAGATGAGCAGTACGGCCTGCTTTTGGTTGTAGCCCTCTTGAATGAGGCGGTGGTGGATGTGGCCCTTGTCGGCCTGCCCGATGCTAATGTGGGCGCGCTTACGGCGCACGATAGCGCTAAACGTATCGATGATGGGCACGCCGGCTACGATGAGCGGGATGATGAGCGAGGTAAGCGCGGCGGTGCGGCTCACGTTGAGCAGCGAGATGGAACCCAGCGCAAAGCCCAGAAGTAGCGACCCCGAGTCGCCCAAGAAGATGCTCGCGGGGTTGAAGTTATAGCGCAAGAAGGCGAGGCACGAGCCAAAGAGCGCGATGGAGAGCGCGGCAGCGTCGATGCGGCCCGAGAGCGCGGCGACCGAAAACATCGTGAACGACGCGATGCCGCAGATGCCCGTGGCCAGACCGTCGAGGCCGTCGATAAGGTTGATGATGTTGGTGAACGCCACCAGGTAGACAATGGTGATGGGGTAGACGAGCCAGCCGAGCATGATCTCGCCGGGAGCAAACGGGTTGACGATGACGCCGATGCGCAGGCCGCCCACGCAGGCGATGAGCGCGGCGAGGGCCTGGCCGGCCAGCTTTTGCTTGGGCTTGAGCTGGTAGACGTCGTCAATCACGCCGGTCGCAAAGATGACGGTAAAAGAAAGCGCAAGTATGGGGTAGCTGATGTGCAGACGGGGGTGGGGCACCAAAACGGGCGGCCAGCCCAGGTACCAGGTGCCTAGGATCTGCACGATGCAGGCGACGACGAGGCCCAAAAAGACCGCCGTGCCACCCATGCGCGGGATGGGTTTAGTGTTGATACGGCGCTTGGAAGGATAGTCGACGGCGTCGAGCTTGATTGCCAGGCGCTTGACCAGGGGCACCGTAAGGAAGGTCGTGATAAAAGCCGCGGCCGCCACGCAAAGGTACGGTATGAAGCTCGTGGAGGAAGCCATGAATCGATAAACCGCCAAGCGTCGAAGGAAAAGGTCAAAGGATGCCACGCCGCAAAGGGTATAGCTGACCCATGATACTCGACCAAGGAGGGTGTGAGGAATTGCACGGGGCGATAATCACGCGCTTACCAGATATTCGAGTGATGGTGAGGTTCTGCCTGGTGCCCTTTGGGGATCTTGGCGGGATTTGCAATGGCGAGTTTCGGCAAAAGAAAACCACCCCCCACGTTACGAAAATGAACCCACCTAAAACAGGTGGGTGCCCTCATCGACTGTTCCAGCGTCCTTAACAACGAAGGATACCTGTACTAGGTACGACTGTGTGGGCTCCCTAAATAAACGCGACGGTTCACCCAGTTGCTCCGCGGGGGGCGGAATACCTACATCATAAAGCGGCACTTTGTGGATTCCAGTCTTGACATTACAAAAATCGTGTCGGACGATTACGGCGCCTTGGGGCTCGAGCCGTCTGTGCGGTTGGTCCCTTTACGTTTGAGCTGCTGAATCGTTGTTTTGGAGCATGTTTTTATGCCGACGTCGTTGACCGAACTTTTTTCGCCCGCCTGTCATTTGTGTCCGCGCCGTTGCGGTGCGGCGCGCGATGAGGGCGCGCACGGCGTATGCGGTGCTGACGACACGCTCAAAGTGGCCCGCGCCGCACTTCATATGTGGGAGGAGCCGCCTATCTCGGGCGAAGCCGGTTCGGGCACGATCTTCTTTAGCGGTTGCTCGCTCAAATGCGTCTATTGTCAGAACCACGAGATCTCGACGGGCAATTTTGGGCTTGAGATTTCGCCCGAGCGTCTGGTCGAGATTATGTTGGAGCTGCAGGACCAGGGTGCGAACAATATTAATTTAGTGACGGCGACGCACTACGCGCACCTGCTGCCGGCTGCGATTGGCGCGGCGCGGGCGCGCGGGCTGGTCATCCCAATCGTCTACAACACAAGCGGTTATGAGCGTGCGAGTGCCGTGTCGGCGCTCGGCGATCTGGTCGATGTGTGGCTTACCGACTTTAAATATGCCGATGCGGCGCTTGCGCAGTCGCTCTCTCATATTCAGGACTACCCGCGTGTGGCCGTGTCGGGCCTGGCCCAAATGGCGCGCGAGATCGATCGCCGCGGGGGAGAGCTGGTGGACGAGGACGGGCTCATGAAACGCGGCATGATCGTGCGCCATCTGGTACTGCCGGGACATGCAGACGATTCGTGTCGCGTGCTGGACCTGGTGTGGCAGACGGTGGGCGATGTGCCGATCTCGGTCATGAACCAGTACACGCCCAATGCGCTCATGCGCGAGCAGGGCGGCGACCTGGCGCGTGCTGTGACGCGCGAGGAGTACGAGCAGGTGCTCGACCATGCCGACGACCTGGGTTTTACGACGATGTTCTGGCAAGAGGGCGGCGCGGTAGACGAGAGCTTCACCCCGGCGTTCGACACCACCGGCGTCCTCACCAGCGCAAAGTAGCGCGTTCGTCGATGATTTTTCTGGGACGGGGATTAAAAATCATTGAGAGGATCGCTTGCTCGAAAGGTAGTCAAAATAGACCCGTCCCAAAAAGACTGGTTATTGGGCGTTGACAGTTGGCGAGCCGTAGGT
>CABSMX010000155.1 GCA_902478945.1 uncultured Collinsella sp.
AGCGTCAGATGTGTATAAGAGACAGGCTCTACACCCATAACGCCGGCGTTCTGACCGCCTTCCTCAACATGAACGAGGGCATCTTCGCCGACGAGGAGATCCGCAAGTGCGCTCTCATGGCTATCGATTGCGAGGCGGCCGCTCTTGCCGCCTATGGCGAGAAAGAGCTCTTTAACATCGATCCCAACCTTGGCAACCCCGAGAACGCTCAGTGGGCGACCGACGCGGGCAAGAAGTACTTCAACCAGGCCGATGCCAAGGCCGCCAAGAAGGCTCTGGCCAAGACTTCCTATGCCGGTGAGACGGTCAAGCTGCTGACCACCCCCGACTACAAGGATATGTACAACGCCACCGTCGCGCTGCAGGAGCAGCTCGAGAAGGCCGGCTTCACCGCCGAGGTCGACAGCTACGAGTTCGCGACCTTCATGGACATCCGCTCCGGCAAGCCCGAGCAGTGGGACCTCTTTGTGGCTTCCACCAACTACAAGCCCATCCCGGCCCAGTCCCTCTCGGTCTCCAAGGCCTTCTATGGCCTGTCAGACGAGAAGGCGCTCAAGCTCGTGGCCGAGACCCGCACCGCCAAGGACACCGACGCCGCGGCCAAGAAGTGGGCCGAGGCTCAGGAGCGCCTCTATGAGATCGCCGTCATCGAGCCGCTTTGCCACTACGCTTCCATCACGGGCACCCAGGCAGACGTCGAGGACGTCGAGGTGCTCGACGGCGCCATCGTTTGGAATGCCAAGCGTCCGGAGTAATGCAATAGCTGGCGTGGCGGCTGGAGGGGTCTGGTCCCCTGTGGCCGCCACGCCCTGTCCACGTTCAGAGGGGAAATAGACGCCTCGCATGTTGAAGTACACGCTCAAACGTATAGGCGCGATGGTTCCGGTGATGCTCATCATCTCGGTCGTCGTGTTTTTGATTATCTATCTCACACCGGGTGACCCGGCCTCTTCGATGCTCGGCATGGAGGCTTCGGCCGACCAGATCGAGCGCGTCAACGATAGCCTGGGACTCAACGAGCCGCTGCCGCAGCGCTACGTTGAGTGGATGGGCGGCGTGCTTACCGGCGACTTGGGCGATTCGTATTTTATGCGCCAGCCCGTCACGCAGGCGATCGCCGAGCACTTTGGCCCCACGCTATCGCTCGCGCTTCTGGCACAACTCATCGCGCTGTTGATTGCGCTGCCCTGCGGCGTCGTCGCTGCCCTCAAACATGGGTCTCGCACCGACGCGGTCTTGCGTGTCGTTGCTCTTTTGGGTGTGGCGATACCCGGCTTTTTGATGGCGCTCATGCTTATGTGGCTGTTTGCCGTCACGTTGCGTGTGTTCCCGGTGGCCGGCTATGCGCCGCTATCGAAGGGCTGGTTCAGCCATTTACGCTATCTTGCGTTGCCGGCCATATCGCTTGGATGCGTGCAGGCGGCCCTGCTCATGCGCATGACCCGTTCGAGCGTTATCGAGGCCATGCAGCTTGACTGCGTCAAGACGGCGCGTGCCAAGGGCGTCTCCGAGGTTCGCGTGGTGCTGGTCCATGCCCTGCGCAACGCAGCGCTGCCGATTCTCACCTCGGTCGGCTATTCTTTTGGCGCCCTGATTACGGGCGCCGTGGTGACTGAGGCCATTTTTAACATCCCTGGTTTGGGCCAGCTGGTCACGAGCTCTATCGAGCGTCGCGACTATCCGGTGATTCAGGGCGTGCTGCTGGTCATCGCCTTGTTGAATTCGGTGATCAATCTGGCTGTCGACCTTGCCTACGGCGCTTTTGACCCGCGCGCTCGCAAATGGGGCGATGCATGATGACAAACTTTAAGAAGGCTCTTGCCAACAAGGGGTTTGTGGTCGGCGGCTGCATTTTCCTGGCGATTGCGCTGATCGCGCTCGTCGGTCCGCTGGTGTGAACGGTTAATCCCAATGCGCAGGAGATGACGTTGCGACTTTCGGCACCTTCGCCCGCGCATCCCTTTGGCTGCGATGACTTTGGCCGCGACCTGCTTGCCCGCGTCATCGCTGGCGCGCGCGTGTCGCTTGGCGTTGGCATTGCCGTCACGCTCGCGACGAGTGCGCTCGGCTTGGTGATCGGCGCCTATGCGTGCTACAACGAGAGGCTCGATCATATTCTCATGCGCATCTGCGACGGCCTTATGTCCATTCCGGGCGTGCTGCTGGCCATCGCGCTCATGGCGATGATGGGGGCGAGCGTGTGGAACGTCATCATCGCGCTCTCCATCGTCTATACGCCTAGCATGGCGCGCATCGTGCGCTCGCGTGCGATGGTGGTCAAGGAGGAGCCCTTTGTGGAGGCCCTGCGCGTGCAGGGCGCCTCGACCGCGCGCATCGTGTGGATGCATATCGTGCCCAACGTTATGGCACCCTTCCTGGTGCAGGCGACCTTTGTCTTTGCCGAGGCCGTGCTCTCGGAGGCCGCCCTCTCGTTTCTGGGCCTGGGTATCAAGGCACCCGACGCCAGCTGGGGAAACATCCTACAGGCGGGCAAGAACGTGATGCGCAAAGCCTGGTGGATGATCTTCTTCCCGGCTATCGCCATCATCGCGAGCGTGCTTTCGCTGAACCTCGCCGGCGACGGCCTGCGCGACGCCCTCGACCCCAAGACCAAGGAGGACTAGCCCATGGCTCAGCATCTTTTGGACGCTGTCTCTTATACACATCTCCGAGCCCACGAGACTACGCTGCATCT
>CABSMX010000156.1 GCA_902478945.1 uncultured Collinsella sp.
GCGCGGCAAGGAGATATATTGCCAGACCGGAGGGGCCCCGGGGGCGGGAATCTGGGCGCACACATTTCCTACACAACTGTGCCCTCAACTGACGCTTGCCAGTTGATAGCTACCGCTTGTCGAGCACATCTTTATAAAGAGTGGCCCCTTGGCTAGAGCCGATATGCGCCCCTGGCCAAAGCGCAGCCGGCATCTAGCAGCTCATCGCGCTCCTCCACCGAAAAGCCCTCGGCGTACACGCGCACCACCGGTTCGGTCCCGCTGGGACGGATCAGCAGCCAGGTGTCATCCTCAAATGCCAGACGCAAGCCGTCCATATGGCTTACGCTCTGCGGCGCCTTGCCGCATATCGACTTGGGATTCACGCCGGGAAGCAGCGTGCGCAACGTCTCGGCATCCTCGGCCTCAAGGCGCAAATCTCGACGTCCGTAACTCGTCTTGCCAAAGCTCGCCTCGAGCTGATCGATAAGCACGCCCAAGGGCGCGCCGGTCTTGGCCATGAGCTCGCACAAAATCAGGCAGGCAAGGATGCCGTCGCGCTCGGGCATGTGCGCGGCGATACCGATACCACCGGCCTCTTCACCGCCCACGAGAACGCTGCCCTTCTTCATCTCGGCGGCTATATATTTAAAACCGACGGGCTTGATGACCACGCGGCAGCCGAGCGCCTCGGCAATGCGACGCACAAGCGTGGAGCATGAAAGGTTGACGACGACGCGTCCCTTCAGATTGCGATACTGGACCAAATCGCCCAAAACGAGCGCCATGATCTGATGTGGATGTATATATCTGCCGCGCTCATCAACCGCGCCGATACGATCGGCGTCGCCATCAGTCACCAGACCGGCGCACGCCCCGTCTTCGACAACTGCGCGCTCACAAGCATCCACCCACGGCTCGACCGGGTCGGGGCAGATATCTCCCCTATCGGTCGTCTCGTCGGCGTGAATCTCATGGACTTCGACGCCAAGCTCTCGAAGCAAGTCGGCAAGATATCCCTGCGCAGCTCCGCCCATGGGGTCAACCACCACACGCATATGCGCGGCGCGAATGGCATCCGCGTCGACAAACGATGCCACCGCTCGCATATAGTCGGGAATGATATCTGCCGTGCGGTATTGCCCCTCAAGCCCCAGCGGCTCGGCGGCCATCGTCTCCTCGAGCTCTTCGATGACATCCTGGTTGGCCGTCGAGCCATCACCCATCCGCAGCTTGAGGCATAGATAGCCCTGCGGATGATGTGAGCCCGTCACCATAAGCGCGCCGCATGCCTCGCCGTCATACGCAGCCGCCCACGTAAGAGCGGGAGTCGGCACCGGTCGAGACACGAGCACGGCATCGAGCCCGTGGGCGGCAATCACGCCCGCCGCGAGCTCGGCGAACTCGCGCGCTTGCGGCCGAGTGTCAAATCCTACATATACCGTTTTACCGGGATTCGTCTTTTGCCATAGCCTGCCGATAGCATCGGTGACACGAGCGACGTTGTTGATAGTAAAGTCTCCGTCGACGCGAGCTCGCCAACCGTCAGTTCCAAAGTGAATTATCGCGCACACGCGCAGACACCTCGCAGTGTTTGGATCATGGTACGCATGAGGTATACCCGCAACGGGCATCCGGCAAGCCGCCGGCACGCTCGTTCACCGTTTAGGCAAAAGCGTCGAGGTGCGCACCGACAACAAAAAAAACCGCCCCGGCGGGGGCGGTGATTCGATACTCCTATTTTCGGGTTCTATATATTGAGCGCATCTGCCATAGCGGCTGTCGTAACCGCCGTGGTTCCGCAGCAGCTGCCTACCATTGCGGCGCCTGCCCGCTTCCACTCGACGCATGCGCGAGCGAAGGCTTCGGGGTCCTCGTGCCACACGGGCCCATCCTGTGTCTGAACCGGATTTCCCGCGTTGGGCCGAACCGTAACGGGCGTGGTGGCCGTGGCGACCATCCTTGGCACCGCAGCAGTAGCTGCTGTCAGGGAGCAGCAATTGACCCCGACAGAGTTCGCACCATGCTTCTCGGCATACAAGATGGCGCCTTCGATGTTTAGGCCATCGCCCAGTAGGTCGCCCTTGTCGTCAATAGCAAAGCTCACCAAGATGGGCATACCGTCGGCGACGTCGCATACGCCGGCGAGCACGGGCTGCAGATTGCGGATGGACGTGACCGTCTCAATCAGGAGGCCATCTACGCCGGCGTTGAGCAAGGCAGACGCCTGCTCGCGAGCGTTTGCGCGGATCTCTCGATACTCGGGGGAACCCTCGACGAACCACTCAATGGCAATAGGGCCCATAGACCCCAACAGGAGCTGAGGATTTGCCTGACGGGCATCGTCGACCGCCCCGCGATTGACCTCCGCCATGGATGTGGCAATTTCATCTTGATCGAGCGCGTGGCCCGACGCCTGAAACGTGTTTGTGATGAGCACCTGCGCGCCAGCGGCGGCGTACAGTCGATGAATACGGGAAACCGTCTGCGGTTCGGCGAGGTTCCAAAATGCCGGCGGAATATCGGCGGCGCCGCATTCGCTCAGCAACACACTGCCCATGGGGCCCTGTGCCAGCAATGTCTCACCGGCAAGTCGGCGCATAAGCTCCTCGCCGCCAAAGCGATTGTAATAACTCGTGTCCATATATGTATTTCGCTATTCCTCGACGCTGATTCCCTGCTTTTCGAGATAGGCGAGCCAGCGGTTCATCGT
>CABSMX010000157.1 GCA_902478945.1 uncultured Collinsella sp.
GGCAGCGTCAGATGTGTATAAGAGACAGATCGAGCACAGCGCGTGCCCGCGGCGGAAGTTTGCCCGCTAGACGACCGCCCAGCAGTGGCTCCATCACAAACACCGCAAGACCGCGCTCCGCAGCCGCCATGAGTCCTGCCGTTCCCGCTTGGTAACGCTCGCCGGCATAGTTGTACTGGATCTGGCAAAAATCCCAGTCATATGCGTCAAGCACCGTCAGGAAATCCGCCGCGCTGCCGTGATACGAAAAACCAATCTGGCGAATGCGCCCCGCCGCCTTTTGACGCGCGATCCAGTCCTCGATGCCCAACGCCACCACACGTTTCCACTGGGCGGGCGAGGTGATGTTGTGCATAAGGTAATAGTCGATATGGTCAGTCCGCAGCCGACGCAGCTGTTCGTCAAAGAACCGGTCGAAATCCTCCGCGCATTTGCACGAAGCATGCGGCAGCTTGGTCGCGAGCAAAACCTGGTCGCGTAGGCCTAGGCGCTCAAGCGAAGCGCCCACGCAAGCCTCGTTGCCGGGATAGAGATAGGCCGTGTCCAGGTAGTTAATCCCCTGCTCCACTGCACGGGAGATGATGGCGTCGGCTGTCTTCGCATCCGGGCGTCCCGGCGCACCGGGAAACCTCATGCAGCCCAGCCCCAACGCCGAGATACGGTTACCGCTTTTGGGGTCAACGCGATATTGCACGGCCCCTCCTCCCCCATCGAAGCCCTGATAAGGCGAAACAAACCTGTCACGTCATCGAAGCACATCGGAATCGCAATCGAGAACGTATCGTAACGCAGCAGAAATCAGGCCGTCACGGCACCGCTTTAACATCAGCAAAAAGCCCGATGAAAGGAGGCAAGCGTGGCCACGCGTGAGGACGCCTACCCCTATCCCGGCGAGCAATACATCCTCTCGGTCGACTGTTACCAGACCGAGATCATGGACCATCTGGACGAGCTTCCCGCCACAGGCGCCGTCATCTTCTGCACCTTCCCCAAGGCGCGCGATGGCGTTGGATATCCCGCACGCGTTTTTGCCATCTGCCCCGCGGCATAAGTTCTCATGCGTTTGTTCTTCTAAATTCCGCCTCCGGTGCACGCTACATGCTCCAGCGGCATACAATCCACCGGGCGCTCCGCACGCGGGCGCCTTTTTGTGAGGAGATGATTCACGTGCAGATCAACAAGGTTGCCTTTATCGGCAAGGGCGGCGTCGGGCTACTCTACGGCAGCATGATCGCCCAGGCACTCGGCGACGATGCCGTCGAATACGTCATGGACGACGCCCGTTTCGAGCGTCACGCAGGCGACGCCCTTACGGTCAACGGCGAGCCCTGCGCACTCAAGTCCGTGCGCGTCAGTGAGGCAACGCCCGCCGATCTGGTCATTCTCACGGTCAAGACGACGGGACTCAACCAAGCACTCAAGACTATGGAGCGCGTCGTGGGACCCAACACGCTCATCGCCTCGCTGTGCAACGGCATTACGAGCGAGCAAAAGATTGCCGAGCGCTTTGGCTGGAAGCACACCGTCCTGGGCATCTGCCAGGGCATGGATGCCGTGTTCCTCGACGGAGAGCTCACCTTTACCAATGCGGGCGAGATTCGCTTTGGCGCGGCAGCGGGCACCGAGCCCGCAACCGTCACCGCCATCGACGAGCTCTACACACGCTGCGGCATCGCCCATACCGTCGAGAGCGACATTGCGCACCGCATGTGGGCCAAACTCATGCTCAACGATGGTATCAACCAGACGTGCATGGCCTACGGCGGAACGTATGGAAGCGCCACAGAGGCCGGCTCCGAGCAGCGCCGCTGCTTTGTCTCCGCCATGCGAGAGACACTTGCGGTCGCCAATGCCGAGGGCATTGAGCTGACCGAGGCAGACCTGACGCAGATGGTGCACCTCATCGAGGGAATCGACCCCACCGGTATGCCCTCGATGGCGCAGGACCGCATCGCACAACGAAAGACCGAAGTCGAGGAGTTCGCGGGCACCATTTGCCGCCTGGCCGCCAAACACGATATCCAAGTGCCGCAAAACGATTGGCTCTACCAGAGGATTCGCGAAATAGAAGGCAGCTGGTAGCCTCGGCCGCATCGCGACGTGCGCAATACAAGCAGACAGGCCTTCGCGAGGATTCCGTCATTCGCGAAGGCCTGTTGCATTTAGCTCGAGGCTAAAACTGAGGCTTATTTTGCGATTCCGGAACCTCGTCCTCGTCATCGCGGCAAAGTAGCACGCCGGCGCTTCCCAGCAACGCCGCTGCAATCAAGGCGCCCACAATCACAGGAGCGGCGCCCGTAGCGGACTGCAAGCCGGCAGTTAACGCCGCCGTCGGACCAAGGCATCCGATCAAAAGGGCAACGACGGCAATAGCGACATCTCGAGCGTTCATGGAACCACTTCCTCCACGAGAAAGACTTTGTTTCTCGTGACTTAGTGTGCCCCGCGCCCATATGCGCGGCGTACTGCCACGGTAAGCGCTCTGTTAACTCAAATGCATACATAGAACGGGCGCCCTTACGTTGCCCTAAAGCTCGGTAAAGACGCCCGTCCGCCAAATATCCGTGATGCAGAAAAATTACCAGCCAGTGTAGTAGTCGGTGGTTCCGGCAGCGCAGCCGGAGTCATAGACCTGTCT
>CABSMX010000158.1 GCA_902478945.1 uncultured Collinsella sp.
GACACGCATAAAAAGCCTCCCATTTCTCGTGTCCAAGAAATGGGAGGCAGTTCAGTTCTGCTCAATTCGTTTTTGCCGCCGGCCTACTCGCCATCCTCCAGTTTGATGAGGATCTTGCGGTAGCCACCGTACTCGCCGTTCAGCGCCTTTGAAACGCGGCTCACCGTGGTGGACGAAGCGCCGGTACGGGCCTGAACCTCAACATAGGGCTCGCCCTCGTCCAGATAACGCGCGACCTGCAGGCGCTGAGAAAGATCGCAAATCTCGCGCGGCGTGCAGATATCGGTTAAAAACGCCTGGATATCGTTCTCGTCGTCCAAAAGACTAAATGCGTGGACCAGCTGCTTGACATCAGGCTTGTCAAACATGTTCTCGATATTCATCGATCACCGCCAAACCCGCCATAAGGCATCGAAGTTGATACTGACATCGGGCATCGTTCGCCCGTAAATATGCAATAAAACTATGCATGGGCCATTTGCCCGTAGCAGTGTAGCACACCACCAAACTAAAGTGACAAGACTCTCTGTCAGCGGCACGTTTTTCAGGACGAACGCCGCTTAGAAACCGAATGCGCACGTAAGCTCCACGAATATTTGAGACAATGGGCGCCCAGACACCGCGGCGCGTCCGCGTAACCATCCAAGTCGCCGCCGCAAGCCGCTTCACGCGACGCCAGCAACCCCGGCGCAAGAAAGGATTCACGCCATGCGCTTTATGCTTAACTGGCTCTTCACCTCGATCGCCATCGCGATCGCCACGTTCCTCGTCCCCGGCATCCAGCCCTTCGGCTTTGCCGAGGCCTGGGTCTGCTTTGCCTTTGTGGGACTGTTCCTCAACATCGTCGATTCGTTCGTCAAACCGTTCCTCACGGTCATCTCGCTGCCGCTCACAATCATTACGCTCGGCATTTTCCAGCTCGTGCTCAACAGCTTTATGCTGGAGCTTGCCAGCTACCTGTCGGTCAACCTGTTGGGCGGCGGCATCTCCATCGCCGGCTTTGGCTCGGCCTTTATGGGCAGCATCCTGGTGTCCATCATGCGCAGCATCCTCGATAGTCTTGCCGAGGACTAAAACGGCCATTCCGACCGTGTCCGTCTCAACAGCCCAAAACGAAGGCCGCCCATCGCAAAAATGGGCGGCCTTCTTATTTGTCAATCCTCAGAGGGCAAGAAAATCTACCATTTCCACCCCGTCCCCAAATGGCAGGTGTGGGCTAGATGACGTAGTCGTAGCCTTCGCTGGGGGCGACGAGCTGGTCGAGCGTCACGCCGTCGAGGTAGTCGTTGATGAGCTTGTCCAGGTTCTTCCACACATCGAGCGTGGGGCACTCATCCGAGCGCGAGCAGCCCTTGCAGTCGCCATCCAGGCAGGCGACCGGCGCCAGACTACCCTCGGTCAGGCGCAGGATCTCGCCCACCGTGTACTGCTCGGGCGGACGCGTGAGCACATAGCCGCCGCCCTTGCCACGCATGCCCGAAAGCATGTTGGCGCGCACGAGCGTAGCCAAGATGTTCTCGAGATATTTCTCGGAAATCCCCTGTCGCGCCGCGATCTCTTTGAGCGGGATGCGACCGGCCGCCTGGTGCTCGGCCAGATCGACCATAACGCGCAGGGCGTACCTGCCCTTAGTAGAAACCAACATATATAGTGCTGCCTTTCGGTCTTTTAGTCCGTTGAAATTCTAGCCGAAAAAATGGGTTTGAAAATACCCGTTCCGATCAAGATGGTTAATCGACTCGTAATAATCTTCTATTTCCTATTGCATTACTAGGCTTTAGTGTCTACTATGCTTGCCAACAGCTAAACGAACAACCTATAAGGTTTATGGGTTTAGCTGCTACACGCACCGTGAAACCACACGGCAACCAGCAACTTGAACACTTTGGAGGTTCACCATGAGCAAGGTTTACACGTCCATCGATCAGCTTATCGGCCACACCCCGCTTCTGGAGCTCACCCACTTTGAGGCCGACGAGGACCTCAAGGCTCGCGTGCTCGTCAAACTGGAATACTTCAACCCCGCCGGCTCCGTTAAAGACCGCGTCGCCAAGAACATGATTGACGAGGCCGAGAAGGCAGGCAAGCTCGTGCGCGGCGGCGACTACACCATCATCGAGCCCACGAGCGGCAACACCGGCGTCGGTATCGCCTCCGTGGCGGCCGCCCGCGGCTACAAGGTGATCATCACTATGCCCGAGACCATGTCCGTCGAGCGCCGCAAGCTGATGCAGGCATACGGTGCGCAGCTCGTGCTCACCGACGGCTCCAAGGGCATGAAGGGCGCTATCGCCAAGGCCGAGGAGCTGCAGAAGGAGACTCCCAACAGTATCATCGCCGGCCAGTTTGTGAACCCCGCCAACCCCGCCATCCACAAGGCCACGACCGGCCCCGAGATCTGGGACGACACCGACGGCAAGGTCGACATCTTCGTCGCCGGCGTTGGCACCGGTGGTACCGTGACCGGCGTGGGCGAGTTCCTCAAGGAGCAGAACCCCGAGATTAAGGTCGTCGCCGTCGAGCCCGCCACCTCCCCGGTGCTCTCCAAGGGCCAGGCCGGCCCGCACAAGATCCAGGGCATCGGTGCCGGCTTCTGTCTCTTATACACATCTCCGAGCCCACGAGACTACGCT
>CABSMX010000159.1 GCA_902478945.1 uncultured Collinsella sp.
ATGCTCATCTTCTGCGTCGGCGTCAACCTCATCCGTCCCCAGACCTTCCGCACGGCCAATATGCTCCCCTCCGTTGTCGTAGCCGTCATCTACGCGCTCCTGTTCTAAATCTATCTACGTAGTGGTATCTCGAACACCTGTTTGATGCTGTGCTATGATATGAGGTCACCGAAGCTGCGTTAGGAGAGGAGAGACGGTGGCCGACCAGGACATCAAGATGCTCATCGAGCGCATTATGGCCGAGGCCCGGACCCATCAGTCTGCTCGCTTCTCACATGAGGCCTACGCAGACGAGCCGATTCTCAAAACCGGTCGTCAGATGCAGAATTTCCTTCCCGACCAGTACCGCAAGATGCGCGAGATATCGCGCTGGCAGGATGACCCCAAAGGCGGCGCGGGTCGCTGGCTTTCGGAAGCCGAGCTTTTCTACCGCCAAGGCCTGCTGATGGCCGACTTTGAGGACGACTGCCCCTACAACGGCACCTTTAAGTCGTACTTTCCCACCTATAACGCCATGAGCGATCGGCAGCTGCGCGGCTATTTTACCTGGCGCGCCCAAGTGCGCCGCGGAACCGTCGAGGAAACGTCTACGTCCTTTGCCTTCCTGTACCTCTATGAGCTGATCTGCGGCATTGGCGTAGATGACCCACTCGATGGCTTTAACAAAATCAAGGCTTTTTGGGATGCCTATCGCGCCTTCGAGCCCGGCATCGATCGGTTTGCACGCGTGTGGTTGCAGGATTACGCCGTATTCCACGGGCTCGACCCCAAGCTGCTTCGCGACTCCAAAACCGTCATGTTCGATAACGCCCTTATCGAGCTGCGACGTGCGGCGCGAGACCTTGCGCCCGCGCCAACGCCGTCAGACCTGGCGCCTGCGCGTCGCAAGACCTCCGAGCCTACGCTCCCCCTTCCGCCCGACGAGGCGCGCGAGGAGCGACTCATGGCCGCCATCAACGCCCTCTCCACGTATAACCTCAATAACTCACGGCTCGATCGCAGTCACCATCGCGACCTACGCCACGTGGCATGCGCCGTGTATGTCCGTATGGCGCGCTACTATGACACGCACCGAAAGAGCGGTATCGTGGCGAGCTTGTTTGGGGAGGAGACGGCCATGCCCTATACCATGTTTGCCTCGGCTGTGTTCTTTGCGCCTAATCGCCACGAGGATTGCGAATACCGTCTGGACCCCATCCATATTTACCGTTGTCAAAACGGCTTTTGGGAATGCATGCGAATTCACGGCAGCAGGCAAAAAAGCAGCAAGCTTGGTGAGATGATGCGCGCCTGCGACCAACGGCTGCGCCTGGCCCTAGACCCCACCCATCCCCTGAAGGAGGAGAAGGTCCCCAAATATCTGGCCAAGATCATCGATGACGAGATCGTGGCATGGCTTTCGTGGGACGCCGCGCACCAGCCCGTCAAGATCGATATCGATTTGAGTCAGCTGGGGCATATTCGGAGCGTCGCAGCGCAAACGCGTGAAGCGCTTTTGATTGATGAGGAGCGCGAAGACGATGTGTCTGTGGAAACCGAGGCGACGATTATCGAGCAACCGAACATCCATTCCGCACCCGGCATGACTGCCGAACCTGGCGAGATGACCATACGGCAAGACGAACCCGACGAGCCGACTGTCTCCACCGAACAGTTTGGTGTCGTGGCACCGCTTCTCGCGCCGACGCCCGCGTTCGCAGCGGCAGCGCCCGCTGACGCCACGAACGAACTCGCGCCTGCCGCAAACGCCTATCTCAGCGCACTGCTCGAGCACAACGCAGTACAGGCGGAATCGGCGGTAGTGCAATCGGGGCAGAGCGAGGACATGCTCGTCGATACCATCAACGAGGCGCTCTTTGACCTGGTGGGTGACACCGTAATTGAATTTGGCGCGGCAGGACCGCAAATTATCGAGGACTACGAAGCAGACGTGAGAGGATACCTAGACCATGAGTGATACCGCACCCGCAGCACCCCGCGTGCCCAAGCGCGTCGCTGCCGTCATTCTCAACTCGCTCAAGGGCGGCGTGGTCCCGCGCATCGGCCTTCCCTATATCACCGTGGGACGCGAGGTCGAGATTCGCGCCCTGCTCACCGATTTGAGTCTCATCGCCGACGGCGGCGCAAGCTTCCGCTTTCTGGTCGGTCGCTACGGCGCCGGCAAGAGCTTTTTGCTCCAAACCATCCGAACGCATGCCATGGGCGAGGGATTCGTCGTCGCCGATGCAGACTTATCCCCCGAGCGCCGTCTGCAGGGCGGGCAGGGGCAGGGCCTTGCCACCTACCGCGAGCTCATCCGCAATATATCGACCAAGACGCGCCCCGAGGGCGGTGCGCTCAACCTTATTCTGGATCGCTGGGTTGCCTCGTGTGCCGACGTCGACGAGTCGGTCGTCAATGCCCAACTGGCCCCGCTCGAGGAGATGGTCCACGGCTTCGACTTCACCCGCATGCTTCGCCGCTATCGCACGGCCGTATCCGAGGGCGACGAGGAAGCCATGAGCCGCGTGACCAAATGGATCCGCGGCGAATACCGTACCAAGAGCGAGGCTCGCGCCGAGCTGGGCTCCTCGACCATCATCAGCGATGACGACTGGTACGACTACGTTAAGCTCAT
>CABSMX010000160.1 GCA_902478945.1 uncultured Collinsella sp.
TCCCACCCGCTCTCTAACCTAAGCCACCACAAAGGTGTCTGTCCCCTTTGTGGTGGCTTAGGTTAGAGAGCGGGTGGGAGGGTCTCGAGGCGGGCTTGGGCGGTGTTGGTGGCGCAGTCGCGTGAGTCGATGATGTAGTCGGCCCAGGCGCGGTAGCGCGGCATGCGCTGCTCGGCGAGCTTATCGATGCCATCGCGCGCGGTGATGGGGCGGCCCTTGTGGGCGAGCTCGTCGAGCTTGCGGTTGAGCATCACAATCTGGCTGTTCTGGTGCAGCAGCGGGTAGTTCTCGTCGCGTGTGACCACGCCGCCGCCGGTGGAGAGCACCAGGCCGCTGCGCTTGGAGATGTCGGCCAGCGCAGCCGTCTCCTGTTCGCGGAAGGCCGCCTCGCCGCGCTCGACGATAAAGTCGGCACAGGGCATGCCCAGACGCTCCTCGAGCGCGCAATCCAAGTCGATGTGCTCGCGACCCGTGAGCTGGGCGATCTGCTCGCCCACGCGGGTCTTGCCCGAGCCCGGCATGCCAATCAGCGCGATGTTCTGCTCGCGGCGGGACAGACGCTCCGTTACGTCCAAGATACGCTTGCGCGGGGTAGCTTGGCCGGTGTAACGCTCTACAGCCTGTGCCGCCTGTGCCACGAGCATGAGCAGGCCGCCGATGCAGGGGATGCCGCGGCGCTCGGCCTCGAGCATCAGACCCGTGCGAGCGGGGTTGTAGACAATGTCGATGACGCCCTCGAGCGCATCGAGGCCTTCGAGCGTGCAGGGAGCGTCGGGGCAGTGGGGGAACATACCGGCGGGCGTGCAGTTGACGAGCAGCGTTGCATCGGACTGCTGAGCGATGTTGCTGTAATTGACCTCGCTCGTGCGACCCACGGGTACGACGATGGCGCCCAGATCTCCGAGCACCATACTGGCCGTAGTACCCGCGCCACCGGTGGCACCGAGCACGAGGACCTTCTTACCGGCAACCTCAACGCCCAACTCTTCGACCAGGCACTGAAAACCAAAGTAGTCGGTGTTGTCGCCGCGCAGGCGGCCGTCGGGCAGGCGCGTGATGGTGTTGACGTTGCCCATACGCTCGGCCAACGGACTCAGCTCGTCCAGGTATTCCATGACGGCGCGCTTGTAGGGGATGGTCACGTTGGTGCCCTCCCACTCGTCGCCTGTCACAAAGGCCGCGAGGTCCTCGGGCTCGCGCTCAAATCGCACGTAATCGAGCCCAGCGAGCTCTTTGTAGATGGTCGGGGTGTAGCTGTGGCCCAGCACGCGGCCCAGCACACCGTAGGGGCGGGTTGCGGCGGTATCGGTCATCTAGAGCACCTCCGTGTAGCTGCCAAAGTAGGTGAAGCTCTCGCACACGTCGTCGATGGAATCGAGCAGGTCGTCGAGGGCCTTGCTGCCAAAGGGGCAGTCCAGATCAAAGTAGAACATAAACTCAAAGTCGCGGCCGGGGATGGGGCGGCTCTCGAGCTTGATGAGGTTGATGTTGAGTGCGTAGAAGCGCTCGAGCACGCGATAGAGGGCGCCCGGCTCGTTGGCCGTGGTGATCATGAGCGAGGTGCGATTAGCGCCGGGGTAGACGCGCGGCTCGCGGCTGATGACGACAAAGCGCGTGTAGTTGTTGTCCGAGTCTTGGATATTGGGCTCCAGCACCTCGAGGCCATACAGCGTGGCACAGCTGCGCGAGGCGATGGCGGCGACGTCGGTGCGCTCGGAGTTGGCGACCATCTCGGCCGACATGGCCGTGTTGGGGTACTTGGTGGCGTGCAGGCCGTGGGACTCGATAAAGCCGGCACACTGGGCAATGGCTTGGCCGTGGCTGTAGACCTCGCGCACGTCCGCGAGCTTGGTGCCGGGCTTGACGAGCAAGTTGTGGTCGATCTTGAGGCGAAGCGAGCGCACGATGTGAAAGTCGAACTGGGCGAGCAGGTCGTAGACGGCGTTGACCGATCCGGCGGTGGAGTTCTCGATGGGCAGCACGCCAAACTCGCAGAACCCGTCGCGCACGGCTCGCATGACGCCCTCAAAGGTCTCAAAGAACGCGATGTCGGGCACGTCGAAGAGTTTGCACGCGGCGATCTGGCTATAGGCACCTTCCACGCCCTGGCAGGCAACGGTGGCCGTTTGAGGGAAGGGCGTGTCAAAGGCTGCAGCCGTGGCGTGGGCCTTTTGCGAGATGGTGATGCCCTTGAGCTCGTTGATGTAGCGCTGCTGCTCGGCCTTGCTCATGCTCATGAGAAGACGGAACAGGGCGATGGTCTGTGCCTCGTAGCGCTCGGGCGCGCGGCTGGCGAGGTTGTTGAGCTTGGAGCGCTCGCGGGCGGGGTCGAAGACGGCCTTGCCCATCTCGATTTTTGACTTGGCGACCTCGGTGGCAATGTCCATGCGCTCGACAAAGCTGTTGAGGAGCGTGGTGTCGATGCCATCGATGGTCTGGCGAATATCGGCAAGGTCCATGGAGGCCCCTTTCACGTAACGGCTGAGTTGACAGGCAACCCAGGTGAGGCGGGTTAGAGCTGGGCGGCGTCCTCGAGGAGCTGTCTCTTATACACATCTGACGCTGCCG
>CABSMX010000161.1 GCA_902478945.1 uncultured Collinsella sp.
GGCCCGTGGGTTATACCCTAAGAGCAAACCACCCTTTTTAAGGGTGGTTCTGATTGAAGAAAAATCAAAATAATATGAAATAGTTCTTGCATAGTTAGTTATATAAAGTATTATAACGTCATGGGATGAATGAAGGGTTCATCCAAGTGAGTTAGGAGTAAGGGATGTTCAATTTCGATGAGCCTCGTTACGAGAAGGTTGTGAGCGATGCCCTCGCTCTCCGTCCTCAGATTGAGGCTGCCGTGGACAAGGTCTGCGAGCAGGGTTATTCCAACATCTTCTTCATCGGCTGCGGCGGCACCTGGGCCCACACGCTCCCGATGAAGTATTGGGTCGAGACCACCACGGCCGACGTCGATGTCCACTGCGAGATTGCCGCTGAGTTCCTCGCATGCCCGCCCAAGACCTTCAACAAGGACTCTGTCTGCGTCTTCTCCACCCGTACCGGCACCACCCCCGAGATCATTGAGGCTGCCAAGTTCTGCCAGGAGCAGGGCGCCCGCACGCTGATGTATGTCTCCAACGACAACACCCCGGCCACCGAGTACGCCGATTACAAGTTCTTCAGCTTCGCCGAGGACGACGTCCTGTGCGAGGCCATCTACACCTACCAGATCACGCTGGTCGCCCGCTTCCTTAAGAACGCCGGCGCCTTCCCCAAGTACGACACCTTCATGGAGGAGTTCGGCAACATCGCTCCGTACCTCATCAAGGCCAAGGACGCTCAGGACGAGCGCTGCGCTGCCATGGCCGAGGACTTCAAGGACACCGATTACCACATGGTGATTGGCTCCGGCATGCTCTGGGGTGAGGCCTACGACTACGCCATGTGCATCCTCGAGGAGATGCAGTGGATCAAGACCAAGTCTATCCACGCCGCCGAGTTCTTCCACGGCACCATCGAGCTGTGCGAGGAGGGCACGAGCCTCATCATGCTCTACGGCGAGGACGACACCCGTAAGCTCATGGACCGCGTGGACAACTTCACCCACATGCTCGCCGACGAGAAGGGCGTTAACGTCCGCGTGAACAAGTTTGACACCGCCGAGGTCGAGCTGCCGTTCAGCGACCCCGAGTTCCGCAAGATCGTCTCCCCGATGGTCACCTACACCATCACCGAGCGTCTGATCTGCCATCTCGAGCACGTCCGTAACCACCCGCTCACCACGCGTCGTTACTATCACCAGATGAACTACTAATCCTCTCAAATTGCTGTGGTTGTCTGCAGGCGAGCTGCGCAGAATGCCTCGCCTGCAGACCTGTTTCTGGGGTTGATCTAAATGGTTGTCCAGTATCTTCTAATTGCACTGGTCGCATTTATTGCGTCCATGGACGAGCAATTATTTGGCATTACGATGCTCGGTCGTCCGCTGTTTACGAGCCTGTTTGTCGGCTTGATTCTTGGCGATGTCCAGCAGGGCGTTATCGTCGGCGCTGCTTTGGAGTCCATGTTCATGGGCGCCATCATGGTCGGCGCGGCGGTTCCTCCCGAGGTCTATGCCTCCGGCGTGCTTGGCTGCGCGTTTGCCGTCATTACGGGTACGGGCACGGCAACTGCCGTCGCGCTCGCCCTTCCCGTCTCCGTCTTCCTTCAGGTGTGGCGCAACTTCTGCTACGCCGTTCCGGGCGCCTTTGCCTGTAAGAAGGATTGAGACCGCTCTGGCAAATCGCGATCTTGCCAAGGCGAATCTGTACCATCTGACCATCGTGCCGCTGTCGATTGGCATTCCGTCTGCACTGCTGGTGTTTGGCTCGCTGTTCTTTGGTGCCGACCTCATCAACAATGCGCTCAGCGCGATTCCGCAGTTTGTGATGGACGGCCTCAACGTTGCGTCCGGCGTCATGGTCTGCATCGGCTTCGCTCTTCTTATTAGGACCATGGGCGACAACAAGCTTCTTCCTTGGCTGTTCATCGGCTTCATTATGGTCATTTACCTCAAGATGGACGTGGTCGGCGTCGCCGCAGCTGCCATTTGCGTCGCGCTGCTCCTGGCCTTCCGCGAGGGCTCGTCCGGTCCGCAGGCGGTTGCTGCAGATGAAGAGGAGGACTTCTAATGGCTACCCAGAACACCGACCTCAAAGAGGCCAAGAAGGATGCGATTATGACTCCCGATATGTATCGGAGCATGTTCCTTCGCCAGTTTACGAGCCAGTGCTCGCAGTCGTACGACAAGATGATGGCAATGGGCTTCATGTACACCATTCAGAAGCCCCTGCGAAAGATCTATCCCAACGACGACGATTACTATGCGGCGCTCGATCGCCATACTGAGTTCTTTAACATCACGCCTCATGTGCTTCCGTTTGTAGCCGGCCTAACGGTTTCGATGGAAGAGCAGGCGGCTGCCGATAAGAACTTCGACACGTCCTCGATTAACGCCATGAAGGTCGGTCTCATGGGACCGCTTTCCGGCATTGGCGATTCGTTCTACTGGGGTACGTTCCGCGTGGTCGCTGCCGGCACTGTCTCTTATACACATCTGACGCTGCCGACGACTAGTCGA
>CABSMX010000162.1 GCA_902478945.1 uncultured Collinsella sp.
GCAGCGTAGTCTCGTGGGCTCGGAGATGTGTATAAGAGACAGTCCGTGAACTTTTCCGCTGGGCGAGTCATAGACGCCGTGCGCCGATAGGGTAAGGCGGCGGCTTGAAATTGGTGCTATATTCGGCTTGAGTTGTTTAATGCTAGTACGGGAGGCTGATATGGGGCTGTTCAAGAAGAAAAACCCGCAGGATGCCTTTGATCCCGATGTGTTTACCATCACGGATACGATTTTGGACCCACCGCGGTTTACGTTTTTGCCGGCTATCTACCAGGATGCCACGCGCCGCAAGTGGGCCGTGCATCAGCGCGGCGGCGAGCCGAAGATTTTTGACTATGCGGACGTGCTGCAGTGCGAGATTGTCGAGACCGGAAATCCCGAGGATGTGCCGGAGCTTAGCAATCGCGAACTAGCTCAGCAGATTTTGATTAATCCAGCTCAGGCTACCAAAAACAACGCTGCCAAGCGTAATATGTGCCTTGGTATGGGTGTCATCGTTGTCGTGCAAACCGGCGAGGATGAGATTTCGAAGCTTGAGATTCCGGTGACCGCGGGCGAAGTCAAGCGAGACTCCGGCCTATATCGGTCGTATCGGAGCGTCGCGGAGCAAATCAAAGAAGCCTTCGACGCCATGAGGCGTCCGGAGCAATGATGTCCGCAGCATCAAGCGGTTGAGGAGCCTTGCCCATGCCGAGTGAACCATATGCGATTCCGCCCAAAGATCGCGCCTTTGAGGGCATTCTTTGGTATATCAAACATTATGACCTGCAGGGTGGCGACCGGCTGCCCGCCGAGCGTGTGCTCTGTGAAGAGCTGGGCGTGTCGCGCACGGCGTTGCGTGCTGCGATCACGCGTCTTATTTCGTGCGGAACTTTGGAAAGCCGCCGCGGTTCGGGTACCTATGTATGCCCTCCCAAGCCGTTGAACATCTTTCAGGAAACATGGAACTATACGCAGGCGGTGGAGAGGGTTGGCTCAAAGTCGACCGCACGCCTGGTTTGGTCCAAGGTCGTGTATGCCGATATCGATCTTGCCCAAAAAGCCCAGATCGACCTGGGCATGCCGCTCTTCTGCATTCGGCGCGTGCGTGTGGTCAACGGTTCTCCGGCATCGATCGAGACGGCTTACGTCAATCTGTCTTTGTGCCCCTCGCTTCCCGATCATGATTTTGAGCAGGAGAGCCTCTACGACGTTTTGCTCAAAGAGGGGAATGTCCATGTGACGCACGGCAAGGAGCATATTTCCATCAGCCGTCTGAACGCCGACGAGGCCAAGTTGCTGAATGCTCAGGAGGGCACGCCGGTGTTTTACAAGGCTTCGCACGAGCGCGACGAGAACGATGGCTTTGTTGAGTATTGCAAGTCCGTGACTCTGCCGACCAAGTATCGTTTTGCCGATAACGGCGAGGCAGACGGCGTTGCGACGAAGGTGGGTGTCGAATGGCTGATGCAGTAGAAGACTTGCCGGTTTACAAACAAATTCGCCGCTGCATTGCGGAGCGAATCGAGCGCGGCGACTACCCGACAGGTTCGATGATTCCGTCCGAAAACGAGCTGGCCGAGGAGTTTGGCACGACGCGCCTGACAATCCGAAGCGCCATGGACGAGCTGGTCAAAAGTGGCCAGATTCGTCGCGTGCAGGGCAAAGGCGCCTTTGTGGGACACAAGTGGTTTGACGAGCACGAACGCAAGGGCGGCTTCCGTCAGTCGGTTCTGGCATCGGGCGCGACGCCGTCGGTGCGCATCCTGGCGCGCTCCAAACGCTACGCCGGCCCGTATTATGCCGACTTGTTTGGCATCGCCGAGGACGATCTACTTTACTCGGTGCGCCGCCTCAACTGCATTGATGGTGAGCCCGTATCGATCGAGATGACGCTGATTCCGTGCCTGCTGTTTCCGGGCATCGAAGGCGTGGACATTTCGGTCTTCAGCCTGTTCGAGACCTACGATATGTTGGGACGCAAGCCAGATCAGTCGGTAGAGAAACTCGATATCGAGGCGCTGGGCGCACGCGATGCGAGTTTGCTCAATCTTGAGCCGGGCGATCTGGCGCTCGTGCTGGAAGGCCTGACCTATGACTCGAGTGGGCAGGCAATCGAGCATGCCAAGTCTTTTACCCGCGGCGACGCCGGCGGATATACCTACAACTATTAGCGTCTAGAGCGTCCCTGCGCATGGCGGGGGCGCTCGTTTTTACGGATATATGTCGCTTGACCGATGAGCGGCAAAAACTGACCGTCTACCGAGAGGGGAGGATGAAATCATAAAATCGGTATTAAAAACGGCTAACCTGTAATCGTTCACTGGTATTAAGAACCTTTGAATTGTTGAGCTTGGGGCCAAGATGTCCACAAGGTTAAGCGGTGCGACGGGGCGGCAAGCCCGTTCATTCCGTGCGACAATTCAAACTGCTCGTGAAAGGAGCGGGAATGAAGGAGACCGAGAAGATCGAGATCATGCACTTCGACCAGGAGGGCTACCTCG
>CABSMX010000163.1 GCA_902478945.1 uncultured Collinsella sp.
CAGCGTAGTCTCGTGGGCTCGGAGATGTGTATAAGAGACAGGTCGTGGGCGTCGGTGGGAACGTGGTCGATACGCTGCTCGTCAAAGGCGATGCCGATGATTTGGCATGCGGGCGAGAGCGTGGGCAGGTAGCGATCATAGCAGCCGCCGCCGTAGCCCAGGCGCGCGCCGGCGCGGTCGAAGGCTACGAGTGGCACGACGACCATGTCGAGAGCTTCGGCAGGCACGATAGGGAAGCGGTCGCTGTCGATGTCCACGGCCGCGAAGGTCCGCGTGGGGTGGGCGATAAACGGAGCCGAGGACGCATCGCCGGCGGCAACTGCCCGCATGCACATGCGCTGGCCACAAGCTGCGGCGTCTGTTGCCGAGAACATGCACGGATAGGCCACGCGCCAGCCGCGTTTGGCGGCCGCTGCGGCAAACGCGGCAGGATCGACTTCGGAACCCATGGCGGCATAGACGGCAACGGTGTGCGGCGCCGCGGCACCCAGGCGATCCAACAGCTCGACAAGTCGCGCACAGATAACGGCAGACTTCGCAGCACGCACATCCAAATCAAGAGCATCGCGCCGAGCAATCACCGCCCGTCGCAGCTCAACCTTATCCATCTCAACCTTTTCTCCCAAACCTACCAAAAAGGGACAGGTTTATTTTGGCAGGTTTTATCTGGGCAAACGCGATATGGGCAGTAAAGCCACCGCAAATATGCCTGTGAACTGCGCCCTTTGTGGTTGTTTGGGCCTATGCGTTAATGCTATAACGCCGCAGCGATTGCTTCAGTCACAAACTTATTGAGTGACTCACCCTTCTTTGCCGCTGCCAGCGCCGCTTGCTTGTGGAGCTCAGAGCCCGTTCTTACGTTGAACGAGCCCTTAAAAGCCCGCTCGGGTTCCTTGCCTTTCTCGGCGCAAAACTCAAGGTAATCGTCGACGGCGTCGTGGAAGCATTGCTCCACTTCTTCAGTTGTGGAGCCTTCAAATACGATTGCGTCCCTAATGCCGGTGACCATACCTGTTAGCACATGCTGTTCGGCGTCGAACTCGACTGGGGCGAAATAACCCTTGTATGCCAAAACGTTACTCATGACTACCTCCGACATCTTGCAGAAATCGAACGATGTTTCGAATGGTCCCCGCCGTCAATTCGTCAGATGGATGTGGCGCGTGCATTACGAACATCCTGCCATCTGATGGCCTGTAGAAGCGAATGCGCGATCCGGATGTCTTGCCTTTGTTGTCCATTTCAAAGCCATATGAAGCCATGACTTTTAAAAAATCGGTATACCGATACGTCGAAGGGCAGCTAAGCAGTTGGGCGATGAGTTTATCGGTCCGAGTCATCCCACCTCACATTCTGCAACTATATCTTAGTTGCAATTTAAGTCCGATGCAAGCACCCCTACTATAGAACATGTGTACGTATAGAACAAGTGTTCGAACCAACGCAAAGGCACCTGCCCCTTCGTGGGGGTTTTGCTGGTGGGGCGGGTGTCTGCGGCGGTTTGTCTCGATCTGTAACAGTAACTCGGCAAAATCTGACCTAGATGTTACAGATTGAGACAAAGGGCCGGCGTCATCCGGAAACGTCTCGATTTGTAACACCTGGAGCCAATATTGCCGCCTAGATGTTACAGATCGAGACAAACTGGTGGGACGGGGTGAGCTGCTCCGCCCAAGCAGCGACAAAAGAAAAGGTAGATTTTCAGGCATGTCCCAAAAATCTACCTTTGCTGTGGTTAGCCCATCAGGTCGATGACGTTAAAGCCGGCGTTGCTCTTGGCGATGACGTCGCGGCCGCCAAAGACGCAGGTGGGCGACTCGGCTGCGATGCGCGTCACATCGGCGCCGAATGAGCGAAGCTCACCGGGCGTGGCCGCGAGCATCTGGGCGCGACGCTCCTCGCGCGCGTGCGGATCGAGCCCGGCCAGGTAGGTCGTGTTGCGGCGCTTGGTGAGCGCGTACGGCTTCACGGGCGCGTCCATGCCGCTCACGCAGCTCACGATAAAGCCCTCAAAGGCGGCCTCGTCGGGCTCAAAGCTGCCGAGCCATGCGCCCGCGCGCGCCACGCGCTCAATCGAGGGGTCGATTGCCGGGTCGCGGTAGGTGTAGAACGCCGCCTGACGCTCGCCTGCCGCGCGGAATCCGCAGCCGTACGCGCCGCCCTTAACGCGGATCTCGTTCCACAGGTAGTCGTAGGAGAGCGCGTTGGCGGCAACCGCCCAGGCGCCCCTCACGTCAATGCCCAAGCGACGCGGGTCGCACGCGCTTGCTGCAAAGCAGATGTCGCTGGGGATGACAAAGGCCTCGTGGCGGTCGCACGGCGTCGGCACCACGAGCGCGTTGCGGCCGGCATCGGTGCTGTCGCCAGCGCCCAGCCCCAGGTCGCCCGCGGCGTCCCAGTACCTGTCTCTTATACACATCTGACGCTGCCGACGACTAGTCGAGTG
>CABSMX010000164.1 GCA_902478945.1 uncultured Collinsella sp.
CGAGATGCAGCGTAGTCTCGTGGGCTCGGAGATGTGTATAAGAGACAGTCATAGCCCTGCATCATCCAGTAGCGGTTGATCATGTCCTTGGAGATCTTGTTCATGGCGTGGCCGATGTGGATCGGGCCGTTGGCGTACGGAGGACCGTCGTGCAGCACGAACTTCTTGTGACCCTCGTTCTTCTTCAGAACCTGCTCGTAGACCTTGTTGTCCTGCCAGTCCTTGAGTCGCTTGGGCTCGGACTTGGAAAGACCGGCACGCATGGGAAAACCGGTCTTGGGCAGATTCATCGTCTGCTTGTACTCGTTTGCCACGGTACCCCTTTCATGTCGTGGGCGCGCACGCCCTCTGGGCACCAAAAAAAGCGCCCGTCCCTGCAAGCTGGGACGAAGCGCCACAAAACGGGCTGTGCGCCCGCAAAAGCTCTTCGCTTAACCACCCAGCTTAGATGCCCTCGCCCGCTTCTAGCGCGCTCGCATCCGTTACTCGGCTGGCCTGTATCGACGACCATCTCGGCGATATCTACTAAGACGTGCCTGTGCGGCACGTCCGTTGGGACCGCAGCTCCGGGGTGATTTTCATCGGTCGCATGCACGGGTTCTCAGCGCTCCCCGCTCTCTGTAGCATGCGGATGGCCGACTACTCATCCCCATCAACGCTTATGCGGAGTATGCTAGCACGTTCCTCGCCGGCGAAAAACCCTCAACACTGGTTTTATACGTTCGAAATTTCTCGCTATTACAGCCCTGCTCTAGGAGCAAAATACCTGAAAGCACTCTATCGAACGAAAGAAGGTTGCTATGCGCACGATTGGAATGAGCGACTACACCGTTGGCGAGGATTGCTTTGACGAGCTGCCCGCCGCACTGGCGGAGTACGGCGCGACAAAGGTCGCGATCATCGGTGGCAAGCGGGCACTGGCCGCAGCGCTTCCCGGTATCGAAGCTGCGCTGGCAGGTACCGACGTCGAGATTCTGGAGACGCGCGTCTACGGTACCAACAGTACGCGTGCCAATATCGCCAAGGTCGTGAACTCCCCTGCCTGCCAGGAAGCCGACGTGCTCATTGCCTGTGGCGGCGGCAAGGCGCTCGATACCGTGAAGACGGCGGCCATCGAGCTCAAGAAGATCGTCTTCACCGTCCCGACGATTTGTTCCAACTGCTCCGCCGCGACCGCCATTGCCGTTGTCTACAACGACGACGGCTCGCTCGAGGGCTATTCGTACCCCAACCGCCCCGCTCACATCTTCATCAACCCCAAGATCATCGCCGAGGCACCGGCAGAATACTTCTGGGCCGGCGTGGGCGATGCCCTGTCTAAGCAGCCCGAGGTCGAGTACGCCACGAGCGCCGGCAACCTGGAGCACACCGCCGGTCTTGGCCTGGCACTCGCCCACACCTGCTCCGAGCCGCTATTTACCTATGGCGTCCAGGGTCTTGAGGACGTGCGCCAGAACCTGTCGAGCGAGGCCGTCAAGCAGATCGCGCTCGATATCGTGGTCAACACGGGCTATGTCTCAAACCTGACCAACCAGAACGATTACTACTACAACTCAAGTGTGGCGCACGCGTTCTACAACGCCACCTGCAGCATTCCGCGTGAGGGCACCTACCTGCATGGCGAGGTCGTGAGTCTGGGCGTGCTGGTGCTGTTTGCCTACACGGGCGATACCGAGAACCTTGAGCGCTACGCAGCCTTTAACAAGGAGATGGGGCTGCCCGTGACGCTTGAGCAGGTCGGGCTTTCCGAGTCCGATATCCCGGCCCTGTGCGAGTACGCGCACGCCACCAACGAGTGGAAGCAAGGCAATCCGGAGCCCTTCACCGACGAGAAGTTCGCCGCCGCCATCAAGGCCGCCAACGCCTACGGCCACACGCTCTAGTTCTAGGCCAAAACCACCACAAAGGGGATATCCTGCCTTTTATTTTGCGGGATCAAGGTCGCTTTATGCGAACTTGATTGCCACTTATATGGCACATTGATGGCAATTGCTTCGTACGTGCATACCGGGAGCCTGTACACCTCTGGCAAGGCGTAACACACTAGACTTTGTTCCAAAGTCCGTGTGCCAAGGGGGCAGGCCCCTTAGAATTCCTGTGGAGTGTGTACGCACGTACGCAGGAAAACGGCAAAATTTCGCTATATCAGGGCGTTCTTTCATTGGAGAGTATGGTATACACGGCTTAGTTCAACAAATAAGAATTTATATATAAAGGAGAATATTGATGAAACTGTTTTTATGTTCTCACTTTTCAAGTGTAGGAAGTCTGATAAAGGAAGAAATTGAAAATAAAAAAGTCG
>CABSMX010000165.1 GCA_902478945.1 uncultured Collinsella sp.
CGCTGCTACGAGCGAGCGACAGCAGGCGGCAGCCGCACTTGCCAACCGCTGCGACTGCATGGTCGTGGTGGGCGGCAAGAACTCGGGCAACACCCGCCGCCTGGCGCAGATTTGCGCAAACGCCTGCGAGCGTACGTATCACATCGAGGAAGCTTCCGAGCTTCAGGCCGCGTGGTTTACCGACGCTCACCACATCGGCATCACCGCCGGAGCCTCCACCCCGCAAGAACACATCGAACGCGCCGTCGAGCGCATCAAGGAGCTTTGCCGCTAATCATGGACCAGACCGTACCCGCATATGCCGCTGAGGTGGCCGATTACGGGCGCAGCCGCGACCCCGAGCCGAGTGAGGGCGCGCTCGTTAAAAACGTGCGCCCCGAATCGCCCGCATGGGATGTGGGTATCGAGCCGGGCATGCGCGTGCTCACGGTCAACGGCGAGCAACTGACCGATATGATCGTGTGGCTCTGGGAGGCCGACGACGACACCGTCGAGTTGGAGGTTTTCGATCCACGCGACGGCACCGTCACACCCGTTGAGCTCGATCGCTTTCCCGGCGAGGACTGGGGCTTGGAGTTCGATGGCCCCATCTTCGACGGCATGCGCACCTGTGTAAACGCCTGCGTGTTCTGCTTTATGACGATGCTGCCCAAGGGCGGCCGCTCCACGCTCTATATTCGCGATGACGACTACCGCCTGAGCTTTTTGCAGGGCAACTTTGTCACGCTCACGAACCTCACCGACGATGATGTTCAAAACGTCATCGCCCGCAACATGAGCCCCATGAACGTGTCGGTCCATGCCGTAAGCCCCGACGTCCGCCGCCGCATGATGGGCCGCAACGCCCAGCGCGGCATGGACGTGCTCGAGACCATCATGGCCGCCGGCATCGAGATCCACGCCCAGATTGTGTTGTGCCCCGGCATGAACGACGGCGAGGAGCTGCAAAAGACTCTGCGCTTTTGCGAGGAGCACGAGCAGATCACGAGCCTGGGCATCGTGCCGCTGGGCTTTACCAAGCACCAGAATCGCTTTACCTGGTCCTACAGCGACAAGCCCGAGCTCGCACGCGAGACCATTGCTATGATCCGGCCCTACCAGGACCGCGCCTTCGAGCGCTTTGGCCGCCACACGTTCCAGATGAGCGACGAGTTCTACCTGGATGCCGGCATCGAGCCACCCGAGGCCGACTTTTACGACGGCTACCCGCAGTACTACGACGGCATCGGCATGATCCGATCCTATCTGGACGAGACCGACAACGTGCTCGCCGCCGATACCGAGCGTCTGCGCCGCGTTCGCGAGGTCATCGCCGCCCGTAGCCAGCACCTGCTGTGCCTCTCGGGCGCCAGCGCGCGCGATACGGTGGCGCGTTTTGTGGAATCGCCGCAGGGCCTTGCCGGTACCGTCACGGCCATCAAAAACCGCTACTTTGGCGGCAACGTGGACGTGACCGGCCTCATCGTCGCCTGCGACATCTTGGAGCAGCTGCCGCAGGACCTGTCGGGGGTTATGCTCTTTGTGCCTAAGCTCATGTTCAACGCCGACGGTATGACCCTTGACGAGTATCATCGTGACGAATTACTCGCAAGCCTTACCGGTCGCGGCGCCGAGGTTCATGTGGTATCGACCATGCCGCATGAGCTGCTCGATACCCTGGAGCACATCCTTGGCATAACGCCCGCCAATTCAACTATTCCCGCTGACCCTACCCATTAAAGGAGAGCAGATGAAACCTATCGTCGCCGTCGTCGGACGCCCCAACGTGGGCAAGTCCACGCTCGTTAACCGCCTGGCCCAGACCTCGGACGCCATCGTCCACGAGTCCCGCGGCGTCACGCGCGACCGCTCGTATCACACGGCCGATTGGAACGGCCGCGAGTTCACCATCGTCGACACGGGCGGCATCGAGCCGCTCAAGAGCGACGACGTCTTCGCCACGTCCATCCGTGACCAGGCCCTTGCCGCCGCCGAGGAAGCCGCCGTCATCCTGTTTGTGGTCGACGGCCGCACCGGCGTCACCGAGGAGGACGAGTCGGTCGCCCGCATGCTCAAGCGCTGCGACAAGCCGGTCTTTTTACTGGTGAACAAGCTCGACAACCCCGATCGCGAGAATGACAACATTTGGGAGTTCTATTCGCTCGGCATCGGCGAGCCCACGCCGCTCTCGGCCCTGCACGGCCACGGCACGGGCGACCTGCTCGATGACATCGTGGCCCTGCTTCCGGACTGTCTCTTATACAACTCTGACGCTGCCGACGACTAGTC
>CABSMX010000166.1 GCA_902478945.1 uncultured Collinsella sp.
TAGTCTCGTGGGCTCGGAGATGTGTATAAGAGACAGGTATGGTGGGCAGGAGAGCTTACCTGCGGGCGCATCTCGCACAGCTTTACGGCGAACCCGCGATCTGCCAGCTGAATCGCGCATTCCGATCCCGCTAGACCGCCACCGATAACCGTCACCTGATCAAACAGCATCTGCAAACACCTTTCTAATTGACACGTTTTCCATTGTGACCGAAGGGCGTCTGGGCGTGAAGGGCAAACTTGGAGGGCGCATACCTTCCATCCATCATGCGCTCGATGAGGCCCTCGAGCTCGAGCGAGCCCAGGAGCTTGAGCACACCGACGGCATCAAGGGAGACGAGTGTGGCGATGTCTTCAACCTTGAGCGGCGAGGCGATGAGGGCATGCATCACGGCCTGCTGTGTGGGGTCCAGATCCGCGATACCGGGCGCATCGGGACGCGAATAGCGCAGGGTACCGTAGATTCGAGAGATGGCCATCTCGATGGACTCCTCGTCAATAATGCAGCAGGCCCCGTTGGCAATGAGATAGTTGGTCCCGCGCGACTCGGGCGACAAAATGGAGCCCGGTACCGCAAGCAGTTCGCGCCCCAGGTCCATGGCGGCCTCCGCCGTCGAGAACGTGCCCGAAGGCATGCCGGCCTCCGACACGAAGAGTGCCTGCGAAAGCGCGGCAATCACCCGGTTACGCCGCGGAAAGGCAAACTTACGCGGCCCCATGCCCCAAGGCGAGATGGACTCGACCGCACCGCCCGTATCGATCGTGCGCGCGATAAGCCCCGCACTCGAACGCGGGTAGACCACGTCGGCGCCCGTACCCAAAACCAAGACGTGCCTGCCCCCGGCGTTGACCGCGGCCCAACCCGAGGCCTGGTCGCAGCCGACCGCACCGCCCGAGACCACCGTCACCCCCGCCTCGACCGCAACTTTCGCGGCCAGCTCTGCCACGGCAAGACCGTACGGCGAGGCCTTGCGCGCACCGATAATCGAGAGCGCCGGCGTCGAGAGCACCTCCGGGTCGCCACGGACGAACAACGTCTGCGGCACATCGGAAAGTTCCAGAACAGTAGCGGGAAACAGCCCATCACCGGGATGCAGTTCGTAGCGGACCTCACCCATCACTGATCCCTCCTTCCCTGATACATCGCGGCCTCGAGCACGTGGTCTTGCGTCACCCGCTCGCTTTCTGCGACATCGGCAATCGTGCGTGCGATGCGAACCAGACGCACGATGCCGCGTCCCGTGAGATGCGTGCGCTTCGACAGGCCGAGCACGCACGTTTCCGCCGCCTGATCAAGCGCAAAGGTCGATACAACACCATCGATAGAGCGGGGCTCGGCATCCTCGGCCTCGGAGTCTGCATCGTCCATATGGGTCTCGCGCCAGGCACGAAAAGCCCGACCGCGGACAACGTAGTCGCGCAGCTCGGCCGACGACATACCCTCGGCGCCCTCGATAATCACCTGCGGATCGGGGCGGGTCACGTCGAGCATCAGGTCGATGCGGTCGGCCAAGGGACCGCGCAGCTTGGACCGATAGCGCTCGACCATCGATGCCGAGCAACGACACGGAACCTCGCGATCGCCCAAAAAACCGCAGGGGCAGGGATTGCTCGCCGCAAGCAGCTGAAAGCGCGAGGGAAACGTGAAGGCGCCGTCGACGCGCACGATCCTGACATAGCCGCGCTCGATAGGCTGACGAAGCGTCTGCAGCACACCGGTGGGAAACTCGGCAAGCTCGTCCAAAAAGAGCACGCCGCCATGGGCAAGGCTGATCTCGCCCGGATGCACCGGGCGCCCTCCGCCAATAAGGCCCGCAGTCGAAATGCTGTGATGGGGACTACGAAACGGCCGATGCCCCGCAAGCAGGCCATCGATGTTCTCACCCAAGACCGAATGGATACACAATGCCTCCTGCTGATCCTCGACGGAAAGCTCGGGCAAGATACCCGTCATGCGGCGCGCAAGCATGGTCTTGCCCGATCCCGGAGACCCAATCATAAGCAAGCCCAGCTCCCCTGCCGCCGCAAGCGCTATGCCGCGCTTGGCGACCTCCTGCCCCAACACGTCGGCATAATCGAGCTCGGGCTCAAAGGTGGCCTCGAGCACTTCAGAATCCAGATAGTGCCGAGCTGCCTCGCCCATACCGCGGGCAAGCTGCGACAGATGATCGATAAAACCGCAATCGACCCCCGCGAGCGGAACATGCTGGTCGGACCTGCCGGCGATAAAAGACAGCCCCATGTCTGTCTCTTA
>CABSMX010000167.1 GCA_902478945.1 uncultured Collinsella sp.
GAGGAGCTTGCGGCCATGAAGGTCGCCGAGCTGCGCGAGAAGGCAAAAGAGTTCGAGATCGAGACGACCGGCAAGAAGAAGGCCGAGCTCGTCGAGGAGATCTACACCACCGCCGCGAAGGCCGAGGGCTTCCGCGATATTAGGGGCATCCTGCAGATTCGCCCGGACAGCTCCGGTATCATCCACGCCCACGGTTACATGAAGTCCCACGAGGACGCCTTTGTTCCCGCTTACCTCATCCGCTCCGCGCGTCTGCGCACGGGTGATGTCATCGAGGGCTCGCTGCGCCCCTCGCGCGGCGGCGACAAGCGCGCCGGCCTCGCTAAGATCACGACCGTTAACGGCATGGATCCCGAGCAGATCCGCAACCGCCCCAAGTTCGGCGACCTTACCCCGGTCTATCCCAACGAGCCACTGCGTATGGAGCACGGCAAGGATTCCATTACCGGTCGCGCCATCGATATCGTGTCGCCGATCGGCAAGGGCCAGCGTGGCCTGATCGTGTCGCCGCCCAAGGCCGGCAAGACAACGATCCTTAAGAAGATCTGCCAGTCCATCTCGATCAACAATCCCGAGGTGCACCTCATCTGCCTGCTCGTCGACGAGCGTCCTGAAGAGGTCACCGATATGCAGCGCTCCATTAAGGGCGAGGTCGTGGCCTCGACCTTCGATATGCCTGCCGACAACCACACCCGCGTGGCCGAGCTTGTCATCGAGCGCGCCAAGCGTATTGTGGAGCTGGGCGGCGATGTCGTGGTGGTGCTCGACTCCATCACACGTCTTGCCCGCGCCTACAACCTGGCGGCACCCGCCTCGGGTCGTATCCTTTCGGGCGGCGTTGATTCGGCGGCCCTCTACCCGCCCAAGCGTTTCCTGGGTGCAGCCCGCAATATCGAAAACGGCGGATCGCTCACTATCCTCGCCTCCGCCCTCATCGACACCGGCTCCAAGATGGACGAGGTCATCTTTGAGGAGTTCAAGGGCACCGGCAACATGGAGCTCAAACTCGATCGCGATCTTGCCGACCGCCGCATCTTCCCGGCCATCGATCCCGTTGCCTCCGGTACGCGCAACGAGGACCTGCTGGTCGACGAGCAGATGCGCCCGTTTGTCTTTGGCCTGCGTCGCATTCTCGCCGGCATGAACAACACCGAGCGCGCGGCGGCGTCGTTCATTAAGGGCCTTAAGGGAACCAACACCAACCAGGAGTTCCTGGTGCGTTCGGCCAAAAAGCATAGCGACTACGAGCAGACGTTTTAGGCCATAAACCGCACGCTTTATCGCCATAAGAACGGGCAATCGGGCCGGGGTTTATGCCCCGGCCCTTTCTTTATGGCGCCACTCGGCAACATTTTTTGACCTTATGACCGACAAGCAGCAGTTTTCGAGCCACAATCCGGCCTCATCGCTTGCAATCGGAGGGTCGGTTTCGCATAATAACTTTTAAGCTTCGCGACGGAAAACGCAGATGAAACGAACCATATACCGTTGCTTTGGGACGCATGTCCCGCTTCATCTTCTCTCGCGCAGCCAACTAAATGATGCGATTTGGGTGCTGGAAGATGGGGAGAGCTCATGGCTTCTTCTGATGCAACACAACGAGCAGTCCTTGCCGGACTTTCCTGCGGGATCGGCCTTGCCGCCCCCGTGGTGATGTATGCTGCGACGTTGCCGTTCTCGTCGGTTAATGAGACGGTTGTCGCAGGCGCGGTTCCCTTTGCCGTTGGTGCGGTGGCAGGCGTGGGTATCTACGCCGCCTCGCTGGGCATCTCCGAGTATCGTGCCGAGCGCGATGGCCGCCTGTTTGAGCCCGATGCTGTGGGCGGTGCCGCTCAGTTTGGCCGGACCCACAGCGAGTTCAAGACCGCCTCGATTCCCGCGCAGCAGCAGGGGGCGGCACCTCAGCCTGCGGTCCCGGCCGACCAGGCCAATGCCGCACAGCCCTCTTCCGCATTTCTCTCCGGCCTGACCGGTGCGTTCCAGCACCGCCACGCCGACGATGGCGTTCCCACCATCGCGCGTGCGGCCAACGCCATGGATGAGGCCGATGCGTGGTCTATGATCGACAGCATGCTCGATGACGATTCCCCGGTCAGCTGCGATCCCGCGCGCTCGCGCGATGTCTACCAGGTGGCGATCGACGAGCTCACCAACGGTGGAAAGACCGGTTCTTAC
>CABSMX010000168.1 GCA_902478945.1 uncultured Collinsella sp.
CCCTCGACCCCAAGACCAAGGAGGACTAGCCCATGGCTCAGCATCTTTTGGACGTGCGCGACCTCTGCATCTCGTTTGTGGGCCGCGATGGCAACGCGCTGGAAGCCGTCAACAAACTCAACCTACATATCGATGCCGGTGAGATCGTTGGTGTTGTCGGCGAGTCCGGCTGCGGTAAGTCGGTGTTTGCCCAGAGTGTCATGCGCCTATTGGAGTATGAACAGAAGATGGCCTATGAGGGCCAGATTGTGTTTGATGGCGAGGATCTGCTGGCGCGCCCGCTCAAGCGCATGCGCGAGGTGCGCGGCTGCGACATTGCCATGATTTTCCAGGACCCTTTGAGCTCGCTTAACCCCGTCATGACGGTCGGGGCCCAGGTCGTCGAGGCCGTGCGGGCCCACCGTAAGGTGAGCCGACGCGAAGCCCGCAACGAGGCTCAATCGCTGTTGGAGCGTGTGGGAATTCGAGATGCCGCGGCTCGCTTCGACATGTATCCGGGCGATTTTAGCGGCGGTATGCGCCAGCGCGTGATGATCGCCATGGCGCTTGCCGGTCATCCGCGACTGCTTATCGCCGACGAGCCCACCACGGCACTCGACACGACGACTCAAAAACAGATCTTGGATCTCCTGCGCGACCTCAACAGTTCCGAGGGCATGGCGGTGCTTTTTATCAGCCATGATTTGGGTGTCGTTACGAGCATCTGCTCGCGCGTGCACGTCATGTATCTGGGCCAAATCGTAGAAGAGATCGACGCCTGCGGCCTTATGGAGCGTCCGAGCCACCCGTATGCCCAGGGGCTCATCGCGAGCATTCCGCCGCTCGAAGGCGAGCGCGTTGACACGCTGGCGGATATTCCGGGCACAGTGCCGCCGCTTACGGCAATACCCTGTGGATGCCGCTTTGCGCCTCGTTGCGCCCGGGCGGACGAGCGTTGCCGCGCGCAGGAGCCTCCGCTGGTTGACGTGAATACGTGCGACCGGTCTAAATGCTGGCTAGTCGAGAAAGGGGAGTGCCATGGCTGTTGATAGCGAAGCCCTGCTTAGGGTCTCACATCTGACTAAAGCGTATCCCATGCCGGGCTCAGGTTTTAAGCGTCAGGCCTTTACCGCCGTGGACGATCTGTCGTTTGAGATCGCGCCGGGCGAGGTCTATGGCCTGGTTGGCGAATCCGGATCGGGCAAGTCGACGACTGGACGCCTGATTTGTGGTCTCGAGCGTGCGGATTCCGGCTCGATTGTCTATCGCGGGCACGACCTCGCCACGATGTCGGAGCGCGAACGCAAGCCGTTTCGCCGCGAGATCCAGCTGGTATTCCAGGATAGCTCTACGGCTTTTGACCCGCGTAACCGTGTCGGCCGCATTTTGGAGGAGCCGTTGATTATCGCCGGCGTGCGCGATGTGGATGAGCGCCATGGGCGTGCGCTCTCGGCCCTGGCCTCGGTCGGTCTTCTGGCAGAGCATTACGACCGCTATCCGCATGACCTTTCGGGGGGACAGCGTCAGCGACTCAATCTGGCACGGGCGCTTATTTGCGAGCCGCGCCTTGTGGTATGCGACGAGCCAGTCTCGGCGCTTGACGTGTCCGTTCAGGCCCAAGTGCTCAACTTGCTTCGCGACCTGCAGCGCACGACGGGCGTGGCGCTGCTGTTTATCACGCATGATATGCGTGTGGTTCGGCATATGTCCGATCGGATTGGCGTGCTCTACCACGGTCGTCTTGTCGAGGAAGGCGCGGCCGAGGATGTGATCGCGCACCCGAGCGATCCGTATACGCAGGAGCTTATCGACGCCATTCCCTAGAGGATGCTTCCTTTTGGGTATGGCGTGGGTTTGTTGTTTAATTGTCGGTATATCGGTGCAAGAGAGGGGAACTACTATGGTCGATATCGAGGAACAGCCGTTGCCGCGCACGTTTGAGGAGTTCAACGAGCAGCGCAAGGCGGCGTTTATTCGCGTCAAGGATTACAAGCAGGCGGGTAATCGCCTGGTCGGCTTTTTGTGCAGCTATACGCCGCTCGAGATTATCGATGCCGCGGGGGCTGCGAGCGTGGCTCTGTGCGGTACGTCCGACGAGGTGATTCCCGAGGCCGAGAAGGTGCTGCCGGCAAACCTGTGCCCGCTCATCAAGTCGACCTACGGCTTTGCCTACTCGCAAAAGTGCCCGTTTACGTA
>CABSMX010000169.1 GCA_902478945.1 uncultured Collinsella sp.
GAGACAGAGCCAGTGGAGACCAAGCGACGCTCAAAGGGCTTGAGGATGCAGTCTTCGTTGGCGCGGAGATCAAGACCGGCATCTGTGGGATGAGCGTATTTGGGAAGCTCGACCGTGGGGTCGAGACGCTTGATGTTAACGGTAATGTTGGACATGAAATCACCTTAGCTTGTCGAGCTCTTGCAAAAACTCGTCGACGTCTTTGAAATCGCGATAGACCGAGGCAAAGCGAATGTATGCCACCTTGTCGATCTTGGCCAGGCGCTTGAGCACCATATCGCCCAGTTCGTGGGACGTTACAGCCGTCAGCGTACGGGAACGCAGCTCCACCTCGATATCATCGATGATCTCGTTGAGCTTTTTCGTATCGATATCGCGCTTAATCGTGGCGCGCATCAGACCGACCAGCAGCTTGTTGCGATCGAACCGCTGCTTTGACCCATCAGACTTGATGACCTCGATGGGATCTTCGCAGCGCTCGAACGTCGTAAAACGATAATTGCACGAACAGCATTCGCGACGACGCTTGATAGTGTTGTTCGACTCCTGCATACGGGAATCGACAACGCGGGTATGTGCCTTGCCGCATTTGGGACAGCGCATGGTACCTCCTCCTAAACGATAACAAGGGTACCATGCGACCGGGCCGAAATCTTACGAACGAGTCGGAACTTTCAGAACTGCACCAGCATCAAGAGAGCCGCGATCGAGGTGATTGACGCTACGAATCATGTCGGAAGTCTCCTGCGTGGAAAGGCCATCGATGGGATGCTCCTGGGCAAGCGACCACAGAGAATCTCCGGACTGCACGCGAACCGTCTCATAGGCAACGTTGGCTACAGAATCGGCATATGCTGCGTGACGAGCAGAAAAAACTGACGTGGCGAGCACGAAGAACAGGGTGAACGCTACGGCAACAGCAACAATCGTCGAGGCCTTCAGGGAAACAGGAGCCAAAGCAACGGACGCACGCTGGGTGCGAACGGGCTTAGCGGCCATGGCCTGAAAATGAGAGCGTCCGCCCTTCACGACCGTAAAGGCAGGCGTGGCGGGCGCCTCGAGCTTAAGGGCGAGGTTTCCCTGGACCATATCCGCTGCATTCATTCTGTTCTCCTCTCGTTTGTTTTGACGAGAACTGTTTTATCAAGCCGCGGGGACAAAAAAGTCTAGCGCGGGAACGAGTGTTCGGTTATTATTATCTTCGAACAGTTGTTCCTGTCAAGCAAAAATAGAACATTTGTTTGGTATGGGTAGAGAGGAATCCCTGATGGCTCGCAAAATTACCAAGCGTCAGCAGCAAATTTACGACTTCATCAAGGAATATCAGCAGGAGAAGGGTTATCCGCCCAGCGTGCGCGAGATGGCTTCGGCTGTGGGCCTTTCCTCCCCTAGCACCGTACATGCGCATCTCTCCGCGCTCGAAGCACGCGGTCTGCTCAAGCGTGACGCCACGAAGCCTCGCGCCCTTGAACTCTTTGACGAGGACGGATCTTCCGTCTCCATCTCAAAGTCCGATGAGCCCACGGCGCCCCGCGGCACCGTATCGCTGCCTCTCGTAGGCCGTGTCGCTGCAGGGATTCCCATCCTTGCCGAGCAGAATATCGAGGACACCTTTACCATCCCAACCGAGATCGCAACGGACCAGGGGTCCTTTATCCTCGAGGTCCACGGCAATTCGATGATTAACGTTGGTATCTATAACGGCGACTACATTATCGTTCGCGAGCAGAAGAGCGCCATGAATGGCGAGATTGTCGTGGCCATGATCGATAGTTCCGCAACAGTCAAAACGTTCTACAAAGAGCAGGGACGCGTTCGACTGCAGCCCGAAAACGACACCATGGAGCCTATCTACGCGACGAATCCCACGATTCTGGGCAAGGTCGTCGGTTTGATGCGCCGGTTTTCGTAATGCAACAACGCATCACGGTCTTTGATACCATTCGCGGGTTTACCATGCTGTCGATGGCGGGATTTCATGCCTGCTACGACCTTGCCTACCTATATGGTTGGAAGATGCCCTGGTTTACCCAGACCATCTTCCAGGACATCTGGCGTGCCAGCATCAGTTGGGTATTTTTGTTTATTGCCGGCTGGATGTGCACCCTCTCGCGCAACAACATCTGTCTCTTATACACATCTGACGCTGCCGACGACTAG
>CABSMX010000170.1 GCA_902478945.1 uncultured Collinsella sp.
GTCAGCCCGTGGGAGGCCAGGGCGCCGCTGACCGGTGGACGGCACCGAGCCGCCATTGGGAATGTAGAAGGGGGAGGCCTCGCGGCCTCCCCCTTTTTGCGTTTATAGGCAACATTCTTTTTGCAATTAAATCAATTTAATCATCCACCGCTGAATATAGACGTTCACCGTTCTTTTGTCGGTTCTCTGTTCTCAATGGACTAATATTTGCTTTAGCGCACTGCTGCGCTTGTCCTGTTTTACACGGGTCGTTTTATTGATTGTGACGGAAGGACTCACATGGCAGATGTTCATGAGCTGCTTGATACTTGGATTGCCAATGTCAAGGACGAGGAGCTCCTCGCTGAGCTTAACACGATGAAGGAGCAGGGTGATGAGGACGCCATCACCGACGCTTTCTTCCAGGATCTCGCCTTCGGTACTGCTGGCCTTCGCGGCACTATCGGTGCGGGCACTAACCGTATGAATATCTATACGGTCGGTCGTGCGACCCAGGGATTCGCTGACTACCTCAATGCGACCTTCGAGCATCCGACGGTCGCCATCGCTCGCGATAGCCGCAATAAAGGTGAGCTGTTCGTTAAGACGACGGCTGCCATTCTTGCAGCAAACGGCGTGACTGCTCTCGTGTATCCTAAGATTTCTCCCGTGCCGACGCTTTCCTGGGCCGTCCGCGACCTTAAGTGCTCCGGTGGTATTTGCATGACCGCTAGCCATAATCCGGCGCCTTATAACGGCTATAAGGCCTATGGCCCCGACGGCTGCCAGATCACCAGTGAGGCCGCCGATGCAATTTCTAAGGCTATCGCCGAGACCGATGCGTTTACCGGCGTGAAGTCTATGGACTTCGATGAGGCTGTTGAGCAGGGCCTTGTCAAGTGGATTGACGACTCCTGTCTCGAGCGTTATTACGAGGCCGTCCTCGCTCGCGGCGTGACGAACCTTTCTGCCGAGGAAATTGCCGGCGCTCCGCTTAAGCTTGTCTACACGCCGCTCAACGGTACGGGCCTTATCCCCGTTACTACGGTTCTTGAGCGCGCTGGCATCACCGATGTCACGGTTGTTCCCGAGCAGAAGGAGCCTAACGGCGATTTCCCGACCTGCCCGTATCCTAACCCCGAGATCCGTCAGGCTATGCAGAAGGGCATCGATCTCTGCGAGCAGGTTCACCCCGATCTGCTGCTTGCGACCGATCCCGACGCCGACCGTGTTGGCGTTGCTGTCAAGAATGGTGATGACTACCTGCTGTTGACCGGTAACGAGATGGGCGTCCTGCTGCTCGACTATATTTGCAAGACCCGTGCCGCTCGCGGCGAGGATCTCACAAAGAAGGTCGCGGTCACTACCATTGTTTCTTCCGCCATGGTCGATGCTCTGGCCGAGGAGTATGGCTTTGAGCTCCGTCGCTGCCTGACGGGCTTCAAGTACATCGGTGACATCATTACCTCGCTTTCCGATGCTGGTGAAGTCGATCGCTTTATCTTCGGTTTCGAGGAGAGCTACGGCTATCTGGCCGGTGATCACGTACGCGACAAGGACGCGGTGAGCACTTCGCTGCTGATTTGCCAGATGGCTCAGTATTACAAGCTGCAGGGTAAGAACCTCGCCGACGCGATGCACGAGCTTTACGAGAAGTATGGCTACTATCACAACAAGACGATTTCGCTGAGCTATCCGGGTGCTGAGGGTGCTGCAAAGATGGCGGGCATCATGGCCGGTCTGCGCGAGAATCCGCCTGCGGAGCTCGCAGGGTCCAAGATCGAGGCTGTTGTGGACTACAACACCTGCGTGAACGGCCTGCCCAAGGCAAACGTCATCGAGTTCGATCTCGAGGGCGGCAACAAGGGCATTGTCCGTCCGTCTGGTACCGAGCCTAAGATCAAGCTGTACATCTTCGCTAAGGGCGCGGATGCAGCTGAGGCGGATGCGGCGCTTGATTCCATCGAGGAATCTGGTCGCAAGCTGTTGGCCTAAGGGTTTGAAATCCTATTTCCATAGATAGGCGGAGGAGGGGATCTCGGATACGAGGTCCCCTCCTTTTTGGATTTAAAGGCGGATGATTCTTGGTTGTGTAGGAAATGTGTGCGCCCAGATTCCCGCCCCCGGGGCCCCTCCGGTCTGGCAATATATCTCCTTGCCGCGC
>CABSMX010000171.1 GCA_902478945.1 uncultured Collinsella sp.
TCTCGTGGGCTCGGAGATGTGTATAAGAGACAGGCGTAAAGCCGCTGGCCTCCTCGATCTCATCGGGCATACGGAGGGCTGCCTTGCGCAGACGCCCGTCGATGGGCAGCGGCTCCATGGGCAAAAGGCCGTTGGGAGTTACGGCCACCTGGGGCTCGGTAAATTCGTCTGCAAGCTCAACCTCGGAGAAGTCGACCGAGGCGACGATGTCCTCGTGAACCTCGGCGGGAACATCGATGGGGGCTTGGTCGTTCGTCGCGGCAGGCGTCTCGAAGGAGCTGGTGCCGACAAAGGCGTCGACGCGCTCGTTCAAATCGTTGAGAGAATCCATGGCGGTCCGTTTCTATGCTGTGCGGTCGGCAGTGTACGACCGGCGTTGCGAGTGCTAAATCGTTTGACGAGTTGATTTTTCCCCGCTGCGCCATCCGTTAGACTGAAGGGCCGGCGAACGTGAAGGAGCTGTGGTGGCGGGAATCGAGGTGCTATCTTGAATGTCCTGTATACAAAAGAGAGGTGACGCGGTATGGAATTCTCGGCAATGTTAGGCTCGATTGGCCTATGCGTGGGCGCAATCGTTGCCGCCGCGGTCATCTACTTTGCGGTCACGGCCATTAAGGGCAAAAAGGCCGAGCGCAAGGAGTGTGAAGCGCTTGCGCGGCATAAGGACCAGCAGGACAGGCGCGCACGGCGATAGCTTGTTGAGTTTTGAATCCGTGCGCTAGCTGCGTTTTCGGACCAGGGCGATATAGAAGCCCTCAAAGTCGCGACTGGGCGGAATGGTCAGCGTACCGGGCATGCCGTTGGCAATGGCCGAGACGTGGCCCGCGGCAATGGCTTCGGTAAGGGCGTTGCACTCGATATGCGGCTTGTCGCCGGTATCCTGGGCGCGACGCGCTTCACTTTCGCTCGGCGTGCCGTCGAGGGGGATGAGCTCACAGTCCATGTGCTTGTCGAGGGCCTCTTGCAGGGCATCCTCGTTTTCCTGCGGCAAGATCGAACATGTCGAATAGACCAGCGTGCCGCCCGGTTTGAGGGCCCCCATGGCGCGGTCCAGAAGCGCGCGCTGCGAGCGGGCGCATTTGACGAGCAACTGCTCGGTAAGGCCGCGCAACCTCTTTTCGTTGCCGCTGATGACGGTGCCCGTGCCGGTGCAGGGGGCGTCGAGCAGGATGCGGTCAAAGCGGAAGAACTCGTCAAGCCCGCGTGCGTCAATACGCATGACGGGCACGTTTTTGGCGCCCTGGCGGCCCAAGTTGGCCTCGAGCTTTTCGGCGCGGGGAATGCTCATCTCGCAGGCGGTGAGGTGTGCCTGTCCCTGGGTGAGGGCGGCGATCTGCGTCGTCTTGCCGCCGGGGGCCGCACACATGTCCAGGATGTCCTCGCCGGCATGTGCGCCCAGCACCAAAGGCGGCATCATGGACGACAGGCTCTGCAGGTAGACCTTGCCGTCACGGTAGATGTCGAGGTCCCACAGGTCGGAAACCTGGGCCTCGGGCAGGATGAAAGCGTCCGGGTACCATGCGACGGAGCGGTGGGCGATCCCGGCGGCGTCGAGTGCCGCGGCGATGTCCTCGGCGGTCGTCTTGAGCGTGTTGGCGCGTAGCGTAACCGGGCGCGTGGCTGCGGCGCCGAAGCCCTCAATCACGAGTTGGGCATCGGCGGGTGCATAGGCGCCGGCGACCGTGTCGACCATAAAGCGCGGCAGGTTGGCGGCGGAGTGTTGGGCGGCAAGCCGTTCGGAAAGCTCGGTAGCGGCAAACTGCCTAAGCTTGAGCTCGGGCTTAACCTGCTTTTTCTGCTTACGACGACGCGGCTTGGACATCCGTCTTTCCTTCCCGTCCCAATTTGACTACTTTCCGGGTACGCTGCTGCTGGCGTGCTTTAGTACTGGCTCTCGTGCTTGCTAAAGAAGTCGAAGCGCGGGGGCAGCGGCTTTACGCGGTGCTCGCCGGGCTTCTCGCCCAGGCTCTCCACAAACTCGTCCGTGGAGGCAAAGATGTTATCCCAGCTAAAGAAAGCGACCGGGTCGACGTCGAAGTACTCGCAGATGAGCTCGCAGCCGGCCGGGACGATGCCGTGCATCAGGACGGTCGCCACGCGCAGCTCGGTAAAGGCGTCGACCAGGGCCTGCTTCATGGCGGC
>CABSMX010000172.1 GCA_902478945.1 uncultured Collinsella sp.
GCGTATAGATCTGCGTCGTGGACAAGCTCGCATGCCCAAGCAGCTCCTGAACCGAGCGCAGATCCGCGCCGCCCTCGAGCAGGTCAGTCGCAAAGGTGTGGCGCATCGCATGCGGGGCGATGTCGGCAGGAATGCCGGCAAGTGTCGCAAGCATGTGGAACCGCCTTCTGAGCATGGCGGCACTCATGCGGTCTCCGCGCGCCGAGATAAACAGCGGATGAACGCCGTTCGCACCGTCGCCACGCTTTGCCTGTGCAAGAAGCTGCGGTCTCCCTTCCTCAATATAGCGGCGAGTCGCCTCGAGAGCGCGCCGATAGAGGGGCACGATACGCTCCTTGCTCCCCTTGCCCCAAAGTCGCAGCGTTCGCTCGGACCAACCAATAGACTCCACGTTGAGCGCCGCGAGCTCCGAGATTCGCGCGCCGGAGGCATAGAGCAGCTCGAGCATCGCCGCATCGCGCAGCCCCGCAGGCGTCGAGGTGTCGGGGGCCTTGAGCAACGACTCGACTTGCCGGGTCGTCAGCACACCGGGAAGATCGCGCGGCAGCTTGGGCGAGGATATCGCCGAGACCGCATCGCCCTCAACGATTCCCTCGGCAGCCATCCACCGATAGAGCGAGCGAATAGCAGACAGGTGTGCCGCAAGGGTCCGAGCCGCCACCTGGCCACGCGACAGCTCGGCCAAATAGGAGCGAACGGTCCGCACGTCGGCGGCGCGAGCGTCGATGCCCTCGCGGTCGCACCACGCGGCGAAGCGCTCGAGCCGCGAGGCGTAGGCGGTTACCGTATTGGGGGCAAGCCCTTCGACACGTGCAATGTAGGCAATGAACGAGTCGACGGCATCGTACAGGTCAAAAGCTATGACCTCTCGCCTCCAAACAGATCGGAGCGCGTTTCCAGATAGGCGTCCAGGGCCTTGAGGGCGCGATCCGCGTAGGCCTGGTAACGATCGCGCTTGCTGCGACGCTTACCGTCCTCGAGCGGCGGAACAAGGCCAAAGTTGACGTGCATGGGTTGATAGCCCACCGTAGCCGGATCGGTCGCATACCCCACGAGCGCGCCCAGGGCGCCCACGCGCGGCAGCTCGACGCCCGCGGCACCGATAGCCTCGGCATAGGTGTTGAGCGCGGCGAGCAGACCCGTCGCCACGGCCTCCATGTACCCCTCGGTACCGGTGATCTGGCCGGCAAGACGCACGCTCGTGCCGGGAACGGCAAAGGTGCCGTCGAGCACGTGCGGAGCATCGACAAAGGTGTTGCGGTGCATGACGCCGTAGCGGAAGAACTCGGCGTTCTCCAGGCCGGGAACCATATGGAAGACGCGCTTCTGTTCGCCGAAGGTCAGGTTGGTCTGGAAGCCAACCAGGTTATAGGCGGTCTTCTCCTTGTTCTCGGCGCGCAGCTGAATTGCCGCCCAGGGACGACGACCGGTGCGCGGGTCGGTGAGCCCGACGGGCTTCATAGCGCCAAAGCGGATGGCATCCTTGCCCGTGCGCGCAACCTCCTCGGCAGGCTGACAGGCCTGGAACAGGTCCCCGCCCTCAAAATCCTTGAGCACCACGCGATCGGCCGTGGTGAGCGCCTCGATAAAGACCTCGTACTCTTCCTTGTTAAGCGGGGCATTCAGATAGTCGCCACTCCCCTGCTCCTCGTAGCGCGACTGCGAGAACAGCACGTCCATATCGAGCGTCGAGGCATCGACAATCGGGGCGGCCGCGTCAAAGAACGCCAGGGCGTCACCACCGACAAGCTTCATGACCTCCTCGCTCAATGCCGGCGAGCACAAGGGACCCGCGGCGATAACCACATGACCCTCGGGGATCTGGGTGACCTCACCGTGGGCGACCTCGATATTGGGGCGGGCGGCAACCTCGGCCTCGACGAGCTCGGAAAACTTGACGCGGTCGACCGCCAGGGCGCCGCCAGCGGGAACGGCCGCACGATGAGCACAGTCGAGCAGCACCGAACCCATGCGCTCGAGCTCGGCCTTCAGCAGACCGGCGGCGGAATCGGGACGGGTCGACTTAAATGAATTGGAGCAGACGAGCTCCGCCAAGTGATCGGTATGGTGGGCAGGAGAGCTTACCTGCGGGCGCATCTCGCACAGCTTTACGGC
>CABSMX010000173.1 GCA_902478945.1 uncultured Collinsella sp.
CAACCTGGCTGGACGTGCCATTCCGCTATGCGCCCTACGCAAGCTGGAAGCACAAGTTCGTGCGCATGTTTGTACACTAGAATCAGATGGCGTAGCGACAAACGGTCGAAAAGACACGAGGTGGGGCGAATTTGTGTCCGCACGAGTTCGTAGACTTCTCAATAAGGTTAAACGCTGGGTATTCCGGCCGGTAGAGGAGTTGCCGTGTACGAGCCTTCACGTGTTCTTTTGTCGTTTCATATTGCAGGATTTCAGTATGCCGATGGCGCCTTGGTCTTGGACGATCTTAAAGCGGGCGATAAACTGACGCTGTGCGCCGAGCGCGATAATCCCCATGATCCCGAGGCGGTTGCGATCTACTGTGGCAACACCAAGCTTGGCTATGTTCCGGGAAACGAGGTCGGCCCGCTGTCCTTGATGATGTATTACGGCCATGAGGACGTATTTGAGGCTCGCGTGCAACAGGTTGCTCCCGAGCGCAGCCCGTGGCATCAGGTGCGTGTTGGACTCTACGTGGTGGATGCTCGATAGTCGGCAATGGAGGCGGCTATGTTTGATGACGATGACCAGTTCGATCTGACAGATGATCCGTTTGAGTGGGATATGCTACTCGATGACGATGAGTTGGAGCAGGATCGTAAGAAGCGGCAGGACAAGAAAACCCAGGGCGACGCTTCGAAAAAGCAGGACAAGCGCCGCCGTGGACTGTTCGGCGGGCTCTTTGGCTAACCGCCGCATCGCTGTGTCTGTATACTTAGCAAGAGTTTGACGCGTTGCGAAATGAGGGCATAGACGATGATGTGGTTTACCGCCGATCTGCACCTGGGCGATACGAATATCCTGCATGATATGGATCGGCCGTTTGATTCGGTCGAGGAGATGAACCGCAAGGTCATCGATGCCATCAATGAGTGCGTGGCTGTGGATGACCGTCTCTACATTCTGGGTGACTTTACCTATCGTTTGCCCCTGGCGGAGGCGGTGCGCCTGCGCGAGCGTATTGCCTGCCAAAACGTGACGCTCATACGGGGCAACCATGACGGTGACTGGGAAGATCCCGACGTACCGCAGATTTGGGAAGACGTGCGCGATTACCTGGAGATTGCTCCCGGCTATGCCAAGGGCCATCGCCTGGTTTTGAGCCATTACCCCATGCTCAGCTGGAATGGCAAGGCGCGCGGCGCCATCATGCTGCACGGGCATATCCACAGCAGGGGAGACCGCACCAACGCACGCAACCGCGATCGCGAGCGCCCCATTTTTCGCTACGATGTCGGCCTCGATGCCAACGATTACAAGCCCGTAAGCCGCGATCAGATTCTTAGCTTCTTTGGACTGTAATTCTTGAACCACCGCACAAACCGCGACAAAGGGGGCGGGCACCTTTGTCGTGGTTCTGGCGCCGTTGCCATTATGGCGGCGGCGCCTTTTTTGTCCGTACGGCGCGGTAGAGTGTAGGCGGTTGAAATTTGCGTCCATCGAGGAGCTGCTATGAATGAGATCAAGTGCCCGCATTGTGGCGAAGTCTTTAAGGTCGATGCGTCTGGCTATGCGGATATTGTCAAGCAAGTGCGCGATGCCGAGTTTTCGCGCGACCTGGATGAGCGTGTGAAGGCAGTCCAGCGCGAGGGCGAGCAGGCGCTGGAGCTTGAGCGCTCGCGTTCGACGGCTGCCTTGCAAAAGGCAGAGTCTCAGCGCAACGCTCAGCTTATCGAGCAGAAGAACGCTGCGGCTCAGAAGTTGGCACAAGAGGTTGCCAAGCGCGATGCCGAGCTTGCCGAGCTGCACGCCAAGCTCGAGGGCGCTGCCGCAGAGCGCGAGAGTGCAAACCAGCGCGCGGCGGTTGAGGCCCGTGCCGATGCTCAGAAGGAGAATGCTGAGCTTCAGCGCGAGATCGACAATTTGCGTGCGCAGCTGGGACGCAAAGATGACGAAGCCAAGCTTGCCGAGTCGGCGGTGCGTAATGCCGCTCAAAACGATTTGGCTGCACGTGATGCTCAGATTGCCGAGCTGCAGGCCAAGCTTGCCGCGGCGGACAAGGCCCAGGAGATGGCGCT
>CABSMX010000174.1 GCA_902478945.1 uncultured Collinsella sp.
TAGTCGTCGGCAGCGTCAGATGTGTATAAGAGACAGGAGCCGGCGTAATGCAGATCGAGCAGGAAATCACGGTCGGAAACCGCATCGAGCGAGTTGGGAATCACGCCCGCAAAGCCAAGTTCGGTAGCCGTCATCTGACGGTCGAGCGGATAGCTCGTGCCGGCAAGCGCGGCAGCACCCAGCGGGCAGTTGTCGGCGGCATCAAAGGCGGCCTTCAGGCGCGTAAAGTCGCGCGCGAACATCCAGGAATACGCCAGCAGATGATGCGAGAGCAGCACGGGCTGAGCGTGCTGCATATGCGTGTAGCCCGGCAGAATCACCTTGTCGTACTTCTTGGCCGCATCCACCAGCACATGGCGCAGCTCTAGATTGGCCTCCATGAGCTCCTTGGCCAGCGCCTTGACGCCCAGGCGCGTATCGGTCGCCACCTGGTCGTTGCGCGAACGCCCAGTATGCAAGCGCTTGCCAGCCTCGCCGATGCGACGCGTCAGCTCGCTCTCGATGGACATATGAATGTCCTCATCGTTGATATCGAAGGTGAAGTTGCCGGCATCGATATCCTGTTCGATTCCGGTCAGGCCCTTGGCAATCGCCTGCTCGTCCTCGGCACTGATGATGCCCTGGGCGGCCAACATCTTGGCATGCGCCTTAGAGCCGGCGATATCCTGCTTATAGAGATGTTTGTCGACCGGCAGCGACGCGCCAAACTCCTGCGTGACCTCGGCCACGCCCGCCTCAAAACGACCGCCCCAAAGAGCCATGGAACCGTCTCCTTTCTCCAAATACCAAAACAAGCGTCCAAAGCAATGTGCCCTGTCGCTAAAGCGATTTATCAACCGCTAGTTTTACACACTCCCTGCCGCGCGCGGGGCCATGTGGCTAATTTGCAAAGAAGTGACGCACCATGCACTTGGCGCCCAACGTCTCCCTCCGGATGTTGCCCTGCGAACCATCGATCCAGGCCTTCAGGCTCATAGGAACGTCCTCGACCCTTACAGCATCGAACTCGGGCGCGAGGGCAAGCAAAGCATGCGCGATAGCATTGAACATAATGGATACTCCTCATATATATAGGCACAGAGCCGCCAAATTGATAGAAGGAGCCCCGCCGGACAACCCCGGCGGGGCTCGGACTCAGCCGCAGACGCGGCATCATATATGCGGGCGGAACGTAGGGGCCACCGATGTTAAGAAGTGTCAGCAAGCATAACGAAAGGTAGGGACCCCGTGCGCCCGTTATGTATCACGCGGATGGGCCGCGCGGATACCAAGGGAAGGAGGCGCTAGGCCTGGGCGGCAGCAGAGCTGGGGCCCTGGACCTTTGCCCACGTCTTGAGCGACAGCGTATCGATCTCGATAAAGCCGGCGCTGGCCTTCTCGTCAAACGTGGTGTCGCGGTCGTAGGTAGCCAGACCGTAGTCGTAGAGGCTGAAGGGGCTCTTGCGGCCGACGACATGGCAGTTGCCCTTAAAGAACTTCAGACGGACAGTGCCGGTCACGAACTTTTGCGTGTCGGCCATAAAGGCATCGAGCGCGTTTTTGAGCGGGCTGTACCACTGGCCGTTGTACACGGCGGTGGCCCAATCCTGCTCGAGCTTAATCTTGGTCTTGAGCAGGTCGCCCTCGACGCAGATGTCCTCGAGCGCCTTGTGGGCGGTGATGAGCGTCAGGGCGCCGGGAACCTCGTAGCACTCGCGGCTCTTAAGGCCCACCAGGCGATCCTCGACCAGATCGAGACGGCCAAAGCCATTGTCGCCGGAGATCTTGTTGAGGGCGATGACAATCTCAGAGAGCTTCATCTTCTTGCCGTCGACGGCGACGGGCTTGCCGGCCTCAAACTCAATCTCGGTGTAGGTCGGGGTGTCCGGGGTGTCCTCGGGATTCTTGGTCATAACCCAAGCGTCGTCAAGCGGCTCATTCCAGGGATCCTCCAGGTGACCGCACTCAATGGCACGACCCCACAGGCTGTCTCTTATACACATCTCCGAGCCCACGAGACTACGCTGCATC
>CABSMX010000175.1 GCA_902478945.1 uncultured Collinsella sp.
GATGTGTATAAGAGACAGGCATCGGCACCTTGTACGGAGCTAGCCTAGCACTGCTCGAGTGCCTGCTCAAGGTCGGCAATCAGATCGGCCGTGTCCTCGAGGCCGCACGACAGGCGCACCATGTCGGCGGAGATGCCACAGGCGATGAGCTCCTCATCGTTCATCTGGCGGTGCGTAGCGTTAGCGGGATGCAGGCAGCAGGTGCGGGCGTCAGCCACATGCGTGGCGATCTGGGCGAGCTTGAGGCTCTTCATAAAGGTCTCGGCCGCCGCGCGACCACCATTAAAGCCAAAGCTCACAACGCCGCAGGTACCGTTTGGCATGTACTTCTGAGCGAGGTCATAGTACTTGTCGCCCTCCAGGCCCGGATAGCTCACGAAGCGCACCTTGGGATGGCTCTGCAGGAACTTGGCAACGGCCAGGCCGTTCTCGCAATGACGCGGCATGCGCACATGCAGGCTCTCGAGCGAGCTGTTCAAGAAGAACGCCGCCTGCGGGTTCTGCATGGGGCCAAGATCGCGCATGAGCTGCGCGGTGGCCTTGGTAATGAAGGCGCCCTCGCGACCGAACTTCTCGGCATAGGTCACGCCATGGTAGCTCTCGTCAGGCGTGGTGAGACCCGGGAACTTATCCGCATGGGCCATCCAGTCAAACTGGCCGTGGTCGACGATCACGCCGCCCAGGTAGGCCGCATGGCCATCCATGTACTTAGTGGTGGAGTGCGTGACGATGTCGGCGCCCCACTCAAAGGGACGGCACATCACGGGCGTCGGGAAGGTGTTGTCGACCATCAGCGGTACGCCGTGGTCGTGCGCGGCCTTGGCAAAGCGCTCAATATCGAGCACGGCAAGGGCGGGGTTAGCAATCGTCTCGCCAAAGACAAGCTTGGTGTTGGGCTGGAAGGCTGCCTCGAGCTCCTCGTCGGTGCAGTCGGGGGCAACGAACGTGCAGGTCAAGCCCATACGACCCATGGTGTGAGCCAACAGGTTGTAGGTACCGCCGTAGATGGCGGAGCTCGCGACCACGTGATCGCCGGCGCCGGCAACGTTAAAGATCGCGAGGAAGTTCGCGGCCATGCCCGAGCTCGTGAGCATCGCTGCGGTGCCGCCCTCCATCTCGCAGATCTTGGCGGCAACCAAATCGCACGTGGGATTCTGCAGACGGCTGTAGAAATAGCCCGACTCCTCCAGGTCAAACAGCTTGCCCATGTGCTCGGACGTGTCGTACTTCCACGTGGTGGACTGGTAGATGGGCACCTGGCGCGGCTCCGCATCTCCCGGGTGATACCCGCCCTGAACACATGTCGTACCGATGGTCTGCTCGCTCATATCCAACTCCCTTACTTGGGTTTTGTTTTTATTCGGTTCACGATACCGCTACCCTGCACCCCTCTCAACCCATCCCCAAGGTAGGTTATGGGACAAATTGATCAGGGGTATTTATCTCAAGCCTTGGGCATTTGCTCGATAGATAAAAATGAGGCATCCATGAAGCTCTCGATGATTACACGCACCGTCATGGGTACCATAGGCGGGTACACCGTGACTAAGGAGACAACGATGAAGCAAATCGATACGGCCCAGCTCGACATCACCGCCTGTCAGGCTCAGGCTGCCGAATACCATGCCCGTGGCTTCAACTGCGCCCAGGCCGTCGCCTGCACGCTCGCACCTGCCGTCGGACTCGACCCCCAGGTCGCCTTTACCCTCACCGAGGGCTTTGGCGCCGGCATGGGCGGCATGACCGAAACCTGCGGCGCCATCTCGGGCGCCGTGGCCATCATGGGTTTTGTAATGAGCGACGGCATGGAAAACCCCAAGACCAAGGGCCAGACCTACAAGCTGTCGCGCGAAATCGCCAAGCGTTTTAAAACGAAGAACACAACGACCGTCTGCGGCACGCTCAAGGGCGTCGGATCGGATAAGGGTCCGCTCCGCAGCTGCCCTGGTTGCATCGACGATGCCGTCGAGAT
>CABSMX010000176.1 GCA_902478945.1 uncultured Collinsella sp.
TAAGAGACACGGCGCATGTCATGCCGATATTCATATACGAACGGCCGTGCAGGTCAAATAGGACGCCAGCGGCCAACGAGCTCACGACAAGCAGCAGGCGCGGCCAATCGCCCAAATCGACAGCTCCGACGGCATGCAAGGTCGTGAGGCCAGCGTTGAGAGCGGCGAATACGCCGGAAAGATACACCGTCGCCACGGTCAAGCGAACTACGGCGCGGCGGAATGCCGTCTTTGCCTTGGGATCGTCTTGCCACTTGGCGCCATATTCCAAAGCATCTACCGAAAGTCCGGCAACACTGGGTTCAAAGTTGGGATCGGACTCGTCGCGCAGTTTGGCGCGTCGGGCACCGTGGAGCAACGCCACCTGCACGATCGCGCAGACGACCAGAACAGCCTGCTGAGGAATACCGACAGGCATCACCATGTGGTTGATTACCTGTACCAGAACGCCCATGGCATAGGAAAGTGCGGCGGCGCGCGCCAAGCAGGGCGTCCGCGCAAAGCGTCGTGCAAAGTTTGCGTGGGCCGTCGATCCGCAGTAGCCCAGTGCGCAGCACGCCACCAAACCGCCGGCGATTACCACCTCGAACTGAGCAGCCATAATCAAAAGCAGCAATGCCGCCACTAGCAAAACGCCCGTGATGTCGCTCGTCGCGTCGATAGCATGGGGACGGCGATAGTACAGAACGGGACGCACAAAGAAGCCAATCACGCTCGCGCCGATGACAAGGCTCTCATAAATAACGACCTCACTCGATGGCACGAACTCGGCTATGCGCACATCAAAGAGATACTCGCACGCCAAAAACGTGAAGAAGAACAGCGCCAGGCATATAATCTCCCGAATGCCCCGACGCAAATATGCGGTTGTGTCTCCCATGCCCCTCATGGTTAACCCCCGTCCGCTCAATTGTCTGGAATTCTATTTTAATAAAGAACCAGTCTCAATATCGAAACCAAGCTCGAAATGCTGCTAATTCGGCCCCAGTCGTCCACATCACGCCGCGATTTTGAGCCGCATGGCCCAGAAGGGACACGCGCAACGCCACTTCCTTGATGGGCATCCCGATGCAAACGCGCCCGGCAAGCATTAACTGCTCGCCGGGCGCCTTGCCGTCTGCGGATTTTGGGACATGTGGCCCGCTTTTTGGGCCCACCTGTCGGTACACTAAAAGCACTATGGGTACCCGCGAGCGACATATCGGCCACGCGGCCGCCCGGACCGCGCCGGTTGCGGATCCCAGGGGCGGCAGGCTCTTCGCCATGCCGCGATTCCTTGTTGGCATAACGCATCGTGTATACCGTCACCGCGTCTTTGTTATCGCCGGCGCCATCACCGCGCTGTTCCTCATGCTTCTGGCAGTCTTGCCGGCGCTGTTCGCCTTCGACCCCAAACTTTCTAACGCCGTGCCCGCCTATAGCGAGGTGTCCGAAGAGGTCGTGGATGCGCTCGTCCACTCGAGTTCCCTTCCGCTGCTTGTCACCGCAATCATATTTTCGATCTGGGGCGTATCGGTCTATCTGCGCTGTTTGGACTATGTGTTGCGCCGCCGCCTTGTTGCCGTCGCCACCATCTGCGCCCTGTGGATGATCGAAGTCATTCTGAAGTACAAGTCGTTCACGCCGTTCTATGCCACCGTGCTGTGGTACCTGTACTACGTGCCCATGACGCTCATTCCTCTGTTCTACCAGTTGTGTGGTCTGCGCCTTGCGGGTCTGGAGCAACACCGCCTGGGTCGCCGCTACCGTGCTGCGCTGTGGCTTGTGGCCATCCTGCTTATCGGATTTGTGCTCACCAACGATTTTCACCAGCAGGTCTTCCGCTTTGACCGTACAAGCGATACCTGGAGCAACGATTACACGTACGGCTGGGGTTATTTCGCCGTTCTCGTGTGGACGGTCTTTGACTTCGTGGCCTTTTTTATCCCTGTCTCTTATACACA
>CABSMX010000177.1 GCA_902478945.1 uncultured Collinsella sp.
GCGTGAGATGTGTATAAGAGACAGGGACCTGCCCGATTCTGCGGACGATCCGCGCAGGGAACGCCTTTGTGAACATCCGCTCGTCAAGCATTTCTTGGGGACCCCGTTACACGTGTTGGCGCAGGGTGGCTGCGGACGTAAAGGCGGTCGCATTGTAAGACATGTTTGGAACGGGGGGAGGCCGTTTGGCTCCGTGCGGCAGACGGAGTTTGGTCTTGATGTCGCGTCCCCGCTCTTTACGCTGCTGACCCTGGCTTCCTCGGTCTCAAACGAGCGTCTGATCATGTGCATGTATGAGATGTGCGGCACCTTTGCCGTGTGCAAGATTGCGCCTCAGGTAAAGTTGGCGCTTGAGCAGGCATATGGGAGCCGGTGGGGTGACGCACGGTCGGGCTGGGAAAACGTAAAGGATGTCTCGGGGAATCCAACGGACTTGTGGAAACGACCTCCCTTGATCGAGCTCTCTGACCTTACGGAGTTCGCAAATAAGATCCAGGGACTCCGCGGTGCTAAATCATTCACACGTGCCGCGAAATGCATTACGGGGGTTGTGGCATCGCCGCTCGAGGTCCAGGCTTCGATGCTGTTTGGCCTTTCGAGGCTGCGCGGTGGCGAAGGGTTGCACCTTACCAATAACGTTGAGATTCGCATGACGCGCAGCGCCCGCCTGATTTCGGGGCTTGATAGGCGCTATGCCGATATCTTGCTGTCAAATAAGGAGGGCAGCCGAGAGTGCCTGGTTGAATGCCAGGGTAAAGCCATTCACGGATCCATAGAATCCAAGATCTCGGACTCCGATCGAACGACGGCCCTTCAGACGATGGGATATCCAGTCGTTCTGATGACCTATGGTCAGCTGGTTGACTCCGATGCCTTCCGCGTGGTGATGGAGCTTATCATGTCCTATCTCGATATGCCGTTGAAAGACAAGACGCCGCGGCAGCAGGAGCTCGAACGGCGGCTCCGTGAGGAGATTTTTATCGATTGGGCGGGAATGTAGCCGCGCGGGTGGAAAACGGTCGCGGGAGCTAGGGTTTTGGTTGCTAAAAGGCTCCAGTCGCTCCTTGGAATTGGCTGAAAAAGTGCTACCTAGAGCAAGTTATTTCGGAAAATGGATAGTCAACTTTAATTTGGCATATAGAGATCGATTTTTATCTACTAAAACCCCTGATAAAGTTGTTTATAAAAGCAGTTGTGCTTAGCGACTAGGGCATCACTGTCGATTATCCGAAACAACTTGTTCTGGGTAGCACTTTTCAAGCCGGCGGGAGCACGAAATTCGCCCCCGTTTCGTTAAAACGGGGGCGAATGGACTTCCTGGGCTGTCTGGCAGGCTTGGCGCCGACGCTACTTGATCACGCGCACGCGATACATCGACGGAATCTGCTTGAGCGTCTCGATCGTGCTGCTGTCCAGGTGCTCGTCGGTGTCGAACATGGTGTAGGCGTTCTCGCCGGCGGACTCGTTGGTCATACGCTGCACGTTGGCATTGTCCTTGGCCAGGATTGCCGTGATCTGGCCGATCATGTTGGGCACATTGGCGTGCAGGCAGGCGATGCGGCTTGCGGCGCGCGCCTTGCCCATGCTACAGGCGGGGTAGTTGACGCTGTGCGCGATGTTGCCGTTTTCCAGGTAATCCTTGAGCTCGCTGATGGCCATGTCGGCGCAGTTGGCCTCGGCCTCGCCGGTGCCGGCGCCCGAGTGCGTGGTGATAAACGTATTGGGCATCTTGACCGTCTTGGGTGTGGCAAAGTCGCAGCTAAACCAGCTGAGCTTGCCCTCGCGCAGGGCGGCGTCGACGGCGTCTTCGTCAATGATGGTCTCGCGCGCGTAGTTGATGAGCTGTCTCTTATACACATCTCCGAGCCCACGAGACTACGCTGCATCT
>CABSMX010000178.1 GCA_902478945.1 uncultured Collinsella sp.
GTCGGGGCGATAGGCGAGGGGGTCGTCCGGCTTAGCTTGCGGCGTATCGAGGAAGCCGGTCTGCTCAAACGCGGGTTGGCCATTGCTTGCGGTTGTCTGCTCAACGGGTGCACCGCATGAGGTGCAGAACTTGGCATCATCTGCAAGAAGTTTGCCGCACGAGGCGCAATACCGAGACATTGCCACTCCTTTCGCCACATTTCAATGCAATACGACGATTATACCCAGCGTCCAAAATTCCCCATCATAAGTTGCGGTGAAATAGGGACTGTTTGGCGGTCTCAGAGCTTCAATCAGTCCCTATTTCACCGCAACTTTGGAAAGACACCATTAGCCATTGGGGGCGCGCCTGCCCCTGCGGTATCATGGCTTGGTTGATATATCCGCATTTACGCGCCTTGTAGGAAGGGGCTGCGCCCATGGCTTTTGAGCCCGCTCAACATAGCTTTATCACGCTCGAGGGCGTCGATGGTGCCGGCAAGTCCACGCAGGCGCGTCTGCTTGCCCGCGCGCTCGAACTCGCTGGCTACCAGGTTGTGAGCCTGCGCGAGCCGGGCGGCACCGCCATCAGCGAAAAGATTCGCGCTTTGCTGCTCGATCCCGCTAACACGGCGATGGGAGACACCTGCGAGTTGCTGCTCTACGAGGCGGCGCGCGCCCAGTTGGTGCACGAGGTTATAGCTCCCGCCCTCGCGGCCGGCAAGGTGGTTCTGTGCGACCGCTTCTACGATTCCACGACCTGCTACCAGGCGTTTGCCGACGGCCTCGATCGCCGGATGGTGCGCGATGCCAACAGCCTGGCCGTCGCGGGTACGCACCCGGCGCTCACGCTCGTCTACCACATAACGCCCGAGCAGGCGGCACTGCGCATGGCAGTCCGTGGCGCGGCAGATCGCATGGAGGCAAAAGGCATGGCATTCCAGGAGCGTGTTTACCAGGGATTTTGCGCCATTGCTGCCGAGGAGCCAAACCGCGTAAAGCTCATCGACGCCACTGCGACCGTCGAGGAAGTCTTCGAGAAGACGGTCGAGCAGATTCGCGCGTACGGTCTCGACATTCCGCAAGACGCCGTCGCCGCCGCACTTGCCAAGGAGGCCGAGTAACATGGCACCCGCTCAGGCAAGCCTGATGGTCAAGCTCGACACCCAAGAGCGCGTGCGCGATTTTTTGACCAACGCCGTCGCCAGCGGCCGCGCATCGCACGCCTACCTGTTTTTGGGCGCTCCCGGCGCCGGCAAGCTCGATGCCGCATGGGCGCTCGCCCAGGCCTTCCTGTGCGAGCAGGACGGCTGCGGAGCATGCGACAGCTGCGTACGCGTTGCTCGGCATACGCATCCTGACGTGCACTATTACACGCCCGAGAGCGCCACAGGCTACCTCATTGCCCAGACCCGCGAGCTGCTCGATGACGTGCCGCTGGCGCCCATCCGTGCCAAGGCCAAGGTCTACATCATCGATCGTGCCGAGCAACTGCGCGCTAACACCGCCAACGCGCTGCTCAAGACACTCGAGGAGCCGCCCGAGGGCGTTATGTTCATCTTGTTGGGCACCTCGGCAGACGTGATGTTGCCCACCATCGTGAGCCGCTGTCAGTGCGTGCCGTTTCGGCTGGTGTCGCCCACCGTGGCCGCGCAGGCCGTGAGCCGCGCGACGGGTCAGGATCTCGCGCGTTGCCGCATGGCGGTCGCCGTGGCGGGAAGCCCCACACGCGGCATCGAGTTCCTTAAGAGTGCCGAGCGCCAGGATGCTCGCCGCCAAATGGTCCGCGCCATCGATTCGCTCATCGCTGCCGACGAGGCTGATGTGCTCAGCCGCGCCAAGTCGCTCATCGTCGCCGTTAAGGCGCCG
>CABSMX010000179.1 GCA_902478945.1 uncultured Collinsella sp.
GGCGTGACGGCCGGGGAGTTCATGGGCAGGCTCGAGGCCTACCTCGTATACTATCGTGAGGAGCGGATCAAGAAGTCCCTCGGGTGGCTCAGCCCGATGGAGTACCGCAGGAAGCTTGGATACGCCTAGGCGCGGTCCAAGAAATCGTCCGCACCCCCAATCAGGAACTATTTCACCGCAACTCATATGGGGATGGGAGGATGATCTGTTTTCCTCCGTCCCCAGGGGGTCAGTTGGGGCTAGAACTCTAGGGTGAGGGTGACGGGACAGTGGTCGCTGCCAAAGATGTCGCCACGGATACCGGTGTCGCGAACGTCGGCGGCGATTGAATCACTTACCAGGAAGTAATCGATGCGCCAGCCGGCGTTGTTCTTGCGAGCATTAAAGCGGTAGCTCCACCAGCTGTAGACGCCCTCGACGTTGGGGTTTGCCGCGCGCCAGGTATCGGTGAAGCCGGCGTCGAGCAACTCGGTAAACTTGCCGCGCTCCTCGTCCGAAAAGCCGGCGTTGCCGCGGTTGGACTTGGGGTTCTTAAGGTCGATCTCCTCGTGCGCCACGTTAAAGTCGCCGCAGGTTACGACGGGTTTGCCGGTCTCGCGCTCGAGCGCGTTCAAAAAGCCGCGGTAGGCATCGTCCCAGGCCATACGCACATCGATGCGCGCGAGCTCATTTTGGGCGTTGGGCGTGTAGACATCCACGAACCAAAACTTGTCGAACTCGAGCGCACAGACGCGGCCCTCGGTTGCGGCTTGGGCGACGAGCTCGGCCGTCTCGCCCTCGCCGGCGTAAGGCAGCAGCGCGTCGGCGCGCAACACGCGCAGCGGTTCCTGGCGGCTAAAGACCGCAGTGCCCGAATAACCTTTACGCTCGGCGTAGCTCCAGGTTTGGTGATAGCCGGGCAGGTCGATATCGACCTGGCCCTCCTGCAGCTTGGTTTCCTGCAGCGCCAAGATATCGACGTCGAGTTCTTGCGCGATCTGGATAAAGCTCGGGTCCTTTTTGAGAACGGCGCGCAGGCCGTTGACGTTCCACGAGGCGAAAGTGTAAGTCTGAGGCATGGTGTCCTTTCGACGGGGTTGGCAGGCTTAAGATTAGCGCAACAGGGGCGGTGGTGGGCTCCGTGCGTGCTGACCCAAAGGCCGCATGCTGGGACATTGCCCGACGCTGCCCGACCAACAAGGACGGAGGACTCATATGACGCAGACAATAACGGATCCCAAGCAGGCCTCCGCCGCGCTGGAAGAGCTGTTCGGCACCCACAAGCGCGTGGTCTTCTTTGGCGGCGCGGGTGTTTCCACGGCGAGTGGCATCCCCGATTTCCGCAGCGTGGACGGCCTGTATCACCAGCAGTTTGCCTATCCGCCCGAGACCATGCTCTCGCATAGCTTTTATGAGGCGCATCCGGCCGAGTTCTTCGACTTCTACCGCACCAAGATGATCGCGCTTGGCGCCAAGCCCAACCGCTGCCACACCAAGCTGGCCGAGCTGGAGCGCGCCGGAAAGCTAAATGCCGTGGTGACGCAAAATATCGACGGTCTGCATCAGATGGCCGGCTCGCAGCGTGTGTTTGAGCTGCACGGATCGGTCCATCGAAACATTTGCCAGTCGTGCGGCGCGGTCTATAGCGCCGAGTGGATTTGCTCGCGCGAGCACGAGGACGCCGCGGGCGTGCCCGTGTGTCCTGCGTGCGGCGGGCGCATTAAGCCCGATGTGGTGCTCTACGAGGAGCCGCTCGACGAGCGTGTGCTAACCAGCGCCGTCGCCGCCATCGCCGAGGCCGATGCCCTCATCGTGGGCGGGACCTCGCTCGTGGTGTATCCGGCGGCGGGCCTTACGC
>CABSMX010000180.1 GCA_902478945.1 uncultured Collinsella sp.
ATGCAGCGTAGTCTCGTGGGCTCGGAGATGTGTATAAGAGACAGGTGCTGGGCTATGCCGTTCTCGGGCGATGCGCTCGCCGCCTTCCGCGCTGCCACCGAAGGCCGCATAACCCCCGCCGACTACCATCAACTCGTCCTCTAGCCGCCAACACCACCACAAAGTTACCTGTCCTCAATGTGGTGGTTTGGAACACGTGGACGAAACAGGTTTGAAACACGGGTTTTGCACGTCAGGCACTCAAAAACGCTTCTACCTGCATCGTAATCAAAACGAAACATCTACTCGTCGGCTTATGCGAAACTTTGTTGCAACAGTGCGATATTATCCATACTCGATAAAGTTCGTGGCGCATAGGGTGCCGCGACCGACATTTTTCGTTTCCCATCATTGGAGGAAGCATGAGCTACACGCAGAAAGTTCTCGACGAGCTCAAGGCCCGTTATCCCGAGCAGCCTGAGTTCATCCAGGCCGCGACCGAGATCCTCGGCACTATCCAGCCGGCGCTCGACGCCCACCCCGAGTACGAGGAGGCCGCCCTGCTTGAGCGCCTCGTCGAGCCCGAGCGCATCGTTATGTTCCGTGTTCCCTGGGTCGACGACCAGGGCAAGGTCCAGGTCAACCGCGGTTACCGCGTCGAGTTCAACTCTGCCATTGGACCCTACAAGGGCGGCCTGCGCTTTAACCCGACGGTCACCCTGGGTATGCTCAAGTTCCTGGGCCTGGAGCAGATCCTCAAGAACAGCCTGACCACCCTTCCCATGGGCGGCGGCAAGGGCGGTTCCGACTTTGACCCCAAGGGCAAGTCTAACAACGAGATCATGCACTTCTGCCAGTCCTTCATGACCGAGCTCTATCGCCACATTGGCCCCAACACCGACGTTCCCGCCGGCGACCTGGGCGTTGGCGGCCGCGAGGTTGCCTACATGTTCGGTCAGTACAAGCGCCTGACCAACGAGTGGACCGGCGTCCTTACCGGCAAGGGCCTCTCCTTTGGAGGCTCGCTCGCCCGTACCGAGGCCACCGGCTACGGCCTGGTCTACTTTGTGGACGAGTACCTCAAGAGCCGTGGCGACTCCTTCGAGGGCAAGAACGTTGTGGTTCACGGTTCCGGCAACGTCGCCATCTACGCTGTCCAGAAGGTCTCCCAGCTCGGCGGCAAGGTGCTGGCCTGCTCCGACACCCACGGCTGGGTCGAGGATCCCGACGGCATCGACTACACCGTGCTCGAGCATGTCTACAATAAGAAGCGCTCCGGCCACGACAAGGGCGTCACGCTCGCCATGTACGTCGACGAGAAGCCCAACGCCGTGTGGCACGAGGGCGACGGCCGCGGCGTGTGGCAGCTGCCCTGCGATATCGCGCTGCCCTGCGCTCGCGAGAACACGCTGCTGCTCGAGGACGCCCAGGCGCTCGTCGCCAACGGCTGCAAGGTGGTCGGCGAGGGCGCAAACATGCCCACGACCATCGAGGCCACGAACTACTTCCAGGAGAACGGCGTCGCCTTTATGCCCGGCAAGGCTGCCAACGCCGGCGGCGTGCTCGTGTCCGGCCTGGAGATGAGCCAGAACGCCGAGCACCTGTCCTGGACCTTTGAGGAGGTCGACGGCAAGCTCGAGCAGCTCATGCGCGGCATGTTCCACAATGTGGACGACACCGCCAAGGAGTATGGCCAGGAGGGCAACTTTGTCATGGGCGCCAACATCGCCGGCTTCCTGAAGGTCGCCGACGCCATGCTCGCCCAAGGCGTCTGCTAAATCCAGCTTGACCTGTCTCTTATACACATCTGACGCTGCCGACGACTAGTCGAGTG
>CABSMX010000181.1 GCA_902478945.1 uncultured Collinsella sp.
CTCAACCGCCTCTTGCTTGTAGAAATTGGGAACCAGAAAGACCTTCATAGCGTTGCAGCTTTCTCGCTCAAAACCGATACCTGGGATTGCAGCTCATCGTCGGTGCGTTCGCCGGGGGCAAACCTCGTGCCGTACAGGAAAAACTCGACGTTGCCCTTGGCGCCATGGATGGGCGACACGCACACGTCGAGCGGGAACAGGCCCTTGGCAGCAAAGAGTTCAATCGCCGCCACGAGCGTATCGCGGCGGACGGCAGGGTCGGTCACGATGCCACCCTCGCCCACCAGCGCAGCCGGCGCCTCAAACTGCGGCTTTACCAGCGTGCAAAACGAACCCGAAGGCTTCAGGCACGCCAGCACGGCGTCGATGACATTCGCGATACTCGTAAACGACACATCGCACACGGCCAGGTCGATAGCGCCGCCGTAGCCGAGCTCGGGCAACTGCGTCACATTAGTGCGCTCGTGGAGCGTCACGCGATCGTCTTGGCGCAGTGACCAATCAAACTGGGCGCGACCCACATCGACCGAAACGACCGTGGCGGCGCCACGCCTGAGCAGGCAATCGGTAAAGCCGCCCGTGGAGCAGCCCACATCGAGGCAAGGAAGGTCCGTCGGATCAATCCCAAACGCATCGAGCGCGCCCTCGAGCTTGAGCCCGCCGCGCCCCACGTAGGGAATACGACCCTTCACGTGCAACGGCAGGTCGGGCGTCACCTTAAGACCTGGCGAGGTCAAACGCTCGCCGCCGCTCGAGACCAAGCCGGCCATAAGAGTGCGAAGGGCATCCGCGCGATCGGCGCAGATGCCCTGTGAAATCAGTTCGTCATCAAGACGCACACGTTTCATGAATGCCATCAACCATTCGTATCCGGAGACGCGGCCTGGCTATCCTTGGATTCGTTTGCCGCATCCTCATCGTATTCCTGCTCGAGCTTATCGGCCTCGCGAGGCGTCAGCTCAAACTTATCGACCATATCGACCGCACGGGAGCCCAGCTCAATCGCCTCGTCAAACAGATCGAGCGAACGCTCCAGGGACGTATCCTTGGAGCGAACGGTCGCGATAATCTGGTCCAAGCGGTCCGAGATCTCGTCGAAGTTGCGGACGGAACCCTCTGGCATGACTACTCCTCGACGGTACCGGTCTCGGCCTCGGCGACCTCGGCATCCTCGTCGAAAACGCCGGCCGCAGCCTGAGCGGCGGCAACCTTGGCGGCAACCTTGGCGGCAGCCTCGGCGGCCTGGGCCTCCTCGCGGGCACGGTCCTCGGCCAGCAGCTCCTGATAGAGGTCCTCGCCCGGCAGCTCCTCGCTACGAGCGATCTTGCCCAGCACGCCGTTGACAAACGACGCGGACTGGTCGGTGCCATAGGCCTTGGCAAGCTCGACTGCCTCGTTGATCACGATGGCGTCCGAGACCTCCTCGTCGGTGAGGAAGCGCATCTCATAGACGGCGATACGCAGCAAATTGCGGTCGGCACCGGGCATACGCATAAGATCCCAGTTCTTGGCGACGGAGCGCAGGGCGCAGTCGATGCGGTCGATGTGCTCGTAGGCACCGCGGCACAGCTCCAGCGCGTAGGGGTCGAGGGGACCCTTCGAGATCAGGAAATCGCCCTCGAGGACGCGCTCGAGCGGGCTGTCCGTGGCCTCAGCCTGGAACAGCAGCTGCAGCGCCTGACTGCGGGCAAGCGTACGCCCGCGATAAACCTTAAGGCTCAAAGGTTACTCCTTGGGGAAAACGAGGCCGTCGATGCAAACGTCAACGCGCTCGACCTCGACGCCCACCTGGGCGTCGATGGCGGCAAC
>CABSMX010000182.1 GCA_902478945.1 uncultured Collinsella sp.
AGTCGTCGGCAGCGTCAGATGTGTATAAGAGACAGGAACCTGTCCCCGCTCCACGCCGTCCATTCCCTGTGGGAGTCGGGCATATGGGCGGGATCTGTGACATAGGCGCCGGCGGGAGATGTCGAGCGCCTGTGCATGGCGATGCGCTCCCCGTCGCAGATGACGGCCACCGTCGTTCTAGTGGCGACGATGCCCACCTCGCGCCGCACGTAGGCGGCTGGCACCGAGTAGTAGCGCTTGTCAAAGGAGACATGGTAGTTAAACTGGACGGTGGCGGTCTTCCTGACCGTCATCTCGTAATGGGTCGGCGGCAGGGGCTGCAAGCGGTCCTTCTCCCGCCCGAGGAAGGCCTCGCGCCTGCTGCCGGCCCGCTTCTGGAAGGGCGCGGAGTTGATGGAATCCACGGCCTCGTCGATTGCCGCAGCGAGTTCCGCGATGCCGATGAACACTCGGTCGCGCATGGCGGCGATGACCTTTCGCTCCACCACGCCAACGCTCATCTCGACAGCGGCCTTGTCCTTTGGCCTGCGAACCCGTGCCGGCACGACAGCCACGCCGTAGTGCTCGCACATGAGCCTGTACTGCTCATTGACGACGAGCTCCTCTACCGTGTTCTTGATGACGCCGGTCTTGCAGTTGTCCGGCACGACGATGGGCGTCGTGCCGCCGAACTCGCGGAAGGCGCGGATGTGCCCGTCGATCCAAGACTCCTCTCCCATGTTTGGATAGGGCCAGGCGAAGATCATCGAGGAGTACGGCAGGCAGGCCACGAACACGTGGGCCTTGCGAATCTCGCCGGTGTCCGGGTCGCAATACGCCGGGCACTTGCCAGCCCAATCGACCTGCATCTCCTCGGCCGGGCGACGGTCGATATGCAAGGTGATGCGGTTCCGCTGCGCCCATTTGCGATGGCGCTGGCAGAAAGCCGAGTACATGAAGGGATCGGCGCCGTGATCGGTGGCCTTCACGCAGTATTCGCTCCAAAGAAGCGTCATCGTGACCCCGGGTTTGCCCATCTCGCGCTCGATCCACTCGTGGTCGATGGCGAACTTCCCGTCATCGCGGGTCTCCTTCGGCGGGTAGAGCACGGCTCTGATTGCCGCATCGTCCATCTCGCCGGGTAGCGGCCACTCAAGCCCCTTGCTCTTAGCGAGCTTCTGGATCAGCTGCACGGTGGATCTCGCGCAGCCGCAGGAGAACGCTATGTTCTCCTGGCTGATCCCGAGATAAGTCAGTCTCAGGATCTCTCGGTACTTGACCATTTTTTCCTCCTAACGTAGAAATGGCCCGGATGCTTTTTGCACCTGGGCCAATCGTAGGAGATTGGAGAGATTAAAGCGCCATCATCGGCGCACACCGACCGATAGCGGACAAGCGCACCGATGGCTCGCGGAATCACGGACTGAAAACGCCGCAATAATCAGCCCACCGTTGAAGCAGTGACCGTCAATGGCACCGATGTGGCAGTTGCAGACAAAACCATCACTGTCACCAATCGTTATGCCCCCAATGGGCAGTGGCAGTTTGAGGCTGACAAGTTCTTCTATGGCCTGGGAGCGCCCCGCCCTTGTAGCTTTACGATGGTTGAATTGTCGAACGTCCCTGAGGTAGGCAAGTCCATCGACCCAGCCACCAAGGATGACAAGGCTTGGACTGCTGAGCTTGAGACAGCGGATTTCACGGAGGGCAAAGCCTCCATCAAATTCCCTGCCATCATTTATAAGCAAGAAGGCACCG
>CABSMX010000183.1 GCA_902478945.1 uncultured Collinsella sp.
TCTACACTCGACTAGTCGTCGGCAGCGTCAGATGTGTATAAGAGACAGACCCCAAGGAGTTCAACGAGGCCCTGATCGGCGCTAACGTTGACGACGTCAAGACCGTTACCTGGACCGACGAGGTCGAGGAGGGCGAGGAGGCCGAGGCCCATACCGTCGAGGTCGCCGTCAAGGGCATCAAGGTCCGCAACACCCCCGAGCTCACCGACGAGCTCGTCAAGTCCGATTTTGGTTTCGATAGCATCGACGCCATGCGCGACGCCATCAAGATCGAGATCGAGCAGGACAAGGCTTCCCGCCTCCCGGCCGAGAAGGAGAACCGTTGCGTCTCCGCTCTCGCCGAGCGCCTGCAGCTCGACGAGATGGACGCCGACTACGAGCAGTCCGTCTTTGAGGAGCTTGGCCAGAACTTCCTGTCCAACCTCGCTGCCCGCGGCATGACGCTGGACACCTGGCTGCCCGCTTCCGGCCTGACCATGGAGCAGTTCATCGGCGACCTGCACAAGCAGGCCAACGACGTCGCCCGTGAGTCCCTGGCTCTCGACGCCCTCGCCCGTGAGCTCAAGATCGAGGTCACCGAGGACGACATCAACGCCGAGTTCGAGAAGGCCGGCGTCAAGGACGTCGAGGCTTCTAAGGCCGAGTTCATCGCCGACGGCCGCATGCCTGCCGTCCGCGAGTCCATCCGTCGCTCCAAGGCCGTCGACCACCTGGTCGAGAACGCCAAGGTGACCGAGGTCGACGAGACCGCCAAGGACGCCGAGTAATTCTCGCCACCTTGCCCGCGAGCGCATGCGTGTGCCCGTGATGGGGTAAAGTTACACACCGGTTATCCGGTTGCTTCGTACGGTGCCAGCCAATGCATAGCATGCGGGCACCGTACGTTTATCTAGAACCAATTTGGTCCGCAAGAGAGAAATGGAGATGCGTATGATCGCTAAGTTCGATTCCGCCCTCGTGCCATACGTTATCGAGCAGACGCCGCGCGGTGAGCGCAGCTACGATATCTATTCGCGCCTGCTCAACGACCGCATCATCTTCTTGGGCGAGGAGATCAACTCCGTCAGTGCCAACCTGGTCGTTGCCCAGCTGCTGCATCTTGAGAGCCAGGATGCCGAGAAGGATATCTCGCTCTACATCAATTCGCCCGGTGGCGAGGTCTACTCCGGTCTGGCGATTCTTGACACCATGAACTTTATCAAGCCGCAGGTTTCGACCATTTGCGTGGGTATGGCCGCGTCTATGGCCGCCGTGCTGCTTTCGGCCGGCGCCAAGGGCAAGCGTTTCTGCCTGCCGCACTCTAAGGTCATGATTCACCAGCCCAGCGGCGGTGCCCAGGGTCAGCAGACCGAGATCGAGATTGTGGCCGAGGAGATTAAGAAGACCCGCCGCGAGCTCAACCAGATCCTGTCCGACGCCTCGGGCCAGCCCATCGAGAAGGTCCAGGCCGATACCGAGCGCGACAACTACCTGACCGCTGCCGAGGCCCTTGACTACGGCCTGATCGACCGTATCGTCACCTCGCGCGACCTTGCCGCGAAGGACGCCTAGGATGGCCGGTAACATGCAGGACAATTTCGACGAGAACGGCAACCCCATCCGCTGCTCCTTCTGCGGAAAAGAGCAGGGTCAGGTTCGCCGCCTGGTGAAGGGCCCGACCAACATCTTTATCTGCGATGAGTGCGTTGCCGCCTGTTCCGAGATTTTGGAGGAGTCGCTGGC